>UQUX01000044.1 GCA_900544425.1 uncultured Collinsella sp.
CGACAAATGGTGGCGCTTGCCTCCGTCGTAGTGGTTGAGCCCAAGATCGTCGTGCTCGACGAGCCCACGAGCGGCCTTGATTACCGCGAGTGCATGACCGTCATGGAAACGGTGCGCACCATGGCCGAGCGCGGTTGCGCCGTTATCATGGTCTGCCACGATATGGAAGTCGTCTCGGATTTTGCCGAGCGCATTGTGGTAATGGCCGACGGTCGCATCCTCGACCGCGGCCGCACGCACGAGCTATTCTCGAACATCGATCTCATGCGGCGTGCCTACGTGGAGCCTCCCCAGGTTATTGAGCTCTCGCGCCGTCTGGCATCTTCCGTCTCGACCGCTTTTGCGCAGGTGAGCGAGGTCTCCGATGTCGTTCGAATTACCAAGGAGATGGTCCACCGTGGTTAACGTCATCGACTACATGCCGGGTGACACGCTGCTGCATCGCCTGAACCCCGTCGTCAAACTGGGCCTCGCCGCCGCCATCATCGTCGGCATCTTCTTGTCCGACACCTACGTGGCGCTGCTGGGCTTTTTGGCGCTCACCCTTGCCCTGGGTGCCTATGCGGGCGTCGTCAACCGCCTGTTCTCGCTGCTCAAGTTGCTGATTCCGCTCGCGCTTATCATGCTGGTGCTCCAGCTGGCCTTTATGCGCGATGGCAACGTGGTGTGGAGCTTTATCACCGACACGGGCCTCATCACGGGATCGAAGGCCTGTCTGCGCCTGCTGGGTGTGGCGTTACCACTCATCCTCATGCTCACGGTGACCAAGCTCAACGACCTTGCCAACGCCTGCGTCGAGGTGCTGCACGTGCCGTATCGCTATGCTTTCACTTTTACCACGGCGCTGCGCTTCGTGCCGGTGTTTGGTCAAGAGATGAACGCCATCATGGAGGCGCAGACCGCACGCGGCGTCGAGTACGACACCAAGAACCCCATCAAGAAGCTTAAGCTCATGCTGCCACTGTGCGTGCCGCTGCTCATCTCGAGCGTGGGCAAGACCGATGCCACAGCCTTGGCGGCAGAACAGCGCGGCTTCTATCTGCGTACGCGCGCCAGCTCGTACAAGCGCTACCCCATCAAGGGCCTAGACATCGCCGTGCTCATCGTCAGCATCGCCCTCATCGCCATCGGCTTCCTGTTCTAGTTCACCACTGACAGCAACCGCCCAACGCAAAAGGCCTCGGCTCGCACCAAACGAGCCGAGGCCTTACTGTTTCACCAGATAAAACCTACCAAAATTAACCTGTCCCTTTTTGACAGGTCGGAAGCTAGAGGCGGTAGGGAGCGCCGCTACGGATGATGGATTCGCGCACCAGGACATCCATGGCGTCGAGGGTGATCTCGGGCATCTCTCGGTACTTTTGCAACACCGAGAGCTCGGTGCAGGCCAGAATGACGCGGTCGCAGCCGCTACGGGCGAACTCCCACATCACGCGGTCGAACTTATCCATATCGGGCTCACGTCCGGCCTTCACATCATCGTAGATAAGCGACATCACATCGTTCTGACGTTTCTCGCTGGGATAGACGACCTCAACACCCGCAGCCTTACATTCGCGGCCGTAGACGCCCGCGCCCACGGTGCCATCGGTGCCCATGATGCCGATCTTATGCACCGGCTCGGCCGGCATACTCAGGTTGGGGTCGAACTCACACTCCCCCATCACCGCACCGGCCAGAGCATAGCGCACCGACTCACGCGGCATGTGGATAATCGGCACCTTCGTAAACGACTGGATCTGGTCATAGAAGTAGTGTGACGTGTTGCAGGGAATGGCAATGTGTGCACAGCCCAGCGACTCGAGTGCCTGGGCGCACTCTTTCATGGTCGCCAGCAGTTTGGCATGCTCGCCGGTCTTAATGGCCAGCGTGCGGTCGGGCATGGTCGACTTGGAGAGTACCACCATGTCGATATGTTCCTGATCGCAGGCAGCAGCCGTATGACGCACCACCTGGTCGTAGTAATACGACGTGGCCTCGGCGCCCATGCCGCCGATAACTCCCAGCTTTTCCATCGCCGCCTCCTTGGTGACGCTTGCGCAATTGCGCGTATCATACCCGCGCCCGCCCGATGCAAACCGGACGGGCGCCGCGCTCATCTACTTGTAATACGTCTTGAACAGCTTAAAGTGGCGCAGCTTGGTGTGCCACATGCGCAGCCAGCGGTTAAAGACAAAGTCGCCCTTCATAAACGAAGGGTCGGCGCCCTTGCCTTCCTTGTCCAGGCGATGCACCTTAGCGCGCAGCTCGGGATCCTTGACGTACTTGTCGACGACGCCCATGGGGACGACCATCCACAGGGCCTCGTCCTGAGCCGTCACAAACTCCGGCTCAAACGGACGGTTGAACACATACTCGTCCACCACATACTTGGCAACGTTAAAGCCGCTGTTGGTAACGTAGTAGTTGCTGCGGCCCTGGCGCGTGTTGAAATCGAAGAACTTAAACGAGCCGTCGCGCTCGTCGTACTTTACGTCAAAGTTGGAATAGCCCACAAAGTGAAGGTCCTCGAGCAACTTACGCACGCCGCCCATGAGCTCGTCGTTGGGCTCGGTAATGATACAGGCATGGTTGCCGACACCGTGGGGCTGATGCTCCTCGAGTAGCACATGGCCCAGGCACATCATGCGGACCTTACCGTTGCGGTCGGAATAGCTGGTGAGCACGCGCATGTACTCGTCGTTGCCGGGCACGCGATCCTGCAAGATCAGGTCGTCGGTGTAGCCGCTGGCATACGAGTCGCGAATGACCTGTTCCAGCTCGGCGCGGTCGGCAATCTCATAGGCCTTCTTCTGGCCCTCGAACTCATGCTGCCACCACATGATGCCGTCAGAAGGCTTCAGAATCATCGGGTAAGGAAAATCAATCTGGTCGAGCACTTCGGCAGGCGCCTCACCCTGGGCATTGAGCATCGCCTTGGTAAAGGTAAACGTGTGCGGATAGGGCACGCCATGCTTCTCGCACAGCTCGTAGAAGATCTCCTTCTTCTGGCACTGCTCGAGCATGCTGTAGGGCGCGTAGGGAGCGACGATGTTATCCGCCAGCTCATGAGCATCCTTGGCTTGAGCCACGAGAGCGACATAGTTGTCGCCGCAGCCCACAAGGACAATAGTCTTGTCGGCATGCGCTTGGGCAATGCCGTTGACGGTTTTGAGCATCACGGGCATGGTGTCGATATCCACGTTGGGCGTGTAGTCGATAATCTGGCTGCGGTACGCGGGACCCGTCTGATACTTGCCAAAGACCAGACTCTTGACCTGGTACTCCTCGTAGAAGGCGCGCGCCACCGAATAGGCGTTGATGTCGCCACCAAGCAGCACGGGAATGAACTCGCGCTCTGTAAATTGCAATGCCATGGAAACTTCCTATCATGAACTGCCCACACAACGGGCGGTCTTTGCGCAACTGATTTATTCTAGCGTGCCAAGCCGCCGGCGCCCAAAGCTCCACCGTATCTATGGCAATCGACGTAATCGTCCAGCACGAAGCCGGCGCCCACCGTTGTATGACAATGGGCAATGAACCTACCGTTGTTGTAGGATTCAGCGTATTGACATCTTCGAGCGAAAGGTGCACACGTGCCCCAAGACCATCCGACCGATAATCCCATCCTCAATGCCGCGAGGCGCGAGCTGGCGGAACGTGCGAAAGCGACCGCTCCCCTGTGCACGGCAAACGACGCCTACAACGGACCCGCCCGCATCGTCTCGATCAACACGTCGGCACACAAGGGCACGCGCAAGTCGCCCGTCGCCGACGGGCACGACACCGTTATAGAGTAATTTGGCCTCGCCTCCGACGCACACGCCGGGCATTGGCACCGCCAGGTTTCCTTTTTAGCTGCAGAGTCTATCCAGACGGCGCAGGCGCGCGGGCTCGATGTGCACGAGGGCGACTTCGGAGAGAACTTCACAACCCGGGGCATCAACCTGCTCTCGCTCCCCTTGGGCACACAGCTCAAGCTTGGCAGCGAGGTGCTTGTCGAAATCAGCCAAATCGGCAAGGTCTGCCACACACGCTGTGCCATCTACTATCTCGCCGGCGACTGCATCTTTCCCCACGAGGGCGTTTTTGGCGTGGCACTAAAGGGCGGAGAGGTCTACGCCGGCGACGATATCCAGGTAATCAAACTCGGCGACGGCACCTGTTCGTTCACCCCCGCCGAGGCCCTCGAAGAGATTGAGCAGGCTCGCCAGAAGGGCACGCTGTAGTTATAAAACCCCACGTTGAGATGGCTTTTACAGCCCAAAACTCCTCTCAAACAGAGCTCTGTAACGTTAAAGTTGAACTCTATGGTTTCTCAACAATTCATCATAACTGCAGGTCAAAGCCAAAGCCTCAAGTTCAACTTGACCCTTTGGAACCTTTAAGGTTCAAGTTGAGGTCGAAAGCAGTAGTAGAATACCGTTCGAACCATAACCTACGATTGATTGCAGAGGGACTGGATGCAGCATTCGAATCATCGCACCGCAGCGCTCATTGCGTCGAAGCCGGCTCGCATCATCACGAGTGCCGCGCTCGCCGTTGCGCTGACGGCCACGCCGATGCTCTCCCCCGTTGCGGCGTATGCCGCCTCGCAGGCAACGCAGGACCAGCTTTCCGCAGCCCAGCAGAAGATCGAAGCCGCCACGAGCGCCTACAACGACGCCCGCACCAAACTCGATGACCTGCAAAAGCAGATTGACTCCAATGAGGCAAGCATCGAGGAAATCGAGGCCAAGCTTCCCGAGCAGCAGGCCAAGGCAAGCTCCGCCATGCGCGATCTGTACAAGTATCAGAAGGGCACCAATCCCATCGTGAGCTTCCTGGTCAACGCGCAGAGCCTGGGTGAGTTCATCACGACCTGCAAATACACCAACCAGATCACGAGCTCGAGCGTCGACGAGATCGAACAGCTCAATAACATGCAAACCGAACTCGAGCAGAACAAGGCTGAGCTCCAGCAGGCCAAGTCTCAGCTTGAGGCAGAGCAGAAAAACGCCGAGGATGCGCTGGCGCAGGCCCAGCAGCTCCGCAGCGAGGCACAGGCAAAAGCCGAGCAGGAAAATGCCGCCGAGCTTGCCAAGCTTGAGGCCGATAAGGCCGCTGCCGCCGAGAAGCTCTCGGGCGAGGGCGTAAGCGGCAGCAATTCCAGCAGCCAGGCCACCAACACCAACACCACCATCGACACCACGGTGAACAACGCCAATACCGGTAGCTCCGATTACGATTCGTTCATTAATGAGTGGACGAGCCGCATCGACAATTATCTCGCCGGCTCCCCCATGGCAGGCCAAGGCTATAACTTTGCCGTCGCCGCTTGGAATACCGGTGTCGATCCCCGTTGGTCCCCCGCCATCGCCTGCATCGAGAGCACCAAGGGCGCTTATTGCGCCAATTCTTACAACGCCTGGGGCTGGAGTGCACGTGGCGGCGGTTGGCGCAGCTTTGGCAGCTGGAGCGAGGGCATCTCCGCTCACGTTGCCTATCTGGGCGCCAACTACGGCTCCACCCTTACCCCGGCTGCGGCCAAAAAGTACTGCCCGCCCACGTGGCAGGACTGGTACAACAAAGTCGCCGCTCAGATGAACCGCATCTAAGTGCAACTGCAAAGGGCCCCAATAGGGCCCTTTTCTTTTAGGTAGCGGAGGTATCGACGACGCCGGTCGCATTGGCAACCGCGACTATGACGATCATGCACAGGAGCAGCACACCCAATGCCTTGAGCCAGAGTTTCGCGAGTTTCTTGCCGCGATAGCTGTCGAGCAGTGCGAATCGCCGACGAAGACGGCGCTTATCGAGCAGCGCAAAATGCATAAGCACCATAAGACCATCGACAAAGAAAAAATACTCGATTATGAGAAGCCACGTCGGGTAACTTTGGTTTGCTCCGGTGGGGTGAAAGACGGCAAAGTGACTTCCGGCAAAGAACACAAGCAGCGAGAAGCAGATGAGCGTATTCCAAATGCGCCCCAGAGACTCCGGAACGCGAGAGAGCAGACCACATGCAGCGGAGGCGGCAGGCCTAGGAAGCACTGTGGGGTTCTGGAGCCCTTGGGGCGTCAACACCGTCTCCGAGGCCGGAGTACGGACAAGCACAGGCGCAGGAGGCCGCACGGGGCGACTTAGATCGTATGCCGCGCGCGTCGCCCGTCCCAACGCTTCCGCGCTCGCAAAACGCTTGGCCGGGTCGAGCGCCATCGACATGCAGACGGCATCGGCAAGTGGAGTGGGAATGCCGCATGCCTCACATTGCTCGCGCATGTCGAGCCCTGGTTTAGGGTCGACTCCCGTCAGGCAAAAGAACAACAGGGCCCCAAGTGCGTAGACATCGCTGCGCACACTCGTCTGCCCAAACCCATACTGCTCGGGCGGCGCATAGGGTCGCGTGCCAAACTTGACGGTGTCAGCATCGGCGCCATCGCGCCATACGCGCGCGATCCCCAGGTCGATAATCACCAGCGATGAAAATGTCAGGCCGTCATCAGGCGTATAGTTGGCACCTGTCACGATGATATTCGACGGCTTGAGGTCGCGATGGATCACCGGCGCCGACGTCTCCCCCACCATTGCAAAACCGGCATGGAGCTCGCCCACGGCATCGCATAGGGCAGGATACAATTCACGCGCATAATCGGGGGTGGCTCCCAGACGGTCCACCAGCGCCCCGAGTGTCTCCCCTTCGATGTATTCCATAACCACGTTGAGCTCGTCGCCCACACGACGACAATCGACGATTCTGGGCAGGTGCTCAAAACGCCTGCCTGCCCGCTGAGCGGCAAACAGACGCTCGTATGCCCCGCCGATTTGAGCCGAGGCATCGATGCGTTTACGAACAAAGGGACCGAGCGAACCACCGCCGGTTCCTTCAAAGTACACGAGCTCGGTTGTTTCGACGGACGAGCGCTTAAGTACACGCTCCACGCGATAGCTGTCGTCGCGATCGAGCGACGCCAGGTGCTCGGCAAGCGCTGCGGTCAGCTCGTCATCGGAATATGTTGGGCTCTGAGTATCCATAGCCTCCATCATAGCGCAGGGCGCAGACACCCCATGGCATCTGCGCCCCGTTCGCTTGCATCGTTGTTCGGCAGCTCCGCCGGCTCAGATATCAGCCGCTAACTCACCGTCTCCTCGCCAAAGCGATACAGCTCCTCGTTGACCTTTTGGAGGCTGCACCCGCGATCGATGCAAAAAATGATAATCGCATCGCGGCGGTCCTTGCAGTTAAGGACGCTTACCCCGGCAGCCGTCAGCGCACGGTTGGTTTCTTTGAGCGTCAGCGCCATCGCAAAGGCAATCTGCAGCACCTTATTGCGGCTCGGATGCCGCGCACCGGTAAAGATCTGATAGCCAAAGGTCTCATTGAGATCGGCCATACGAACCACGCGCGAGCGCTCCAAGCCCTTTTCCTGCAGTAGCTGCTTCAGGTAGTCCGAAAGCGACGGGGCGGCAAAGTCGTGTTCTTTGATATAGCCATCGGTGTTTGGCGCGTCGAGAAGCTCATTGAGTAACTCGTCAGTCAGCTTTTTATCGGGCATACGACTTCACCTCCCCCAGTGCATACAACATGCTAAAAACCGCTTACGTCCGAACGCTCCCAACTGGCGACCTGATCGGGAGACACCGTGCCCAGCGCCTCGAACTTCCAGGAGCCGCCCGCCTTCAGATGATTGGTGTTTGCAAGAGCCGTTCCAACCTGGTTGCCATCAGCATCATACAGAACATACTCAATCTGAATGTAGCTCTTTTCCTTGTCCGTGTTATTGGTCAGCGTCCCCGTGATCTTATAGGCAAACTGATTGGAAGTGTCTTCAGCCTCGTCAGCAATGGTATACGGTTCTTGCGGTTCTTTTTGCTCCTCAGCCTGCTGTGTCGTCCCGGCAGGTTTTGCCGAATCGCTCGCAGGCGAATCGGTTGAGTTGCCGCCCATAGAGCCCACGGCACCGACAATAACCAGCACCACGATGACGCCTAGGACAATCTTACCGATCGGCTTCTTTCCCTCTTTTGCCATTATTCATCCTTCCTACGATCCGGCTACCGTGCCGGCACACAGCACATCGTAGGAAGGATTAAACTTGAATTCATTAGCTGAGAGCTAAGGTTGCGGTAAACGGCCAATGCAGTTATCCAAACGCCGAGCAAACGCACTTTGCGCGACCGTCTGCCGGCAGCGCATCAACCCACCGTGACGGATTCCCCGGTAAAGGCACTGACCATCAACAGGACAAAGAACACCAGGTAGCTGACACTCAGCGGGTACGCAATGACCAGGAATACAACCCAGCCGACATTGGTTTTACCGCCGGCACGGCGTCGCTCGCGATTGCGGCAGAGCCAAATCGTCACGCCGATGGCAGTGATAAACAGTACGAGTGCCGCCGCAGCCAGCCCAGCAAGCGCAAACATCACGCCAATGCTCACAGCAATAACCAGAAGCAACAACAAGCCGCATCCACACCCACCGGGACTATAAACGGCAGACTGTCGGCGTCGTTCCATCGTCACTCCAACCTCAATATCTTTGAGCACTACAACGCAGCGGCCTGCTGGACAGGAACGATCTTATTCAGCTCCGGTTCGATCCGCCTTTTCTCGGCCTCAAGGTCAAACGCCACCTGAGCGCGCAGCCAATAACCATCCGTCAGGCCAAAATAACGGCAAAGACGGAGGTCGGTGTCGGCCGTCACGCGACGTTTTCCCAAGACAATCTGCCCGATACGCTGAGCCGGAATCCCAGTCTCTTTCGCAAGGCGATATTGAGAAATGCCCATGGGAACAAGAAACTCCTCTTTGAGAAGCTCACCAGGAGTCACCGGCGACAGCAAATCGGCCGAAGTCTCATCACTTGTGATAATCGACGATTTCGACATTCCAAGCCATCTCCTGTCTCCACTCAAAACAGACCCGATAGCGCTCGTTAACACGGATGCTATATTGACCGGCACGATCGCCCTTCAAAGCTTCCAGGCGGTTGCCCGGTGGAACGCGAAGATCATCAAGCGAAGCACAAACCTGCAGTTGGCGAATCTTCCTCAACGCAACACGCTCAAAGGGCACGAACCTCCTGACCCGCACACCCATGGCAAAGCGTTCGGTATCCTCATCTTTATACGATGCAATCATAGTATCGCCTTACGTTAGTAACGTCAAACGTTTCTATAGACTTACATCTCTATTATATCGTACGTTTGTTCGTGTTTTCTAGAACAAATAGTCCTTTGCGCCTTAGTCAAGCAAAAGCAATCGTTTGTAGACATCGAGGCCTTTGAGCAGGATTTCCTCGTCAAAGAGCATGGTATCGGTGTGCAGGGCGTTTGTCGCGTAAGCGGGACAGCCCTCGGCGTCACTTGGGTTGTCTTGCCCGGCTGGTACGCCCGTCCCCAGCAAGAAAAACACCCCCGGCAGATGACGCTGATAGAAGGCGAAATCCTCGGCAATCAGCAACGGCTCGTCAACGAGCTGCAACTCGGGCAGGACGGGCGCAATGCGGGCAAACAGGTCAGGATCGTTGTCGACCGGCGGGTACCCTTCGGCAAAGTCCAGGTCATACGTGCAGCCCGTCGCGGCACAGGCCTCGTCCAGCACGCGGCGTACGCCTTCGCGCGCACGGTCGAACATATCGTCCGTAAATACACGCAGGCTGCCGGCGACGTGCGCCTCCCCCGCCACCGCATTGCAGACCGTACCGGCCTGCAGCAAGCCGAACTTACCGATGCAGGGCTCATCGTCGCCCAGCCCGTCCATCAGCTCGCGCTCGGCAACCAAAAACTTCGCTGCCGCCAGGGCCGCATCGTGCGACTCCTCGACCGGCACGCCGTAGGTCTTGGCGATATGGATGCTCGCTCCGTGGATGTGGATATGCGTCTCGCTCGAGCGCGCCAACAGTGGGCCAGAACAGCTCGCCAGCGTACCGGCGGGCAGGTCGGGCCAAACATGAAACCCAAAGATGCGGTCGACACCATAGCGCTCGAACACGCCGCTTTCGCACACCGTCTTTGCGCCACCGGTCGTTTCCTCGGCAGGCTGAAACACAAAGAGCACGTTGCGCTTAAGCGCACCCGGCTGCTCGCGAATCGTACGGTCCACATTGGTTGCAGCGGCAAGTGCCATAGCCATATGCCCATCGTGGCCACAGGCATGCATCTTGCCGGGATGCATCGAGACGAAAGCCGCGCCCGTCGCCTCCTCGATGGGCAGCGCGTCCATATCGGCACGAATCGCCATAGCATGCGAGGCGCCCACGCCAGCATCGAAAAACGCACAGACACAACTCGGACACGGATGAACTACCTCGCAGGCGAGCGGCGCCAGCACGTCCTCGATATAGGCAATGGTTTGCGGAAGATCGAAATCGAGCTCCGGAATGCGATGGAGATCGCGTCGATAGCGACGGAGTTCTTGGAGCTCGGTCATAGAGGGTCCTTTCGTGGAGCGCATCAGTTGTCATCTATTGTGACGCAGGATTGTTGTGTGCATGTTTCTAGCATACCGCTGCATTTTTTAAACGTTATATACAAATACTCTTGTTTGATAAAGTGCTTCGTGGTAGGGTCTGTACCACTTTGATAGAGGCGCGGGCACGATGATCCGCGGGCGAGTCGGCAGACTTTGACCCCGTGGGGAGGCGAAACCCGCCGAACTGGGTTTTTCGGGCACGAACAGCCTGGTGGGCCTGCGGGAAACACCCGCAGGACTGTCTGCAGCAATGCGGGAGCGCTATCCGGACATTGGGTCCACGCTATGCGGATTCGATGCGCAGATGGCGCCGTCTGGATAGCGAGGTTTACGGGACATGGCATTGACCCCCAACGAGGCATACGCGGCCAAGCAGCCGTTTGTGGACAAGGAGACGCTCGAGCACATCGTTGAGCAGTTCCCCACGCCGTTTCATCTATACGACGAGGCGGGCATCCGTCGCAATATGCAAGAGGTACGCGATGCCTTTGCGTGGAACCCGGGCTTTAAGGAGTACTTCGCCGTCAAGGCCAATCCCAACCCGGCACTCATTTCCATCCTTAACGAATACGGCTGCGGCTGTGATTGCTCAAGCTACACCGAGCTCATGATTGCCCGCTCGCTGGGCATTACGGGCCACGACATTATGTTCTCGTCCAACGACACGCCGGCGGCCGACTTTGCGCTTGCCGACAAGCTGGGCGCCATCGTCAACTTTGACGACATCAGCCACATTGAGTTCTATGAGCGCGTCGCCGGCCCGATTCCCAAAACGGTCAGCTGCCGTTTTAACCCGGGTGGCCTGTTCCAGCTTTCCAACGGCATCATGGACAACCCGGGCGATTCCAAGTACGGCATGACCACCGAGCAGCTCTTTGAGGCCTTCCGCATGCTCAAGGCCAAAGGCGCCGAACATTTTGGCATCCACGCTTTCCTCGCCAGCAACACTGTCACCAACGACTACTACCCCAAGCTCGCGCGCATCCTCTTTGAGCTTGCCGTGCGTCTGGAGCGCGAGACGGGCGCGCATGTCGCCTTTATCAACCTGTCCGGCGGTGTGGGCATCCCCTACCTGCCCGAACAGCAGGCTAACGACATCCACGCCATCGGCGAGGGCGTACACGCGGCCTACGACGAGATTCTGGTACCCGCCGGCATGGGCGATGTGGCGATCTGCACCGAGATGGGCCGCTTTATGATGGGCCCCTACGGATGCCTGGTCACCAAGGCCATCCACGAAAAGCAGATTTACAAGGACTATATCGGCGTGGACGCAAGTGCCGTCGACCTGATTCGCCCTGCCATGTATGGCGCCTACCACCACGTTACGGTGATGGGCCGGCCGGGTGGCCCCGACAAATCCACAGCCCCTGTCACGAATACGTACGACATCACGGGCAACTTGTGCGAGAACAACGACAAGTTCGCCATCGACCGCAAGCTGCCGCAGATCGACATGGGCGACCTGCTCGTGATCCACGACACCGGCGCGCATGGCTACTCCATGGGCTACAACTACAACGGTCGCCTGCGCTCCGCCGAGGTACTGCTGCGTCCCGACGGCTCGGCAGACCTCATTCGCCGCGCCGAGCGCCCGGGAGACTACTTTGCCACGCTCGACGTGCTGCCGTGCGGCCGCGAGCTGCTGGCCAAGTCGCGCGCCGAAAGTGCCCGCCGTCGCGCCCAGGACGAGCGCCTGGCCGTCGCCGCCCAATGGAACAAACGCATCCAGATCGCAGAAGCGAAGGAGAAGAATATGGATGTCCGCAACCTCGAGGGCTCGATCGTCGCCCTCGTCACCCCATTCAAGAAGGACGGCAGCGTCGACTTTGATGCTCTTGAGCGCCTGGTCGATTTCCACCTGCAGAATGGCACCGACGCCATCCTCACCCTGGGCACCACTGGCGAAAGCGCCACGATGACCGACGACGAGGACAACTCTGTCGTTGCCGCCGTGGTCAAGCAGGTCGCAGGCCGCATCCCCGTCATCGCCGGCTCAGGCTCCAACTCCACGCAGACCATGCTCACCAAGTCGCTTACTTACCAGGGCTTGGGAGCCGACGGCCTGCTGCTCATTACCCCCTACTACAACAAGTCCAACGAAGAGGGTATCTATCAGCACTTTAAGACCGTCGCCGATGCCGTTGACATCCCCTGCATCCTGTACAACATCCCCGGCCGCTGCGGCTGCGGTATCAGCGAGCGCAACGTAGAGCGCCTAGCCGCGCACCCCAACATCATGGGCATCAAGGAGGCCTCGGGCAACGTCGCCTACGCGGCCAAGATCGCCCACCTGCTGTCCGACGATTTCCGCATGTACTCGGGCGAGGATGCACTCACAGTGCCGCTCATGAGCCTGGGCGCTTCGGGCACCATCAGCGTGTGGGCCGACGTGCAGCCGCAGCTTGTACACGACATGTGCCGCGCTTATCTGGACGGCGACGTAGCGCG
The DNA here is from genome assembly GCA_900544425.1 of uncultured Collinsella sp. Lineage (GTDB taxonomy): Bacteria > Actinomycetota > Coriobacteriia > Coriobacteriales > Coriobacteriaceae > Collinsella. Next base: position 12,889 of record UQUX01000044.1, read on the forward strand.
CGCCCGCGATATCCAGATTGCCGGCCAGCCGCTCATCAACGCCCTCTTTAGCGAGGTCAACCCCATCCCCGTCAAGGAAGCACTCGCCCAGATGGGCATGATCGAGGCAAACTACCGTATGCCGCTGTGCCCCATGGCAGACGACACGCGAGCCGCACTTACCGATGCTCTGAAGGGAGCTGGTCTACTTGATTAAGACCGTCATTATGGGAACGGGCCGCATGGGCTCGCTCATCCGCACTACCGCCGAAGGCATTGTCGACGCCGCCGGTCAGCCCGTTTTTGATATCGTGGCCCAGATTGGCTTCGATTTGAGCGAGCTCGAGAACGCACCGGCTGCCGACGTCATCATCGACTTCTCGAACGTCGCGACCTTCGACGCCGTCGTCGCCTATGTCGAGCGCACGGGCGCGGCGTTGGTCTCAGGCACCACAGGCTACACCCCCGAGCAGATGGACCGCCTGCGTGAGCTGGGCCAGAACACCCGCGTTATGCACTCGGGCAATTACTCCATCGGTATCGCAGCCCTGCGCCATCTGGTAGCGCAGGCTACACGCGAGCTGCCCGGCTTTGACTGCGAAATCGTCGAGACGCACCACAACCAAAAGGTCGACGCCCCCAGCGGCACTGCCAAGCTACTGCTCGACGCCGTCGTCGAAGCCGAGCCCGAGGCAGGCTACCACCCCGTCTATGGCCGCGAGGGCATGTGCGGAGCACGCGATCCCAAGGAAATCGGTATGC
>UQUX01000045.1 GCA_900544425.1 uncultured Collinsella sp.
CATGCCCTTGGTCCACGCGTTGGGAATGTGCTCCACAGGGTATGCCACGCGCGTGTTGTGCGTGATCGAGATGTCGTCGTAGTTGGGCTTGCGGTTCTCGTCGAGCACCACGTTTTCGCAGATCGCGCCAAAGCGGACAGCGTTGAAGATCTCGGGCTCGTGGAACGCGTCCAAGCCCTCGCATTTGGCGTAGCAGCCACCTTCGATGTTGAAGATGCCCATGTCGGACCAACCGTGCTCGTCGTCGCCGATCAGCAGCCGCGTGGGGTTGGCCGAAAGCGTGGTCTTGCCCGTGCCCGAAAGGCCAAAGAACACGGCGGTCTCGTGCGTGACGGGATCCATGCTGGCCGAGCAGTGCATGGGTAGCACGTCGTCCTCGACGGGCAGCAGGTAATTCATGACGCTGAAGATGGACTTTTTGATTTCGCCGGAGTAACCGGTGCCGGCAACCAAAATCACGCGCTCCTGGAAGTTGATGACCACGGCGGCGCTGGAGTTGAGGCCCTTAATGGCGGGATCGCACTGGTAGCCGGGAGCGGCGAGCACGCAGAAGTCCGGCTCGCCGGTGCGTGCGATTTCACGGGCAAGCGGGCGGGCGAGCATCTGCTTAATAAAGAGCGCTTGGCTGGCACGCTCGCAGGCGACAAGCAGGCGACGCGTATGGTTGCGATCGGCACCGGCCATACCGCGAGTGACGAACACATCGCGCTCGTTGAGGTAGTTGACGATACCGGCCTTGATGGCCTCGTAGCTCTCGGCAGAAAGCGGGCGGTTGACGGCACCCCAGGCAATCTTGTCGTGAACATCGGGGGTGTCAACGATAAAGCGGTCATTGGGGGAACGACCAGTGCGCTCCCCCGTCTCGATCACCAGCGCGCCGTTGGATGCCATGCGGCCTTCTTCGCGGCGGATGGCGTGCTCGACGAGCTCCGCGGCGGATAGATCGACCAGCAGACGGGGCTGATTCTCGGCGGGATCTTCGACCAGCGCAATACCAAAGTTGGACAGAACTTCTGCAGGGGTAACACCAGGCATGGGGCCTCCTTTAAAAGCGCGACACGTGGACGCGGCGCGCACTTTACTCACGTAAAGCCCGTTGTACCCGATATGCAAAAACGTTTTTGCGGCAACGGCGAAGCGCCCGCCCAACGGTCAAAAATCGCAGGCAAGCGGCCTAGTCGTTAGGGACGCTTTTAAACGACTAGTCATTGGGGACACTCTTGAACAGACAACATTCAAGGAGTGTCCCCGGATGCCGGCACTTAGGGACGTTCCCAAAGTGCCGGCACATAAGGAACGTCCCTAAGTGCCGACTACAGCGGCAGGCCTTGGCCGAGCATGGCTATGGCGCTCATCAGGACCAGCATGCCGGCGGCGTAGGGCAGGACGGCGCCCAGGAGTTCGGCATCCTTACCGCGCACGAGCACGGCGGCAAGACCAATGGCGAGGGTCTGCGGCGAGATCATCTTACCGGCGGCGACGCCCAGGGCGTTCAACGCGACCATCCAGTAGTCGCTCACACCCAGCGCAGTGGCAGCCTGGCTCTGAATGGGGCCAAACAGCATGCCCGAGGACGTGCCCGAGCCGGTCACAAACGCACCGACTGCGCCGATCCACGGAGCCAGAATCGGGTACAGCCCACCGGCGACGGCGATGCAGAACGCGCTGATCGAAGAGATCATGCCCGCATAGCCCATCACCTTGGCACAGCCCAGCACCGAAAGCATCGTGATCACCGTCGGCATCATCTGCTTCACAGTCGCGGCCAGCACCTCGCCCATCATGCGTGGCGAAGCACCCTGAATGGCACCGCCGGCAAACGCCGCCAGGAAAATCCAGACGCCCGGCGTGTTGATCCACGAAAACGTAAGCGTACCGGGATTCTCACCGCAATACACCTGCACGTGGCTCGCAAACGGCGCGAGCGCGGCATGTACAGCGGGCACCAGGTTAGACGTGCCCAGCAGCAACACAAAGATCAGGATGAAGCACGACCAGGCCGAAAGCGCCGACTTAACGGTGAGCTTCTCCCCCGCCTCGATATTCATGTGAAAGCGTGCGTCCAGACGCCCCGACTTCTCGGCACGCATGGCAAGCGCAGCTGTCAGCGCGAGCGAAACGATGGATCCTACGACCACGGCCAGCTCGGGGCCCACAAACATGGCAACGACCAGAGCCGCGCCGACAAACGACACGCCGGAGAGCAACGCCACGCCGGCAACACCGTGCAGACGCTCGCCCACACTCGCGGCATTGCCCTGGTCATCGGCAACACGGCCCGCAACCAGCACAATAAATAGCGGCATCACCACAAAGAACGGCGCGAGCTGCACCAGCTGAACGGTCGCTAGGTGAAGGGAATCCAAACCCACCAGGTCGGCAACGGACACCGTGGGGATGCCGATGGAGCCGTAGGGCGTGGGCACGCCGTTGGCCAGCAGGCAGATGAGCACGGCAGGCACGGCCTCAAAGCCCAGGCCCGCGAGCATGCCGGCGGGAATGGCGACAGCGGTACCGAAGCCGGCCATGCCCTCCATAAAGCCACCGAAGCACCAAGCCACGAGCAGCGCCAGCAGACGGCGGTCGTTGCTGATGGAGGTGATCATGCTGCCGATCACGTCCATGGCGCCCGTACGAACGCACAGGTTATACGTGAACACCGCGGCGATGATCACCAGGACGATGGGCCACAGAGCCATCAAAAAACCTTCGAGCGAGGCGGTCGCGATCTGCGCTGCCGGCAGGTGCCACCATGCGAAGGCAAGCAAGCACGAAAGGACAAACGATCCGATAGCGGCCTTCCAAGCTGGCCATTTAAAGCACAGCAGCATCACGACCAGCCAAATAATCGGCACAAGAGCCAGTAAGAATGCGGCGACGTCCATAGGTAGAAGCTCCTTGGTACCGCGTGGGCGGCATCGGGGGTGTCACAAAACTTCAACAGGATACCGCACGTTTACCGACAAATTACAGCCGCCCGCCGAAATTATTGAACAATCCGTTCAAAAACACGAGCGAACACCGTCGCGTCTATACTAAAGCGCAGCAATAGAAAGGACTCCGCTTTGAGTATCACGCCCCTCGATAGCATTCGCCGCGCCATCGCCCGCCGCAACGGCACCTCCAACCCCGCTGCATCGAAGGACGGCGCCGCGAAGGCCCAGGGCGGCCGCATCGAGAACGGCCTCTTCCCTGCCTCGCACACTGCCGAGGAACTCGCACGCATCCAAGAGCTGAGTCAGCGCAACGCCGGCGGGCCCGATAGCAGCCAAGCCACACGTCGCCGGCGCGAACGCGATCGGGAGCCCGGCCCCGTCCGCCGCATGGTCAACGCTTGGTGGAACCGTCTGCTCGGCGCCGTCTACGGCGGCGGGTTCTCCATGCAGGAAGCGGAATACGAGGAGCACGCCACCCGCCGCGATTACCTTTGGAACGCTCTCGGCACCGCCGTGTGGGGCTTGGCGTTTCCGCTGCTCACCATCGTGTCCACACAGCTCGTGGGCGCCGAAGAAGCCGGCAAGTTCTCCATCGCCTTTGTCACCGGCACGCTCATCATGATCGCGTGCAACTACGGCGTGCGCAATTTCCAGGTCTCGGACATCGACGAAAAGACGTCCTTCGCCTCCTACCAGCTCAATCGTTGGATCTGCGGAGCGCTCGCCCTAGGCTGCGGCCTCATGTATAGCAGCGCCCGCGGCTATGACGCGCAGATGGCGACGATCGGCCTGGGCGTCTACCTGTATAAGGTCATCGACGGCGTCGCCGACGTGTACGAAGGCCGCCTGCAGCAGGCCGACAAACTCTACTTGGCTGGAATGAGCCAAACGCTACGCTCCGTCGGCGTCATCGCGGTCTTCAGCGTGGCGCTGTTCCTCACGCGCAGCATGCCCATCGCGGCCATGGACATGGGTGTCACCGCGATCGCCTCGCTCGTGCTGGTCACCGCGCCGCTCGCCCTGCTCGAGACCGAAAAATCGCGCCGCGTGAGCCTGCGCGAGGTCGGCCACCTGTTTGTCCAGTGCGCCCCGCTCTTTGGTGCACTGTTCCTGTTCAACCTTATCGAGAGCATGCCCAAGTTTGTGATGGAAGGCACGCTGGCATACAAATATCAGCTGTACTTTAATGCCCTGTTCTTTCCTGCGCAGGCTATTTTGCTGAGCATTGGATTTATCTATAAACCGCAGCTCCTGCGCTTGTCGAACATTTGGGCTAATCCTCGCAAGCGTCGTCGCTTTGACCTGATTATTGTTGCCGTTATGGCGCTGATCGTGGTCATCACCGGCATGTGCGCCGCATTTATGGCAGGTCCCGGTATTCCCCTCATGAGCTTTATGTACGGCCTCAGCTTTGAGCGCTACCGTACGCTGGCGCTGCTGATGGTCGTCGCCGGCGGCGTCACCGCGGCCATCGACTTTATCTACGCCATCATCACGGTGCTACGCCACGCTAGAGACGTCACCAAGATCTACCTGATCTGCTTCGCCGTAAGCGTGGTGCTGCCGGTGATCCTGATTAAGCTGCTGGGTCTGATGGGCGCTGTAGTGAGCTACCTAGCCATCATGGCCCTACTCCTGGTGCTGCTGATAATCGAGTACCGCCGCATCCGCCAACGCATCGAACGCGACCGCAACCCATACGGCGCCTAATTAGCTGCCCGGTCACCGGAATTTGCGATGGAATCACCCCGTCTGGGGTCTCGTTGCGGACAATATTCATCACGCAAAACTAAGTGAGTAGACTTTTACCGAATCCCCGACCACACCAACAGAGCACAAGTCTGTGACCTGCGGTTTTATTGAGGCAAATATGTTGGGTGCTCGGCATTTCCAAAAAAGTCTACTCACTTAGCAAGCGGGCAGCCAAAAAAGAACCGCCGCGACGTCGTTTGACTCCGTTGCGACGGTTTTTCGAGCATTTTCGCGCTGTCGAGGACGCAGACGCTCCTCATTTCTAGCGCTTACCGAGCAAGAAGGCGCTACTCTCCGAAAGTAGTCAAAAAAGCCCCGTCCCAAATTAGCTACGGTAGATCGGCGGAACAAGGTTATTCGCCCGGGTTGATGTTCGCGTAGAACTCGGCCCCGTCGTCCAGGCGCAGGATGCCCACGCGGCCGAACTCGGAGCCGGTGGCGGCGGCGCAGTCGATGTCGATGCGATCGGGCACACCAGCAGTGTCCTCGCCGCCCAAGCGCACGATCTGCCCGCGTCCCGATTCCTCATCGAGCCCCGCCAGACCACCGACCTCGCAATAGCGCCCAAGCGATACCGTGGGCGTGTGACCGCTCACCACGACCGGGCCCTTGCCCTCGGCAGAAAGCAGCCCGGTCGACGCATCCCAATAGCCATGACGAATCCACAGCAGGTCATCGGACGACTGCACCGCGAGCATCTGCTGCAGCAGCTCGCGATCGGCACCCACCGCTCCAACGCCATCGGCACAATCGACGCCATGCTCAAGCAAAAACGCGCGCGCCGCCTTCATCTCGATTCCAGCATGTACCAGCAGATACGGGCGCTCCTCGGTCTCGACCACTGCGTAGAGCGGCAGCGCGGCCATCCATCGCACGAGCTCCTCGTATGCCTCAAATTCCATGTCGTTGAGCTGCTCGCGCGTCGTCCAACCACCGTTGATATCCCAGGTCTCGGCATCGAGCGGATCCTGGCCAATGATGGCATCGAGCATGATCTGCTCGTGATTACCCTTGAGCACGTGGGCGTTGGGCAGCGAGCGCACGAGCTTAATAACGCCGACCGGATCGGGCCCGCGATCGATCATGTCGCCCAGCACGTACAGCGTGTCGTCGGACGTCAACGAGATCTTAGACAGGGCTTCGTCAAGCGCACGCACGTGCCCGTGAGCATCAGATGTCACATAGATCGCCATGGTACGCCTCTCCTTGCATTGCGGCCGAAGCCCGGCGCCGCAACTAAAACTTCAAGTTGAACTTAAACGTTACCCATTGTACTCCGTTGCAATAAAGCTGGAAAGGGTTTCCGAGCAGAGGCAAAGACGGCAGCCGTCTATGACGATATCGCGCACGCCCGCAATCCAACCCCATAAACCCACCATCTTTGGGTACAAATAACCGCAGGCAACTGACCGTGCCACGCCAACCAACCAGGAGCGGACACCATCCATGAACCAGATCCTTCTCTTTATCGGCCTCGTCATCATTCTGTGTCTGACCATCAAACCCGTCGGCAAAAAGCTCCCCTTCCCCACCCTGCTCATCTTTATCGCGCTCGGCATGCTGTTGGGCGTCAACGGCCCGGCGCATATCGACTTTAGCGACTATGCGCTCACCGAAACCGTCTGCAGCACGGCGCTGCTGTTCATCATGTTCTACGGCGGCTTTAACACCAATATCGACCGTGCCAAACCCGTCGCTGTGCCGGCGGTGCTGCTGAGCACGCTCGGCGTCGTCATCACTGCCGGCATCACCGGCGTGTTCGCCCACTTCGCGCTGGGGTTCGACTGGATCGACGGCCTGCTGTTGGGATCGGTCGTGGCATCCACCGACGCGGCCAGCGTCTTTAGCGTGCTGCGCGAGCACAACCTTTCGCTGAAGGGCGGCACCGACTCGCTGCTCGAGGTCGAATCGGGCTCCAACGACCCCGTCGCCTACATGCTCACCGCCGTGCTCGCCACACTCGCGGCCGGCGGCGACATTAACATCCCCGTGCTGCTGGCCAAGCAGATTATCCTGGGCGTGGGCCTGGGCCTCGCCATCGGCTGGGCGGCGGGCCGCCTGATTGAACGCGCGCACGCAACGGCCGAGGGCGCGCAGACCATCTATTTGTTCGCCGTGGCCATCGTCGCCTACGCGCTGCCGAGCTACCTGGGCGGCAACGGCTTTTTGGCTGTATACCTGGCCGGCATTGTGCTGGGCGCCAGCGACATCACCGGCAAAGTCGAGATGGCGCACTTCTTTGACACCCTCACCGAGATGGCCGAGATGACGATCTTCTTCTTGCTCGGCCTGCTCGTAACGCCCGCACGCCTGCCGCAGATGCTGCTGCCGGGCCTGGCACTCATGGCGTTCATGCTCTTCGTGAGCCGCCCCATCGCCGTCGGCGTGCTCCTAGCGCCCTTTAAGACGAAGCCCCGCCAGGTCGCGCTCGTAAGCTGGGCGGGCCTACGCGGAGCGGCTTCGGTCGTCTTTAGTCTCTTTGCCGTAGTGGCCGGCGTTCCCGGCGGACACGACCTATTTGACCTGGTGTTTGCGATTGCCGTGTCGAGCATTGTGGTGCAGGGCTCGCTGCTGCCGGCGGTGGCGAAGAAGCTCGATATGATCGATGCGACCGGCGACGTGCGCCGCACCTTTAACGACTACCGCGACGAGGACGGCATGTCGTTTGTAAAGCTCAAGGTGGGCGCTGGACATCCGTTTGCCGGACGCTCGCTCGCGGACATTGGCAGCGCGACGGACATGCTGGTGGTCTTGGTGCTGCGCGACGGTGCGCACCCGGTGCTGCCCAACGGCGATACCGTCATCGAGGAAGGTGACCTGCTGGTGATGGCCGCGCCAACGTTTGAAGAGCGTGCCGAGGTTACGCTGCGCGAGGTCACCGTGACCCCCCACGGTCGCCTGGCCGGCCAGCGTCTTCGCGATGTGCCGCAGGGCAAGCACCCCTTTATCGTGGTGATGCTCAAGCGCGACGGCCAAACGATCATCCCCGACGGCAACACCCTAATATATGCCGGCGACGAAGCCGTCATTGCCACACTGGCGTCGTAGTGACCAGGAGGTAGCTAATTTGCGACGAAGAGATCAAGCGCCTAGAGAACCTCATGCCTTCGCTCGCAGATTTGGATTTGCCTGAGGAGTAAAGCACCCCTCCCCCATGTAACCATCCTGTAAATCATAGCGGCGCACTCGAGTTTTACCGTGATGCGGTCGCGCCCGGCGCTCCACTGTGCTAAAGTATCCCGAACGCTCAAACGACTACGAGGGGAACTAGAAGATGGCACGTGTGCACAACTTCTCAGCTGGCCCGGCCGCACTGCCCACAAGCGTGCTCGCCGAGATCGCCGACGAGATGATGGACTACCGCGGTTGCGGCATGTCCGTGCTCGAGATGAGCCATCGATCTAGCATGTACCAGCAGATCATCGACGACGCCGAGGCAACCCTGCGCCGCCTGCTGAGCATCCCCGACAACTACCGTGTCCTGTTTTTGCAGGGCGGCGCCACGCTGCAGTTTGCGGGCATCCCCATGAACCTCATGCGCCGCGGCCGCGCCGGCTACGTCGTGACCGGCAACTTTGCCAACAAGGCGTACAAGGAGGCCGCCAAGTACGGCGAGGCCGTGCTGCTCGCGAGCTCCGAGGACCCCAATTTCGACCGCATCCCAGACATGGCCGACGTCAACGCGCGCATTGCCGCCGAGGCCGCGGGCGACGGGCTCGACTACGTCTACATCTGCCAGAACAACACTATCTTTGGCACCATGTACCACGAGCTGCCCAACTGCGGCGATGTGCCGCTGGTCGCCGATGTCTCGAGCTGCTTTTTGTCACAGCCGCTCGACGTTGAGCGCTACGGGCTCATTTACGCCGGCGCGCAGAAAAACGCCGGCGCCGCGGGCGTGACCGCGGTCATCGTGCGCGACGACCTCATCGCCGATGGCCCCGCCTTTGCGCAGACGCCGCAGTACCTGGACCTTAAGACCCAGGCCGCCAAGGGTTCCATGCTCAACACGCCCAACACCTTTGGCATCTACGTGTGCGGCAAGGTGTTCCATTGGGTGGAGCAGACCGGTGGACTTGCCGCCATGGCCGAGCGCAACTGGGCCAAGGCCAACCTGCTCTACGACCTGCTCGAGCACAGCGAGCTTTTCCATGGCACCACGCAAGCCGACAGTCGCTCCATCGCCAACGTCACTTTCCGCACCGGCGACGCCGAGCTCGATGCGACCTTTGTCGCAGGCGCGGCCGAACACCAGATTCAAAACGTCAGGGGCCATCGCCTGGTGGGCGGCATGCGCGCCAGCGTCTATAACGCCGTAACCATGGAAGACGTGCAGGCCCTGGCCTCGTACATGAAGGACTTCGAAGCGCAGCATAGTTTGAGTCCGCGATCTAACTAGCCCGCAACCCGCGGGCCGACCAGCCACTTCAAACCACCTGTTTTAGACAAACCTGCTAAGGAGTTTTTCCATGCGTAAGATTAAGACCATCGACGACATCACCAAAGACGGCAAGGTCGAGTTTGGCGAGGGCTACGAGTTTGTGGGCACCGCCGAGGAGGCCGACGCCATCCTGATGCGCTCGACCGACCTACACGGCTACGAGCTGCCCGAGGGCATTCGCGCCATCGCCCGCTGCGGCGCCGGCGTCAACAACATCCCCGTCGAGGAGTACGCCAAGAAGGGCGTCGTGGTCTTTAACTCCCCCGGCGCCAACAGCAACGCCGTCAAGGAGCTCGTCCTGGGCATGCTGGTGCTCTCGAGCCGCGGCGTGGTGCAGTCGATGAACTGGGTGCGCGACAACGCCGACGACCCCGAGATTCAGGTCGATGCCGAGAAGGCCAAGAAGGCCTTTGTGGGCCGCGAGCTCAAGGGCAAGCGCATCGGCGTTATCGGTCTGGGCAACGTGGGCTCCAAGGTCGCCAACGCCTGCGTCGATCTGGGCATGGACGTCTACGGCTACGATCCGTTCATTTCCGTCGAGCACGCGTGGGTGCTGAGCCGCGAGGTGCAGCGCGTGGGCACGCTCGAGGACCTCTGCCGTGGCTGCGACTACCTCACCGTGCACGTGCCCAGCAAGGCTGACACCATCGGCATGATCAGCTCCGAGCAGATTAACCTGCTGGCGCCCGACGCCGTGCTCATCAACTACGCGCGCGAGACCATCATTGACGAGGACGCCGTCGACGCCGCCCTGCGCGAGGGCAAGCTCAGCTGGTTTAGCTGCGACTTCGCCACGCCCAAGACCGTCAAGATGCCCAATACGTTTATCACCACGCACTCGGGCGCCGGCACCGGCGAGGCCGAGGCCAACTGCGCCGACATGGCCATCAGCGAGCTCAAGGATTACCTGGAGAACGGCAACATAGCGCACAGCGTCAACTACCCCGCCTGCAGCATGGGCAAGGCGCGCGCCGCAAGCCGCATCGCCTGCCTGCACGCCAACGTGCCCAACATGATCGGCCAGATCACGGCGATCCTGGCCAAGGACAACGCCAACGTGCAGCGTATGACCAACGAGTCCGCCGGCGAGAACGCCTACACCATGTTCGACACCGACGAGCACCTGGACAGCAGCACCATCGAGGCGCTCAAGCAGATTCCGTCGATGTATCGCGTGCGCGTGATCAAGTAGCGTCGGCGCCAAGCCTGCCAGACAGACCACGAAGTCCATTCGCCCCCCGTTTTCACGAAACCGGGGGGCGAATTTCGTGCTCCCGGCGGCTTGAAAAGTGCTACCCAGAACAAGTTGTTTCGGATAATCGACAGTAAGGCCCTAGTCGCTAAGCACAGCTGCTTTTATCAGCAGCTTTATCAGGGGTTTAGTAGGTAATAATCGATCTCTATATGCCGAATTAAAGTTGACTGTCCATTTTCCGAAATAACTTGTTCTGGGTAGCACTTTTCAAGCCAATTCCAAGGAGCAACTGAAGTTTTTTCGCAACCAAAACTCTAGCTCGCGCAATCGTTTTCCACCCGCGCCGCTACATTCCCGCCCAATCGATAAAAATCTCCTCACGAAGCCGCCGTTCGAGCTCCTGCTGCCGCGGCGTCTTGTCTTTCAGCGGCATATCGAGATAGGACATGATGAGTTCCATCACCACGCGGAAGGCATCGGAGTCGACTAGCTGACCATAGGTCATCAGAACGACAGGATATCCCATCGTCTGCAGGGCCGTCGTTCGATCGGAGTCCGAGATCTTGGATTCTATGGATCCGTGAATTGCTTTACCCTGGCATTCAACCAAGCACTCTCGGCTGCCGTCCTTATTTGACAGCAGGATATCGGCGTAGCGCCTATCAAGCCCCGAAATCAAGCGGGCGCTGCGCGTCATGCGAATCTCGACGTTATTGGTGAGGTGCAGCCCTTCGCCGCCGCGCAGCCTCGAAAGGCCAAACAGCATCGAAGCCTGGACCTCAAGCGGCGATGCCACAATCCCCGTAATGCATTTCGCGGCACGTGTGAACGATTTGGCACCGCGGAGTCCCTGGATCTTATTGGCGAACTCCGTTAGTTCAGAGAGCTCGATCAAGGGAGGTCGTTTCCACAAGTCCGTTGGATTCCCAGAGACATCATTTACGTTTTCCCAGCCCGACCGTGCGTCACCCCACCGGTTCCCATATGCCTGTTCAAGTGCCAACTTTACCTGGGACGCAATCTTGCACACGGCAAAGGTGCCGCACATCTCATACATGCACATGATCAGACGCTCGTTTGAGACCGAGGAAGCAAGGGTCAGCAGCGTAAAGAGCGGGGATGCGACATCAAGGCCAAACTCTGTCTGCCGCACGGAGCCAAACGGCCTCTCCCCGTTCCAAACATGCCTGATAATGCGACCGCCTTTACGTCCGCAGCCGCCCTGCGCCAACATGTGTAACGGGGTGCCCAGGAAATGCTTGACAAGCGGATGCTCACAAAGGCGCTCCCTGCGCGGATCGTCCGCAGAATCGGGCAGGTCCGGCATTATTACCAAGACCTGTGGAGGTATCCGGTGATACCGAAAGGCAGATATGTCGCACAGCATGTCGTCCATGAAGGGTACGTACCCACTACGTCGTTTGCGAGCCCGCCCGGACGGCAAACGCGATGGCTCGGCCTGCGAACGGTAAATACTGCTACCTGCACGTCGTGAATCTCTCAGGAGGCTTACAATCGGTTTGGAAAGCAGACTGATTGTGAGGTTGCATATGGTTGATGAGGACTTTGCCTGGCGGCTTGCGCAGGACCTTGTGAGGATTGACAGCTCGGACCCAGGTGCGTATGAGGGCGAGATCGAACGAAACATCAAAGGCCTGGTCGAGGCGTATATTGCCAAACTCGATTCGCCCGTGTTGGACGCCGCAGAGATACGCGAGCTCGAAGTACTCCCCGGGCGCCGCAACCTTATGGTCACCGTGCCGGGCATGAGCGATGAGCCGCGACTCGTCTACATCTGCCACATGGATACCGTCACCCTGGGCGATGGCTGGGATGCAGACACGCCGCCGCTCGGGGCGACCGTGCGGGACGATAAGCTCTATGGCCGCGGCGCCTGCGATATGAAGGGCGGTCTGGCCTGCGCCATTGCCGCACTGGTCCATACGCTCGAGCGCGTGACGGCGGATGGCGCGCTGCCTCGCCGCGGCTTTTCGCTCATTTGCTCGGTCGACGAAGAGGACTTTATGCGCGGCTCCGAGGCGGCCATCGATGCCGGCTGGATCGGCTCGCGCGAATGGGTGTTGGATACCGAGCCCACTGACGGACAGATTCAGGTGGCGCACAAGGGGCGCACGTGGTTCGAGATCGAGATGGCCGGTGTCACGGCGCATGCGAGCCAGCCTTGGAAGGGCGCAGACGCCGTCGCCGCCATGGCCGAGGTCGTGTGTTCGCTTCGTCGCGCGTTCGCGGCGTTGCCCCTGCATAAGGAGCTGGGGCCTTCGACCATCACGTTTGGACAGACCGAGGGCGGCTATCGCCCCTATGTCGTGCCCGACCATGCCAAGGTCTGGGTCGACATGCGCCTGACGCCGCCGACCGATACGGCCGCCGCGATCAATATGGTCGAGCATGCCATTGCCGCCGCCGAGGCCGCGGTTCCCGGTTGCCATGGCAGCTACGCCGTGACGGGCGACCGCCCCGCCATCGAGCGCGACCCGAACTCTCCCCTTCTAGCCGCACTCAAGCGTGCCACCGATGACGCGACGGACGCGGACACGACCGTCGGCTTCTTTACCGGCTACACCGACACCGCCGTCATTGCCGGCAAAACAGGTAACCGCAATTGCATGAGCTACGGCCCCGGCTCGTTGGCGCTCGCGCACAAGCCCAACGAGTATGTGCCCCATGCCGATATCGTTCGCTGCCAGAACGTACTCATCGCGCTTGCCGATAACACACTCTGGGACGCAAGCGGCCAAGTTGGGGCATAATAAGCCGCGAACAAACCGACTCGCGCGTTAGGACCGCCCATGAAAGCACTTCCGTTTCCCTGCATCCGCCCAGCTCAGGATCGCGTGCTCGAAGCGCTGCCGCAGATGGGCGGCATCCTGAGCGGCAACGACGCCCTGCGCGGCGCCATCGCCGACGGGCTCATGCTCAAAGATCCGGGTGCGGCATACTACGTGTACGAGTGTTCGGGAGAGCCGGGGCGCGTGACAGGCGTTGTAGCAATTTGCCCGGTCGACGTACTGGCGGG
>UQUX01000046.1 GCA_900544425.1 uncultured Collinsella sp.
ATATATTGCCAGACCGGAGGGGCGCCGTGGGCGGGAATCGCGCACTCCATATTTTGTTCACAAATGAATAGGTCCCTCAGTCGCATCACTGAGGTTAAAACTGAAGCATTGGCTTCTGATATTGGCGATGACCAGCTGTTTTATGTGTATTGAGACATCGGTCATCTCTGGAGCGCTACTTTACTCCAAAGGCATCAGTTATTTGTTTCCCATCGGTAAAAGGCGGGTTTTGTTCGCCAAGCGTTCTTATATATAGCTAGATACGGGTTCGAACCCGTGCACCGGCAACAAAAAAGCGACCAACCGGAGTTGACCGTCTCAACAATCTTTGGGTGGGCCGTCAGGGGTTCAGCCTGCTTCGCAGGCGGCCGCTGCGGCGCTTTCGCGCCTTGCGCGCTGCGCTGGCAAACGCTCACGCGTTTACTCAGCTCCGCGCCCCGACGGGTTCGAACCCATGAAAGGGCGACAAAAAAGACGGCCAACCGAAGTTGACCGTCTCAACAATCTTTGGGTGGGCCGTCAGGGGTTCGAACCCTGGACCTTGGGATTAAAAGTCCCCTGCTCTGCCAGCTGAGCTAACGGCCCGCGGGTGGCATTGTACCACGGTCTGGGACTATTCCCAACTCCATTGGCCGTTCTGGAAAATCACAACTTCACGTCCATCAGGCGTAATGCCCACAATATCGATGTCGTCCGTGCCGATCATAAAATCGACGTGCGTGCTCGAGACGTTAACGCCATGCTCCAGAAGCTCCTCCTTGGACATGTCATACCCACCCTCGATGCATTCGGGGAAACCGACACCTAGCGCGAGATGGCAGCTAGCGTTCTCGTCATAGAGCGTATCGTAGAACAGAACACCACTTTCGCGGATCGGCGTGTTCTTGGAAATGAGCGCGACCTCTCCCAGGTGAGCAGCGCCCTCGTCAGTATCGATGATACTTGCGAGCGTTGCCTTGCCCACGCGGGCGTCGTAGTCCACCACGCGGCCGCCCTCGAACTTAATCCAAAAATCTTCGACCTTATTGCCGTGATGGATGAGCGGCATGGCCGAGTACACGATACCGTCGGCACGCATGCGATCGGGCGAGGTGAAGACTTCCTCGGTGGGAATGTTGGGGAAGAAGGGGTGCCCATCGGGCGCCTTGCCCTTGCCGCCGGCCCACTCGTGACCTTTCGTCATGCCAATCGTCAGATCGGTTCCATTTGCCGCGGTGTAATGCAGGTAGTCGAAACGATTGTCGTTCAGGAAACGCAGGTTCTTTTCGAATGCGGCGTCATGGAGTTCCCAGTCGCTCTCTGGGTCCTGGCCATCGGCGCGCGCGGTGTGCAGAATCGCATTCCACAGCTTATAGATTGCAACCTCATCGGCGTCTCCTGGGAACACCTCGTGCGCCCAAGCCACGACCGGAGCGCCGGCGATGCACCACGGATTGATGTTGTAATCCAGTCCACGGCGGAAAACTTTGCACTGCGTGTTCCTTGCCTTAGAAGCTGCAGCGGGCTTAGCGGGATCGATGCCCTTAAGGGCCGCAGGATCCGCACCCTCGATAAAGACAAAGCAGGCACCATCCCGGGCCAAGGAATCCAGCTGCATGCGCTTCCACTCGGGCGTCTGCTCAAAATAGCTTTTCTCGACATGCTCGTACGTGAGCCTCGTCACGGCATCATCGGCCCAAATGACCGTCACGTGGCCGGCGCCGGCAGCATAGGCCTCCGCGACCACCACGCGCGCAAACGGCGCGCACTCGACCGGAGACTGAACGACGACCTCCTGGCCGGGCTTGACGTTTACGCCCTTGCGGACGACCAGGCGCGCGTAGTTTTTAATCTTGGGCTCCAGGGCCTTCATGCCCTCCAGAGCCTCTTCGACCGTCAGGGCAGCTCGAATCATGTGCCACTCCATCTATCTATAGAACAGTAAAAAGGCGCGCCGCAAAAACGACGCGCCTTATATCTTAGCGATAAGTATGTATGCAAACGCTACTTCTTCTTGGAGTCCTTCTTGTCCTCCTCGGCAGCCGCGCGCTCAATAAGAGCGTTGAGCTTGTTCTCGGACATGCCCTCGGCCTGCGCGCGGTACATGTTGCGCAAGGGACGAATACGAGCGAAGTCATAGATAAAGTCGCCCAAAATGATGACGTAGGACAAAACAATGCCGACCATCTGGACAGGGCTGGACACCATGCCAGCGGGAGCGAAGTACAGCGAGGCCCAAATTGCCACGATGAGCACCATGCCGATAGCGAGCACAACCCACCAAATACGGCGGCGCTTGGTGTAGTCCTCGTCCTGCTTGAGGAGGATATTCGACACCGTATAGATGCGGTCCTCCTTGGCGCGCTGCTTAGCCTTGCGGGCGCGCTTCTCCTCTTTAGAGAGGCCCTCGAGGTTCTCGCCCTTCTCGAGCTCTTTGCGGCGTGCCTTAGACGAAGCCGGCACGACGCGAACGGAGCTCGCTGCTTGGCGGGCGGGCTTAGCAGATGCGGCAGACTTGCGCGCAACCCCGGTAACTTCGTGGGATTGCGTGCGCTTGTTCGTGGCGCTACGGGTACTCACTTATGCGTTCTCCTTCATGCTTGTGAACTGGGAGCCCGTGATGATCTGGAAGGCCTCGCGATAGCGCTCGGACGTGCCATCGATGACCTCGGCGGGCAGGTGCGGGGTCTCCCCCGTCATATCCCAGTTGGCCTTGAGCCAATTGCGGACGAATTGCTTGTCGTAGCTAGGCTGGATCTTGCCCTCCTCGTAGCTGGCAGCAGGCCAGAAACGGCTGGAGTCGGGCGTGAGACACTCGTCGATCAGCGTGACCTTGCCATCGATGACACCAAACTCGAACTTGGTGTCGGCAATGATGATGCCACGGGTCGCGGCGTACTCGGCGGCAGCCTTGTAGATCTTGAGGGAAAGGTCACGAATCTGCGTGGCGATGTCCTCGCCCACGATCTCGCAGCAACGCTCGAACGAGATGTTCTCGTCGTGGTCACCGATCTCGGCCTTCGTGGACGGCGTGAACAGCGGCTCAGGAAGCTTGGAAGCCTCGGTCAGGCCCTCAGGCAGCTGGATGCCGCAGACGGTGCCGTTCTCGTCGTAGGTCTTCTTGCCCGAACCGGTCAGATAGCCGCGGACGATGCACTCGATAGGAATCGTCTGGGCCTTCTTAACCAGCATGGCGCGGCCAGCGAGGTAGTCACGATACTCAGCAAACTCCTCGGGGAAATCCGCCGGGTCGATGGAAACGAGATGGTTGGGGACGATGTCGGCAAACTTATCGAACCAGAATGCCGAGATGCGATTGAGTACCTCTCCCTTAAACGGAATCTCGTCGGGAAGAATGAAGTCGAACGCAGAAATGCGGTCGGTGGCGACCATCAGCAGGTTTTCACCGGCATCGTAAATATCACGAACCTTGCCACGGGAATCCGGACGACGCTCCATCGTTGTCACGTGAGTCACTCCTTACCTAAATACGACAGAAATGCGGGTTCTTTCCCGCATGTTTTCGCAAACTCGGAGCGGCAGGGACGCGGCCCCTCCTTCACCGAATAGCGAAAAGCTAGTGCTCCATTGTAGTAGATGCCGCGTCTGCCGTGTGCTCGCGGGGCAGATGAATTGTAAAAGTCGTACCCTTTCCAAGATCCGACTCCACGGATATGTAGCCATGGTGACGCTCGACGATCTGCTTGGTCACGGCGAGGCCAACGCCCAGGCCGCCAGCTTCGCGGGCGCGGCTGGCATCGGCGCGCCAAAACCGCCCGAAGATGCGCGACAAATCGTCCTTGGCAATACCGATGCCGGTATCAGAAACGGCAATGCTGACGTGCTTGCGGTCACTGAGCACCGACACCACGACCCAACCGCCCTCGGGGGTGTAGCGCATGGCGTTGCTCATGAGGTTGATAACACATTGCGTGATCATGTCGGGATCGGCCTCGACGACATCGTCGTGACCCTGGGTCTCGTCCGCAAAACGCAGGCGCAGATCGCGGTCGACAAACAGGCGCTCCTGGGCATTAACGATGGAACGCACGAAAGGAACCATGTCCACCGGCTCAAGGTTGAGCGGAGCCGTGCTGTTTTCCATGCGCGACAGGTCGAGCATCTGCTGCACCAGACGAGCCAGGCGACGCGTCTCGGAAGCAACGGTCTCCAAATGCTCATCGTCGGTGGGATACACGCCATCCTGCATGGCCTCGACCGTTGCGAGCATGGCCATAAGCGGCGTGCGAAGCTCGTGTGCAACGTCTGAGGTCAGGCGCTTCTCGTGTTTCATATCCTTCTCGAGCGAAGTGGCCATCTCATCGAAGGTCTCACCCAGCTGATCGATCTCGTCATCACCGCGCAGTCCCGTGCGAGCCGACAGGTCGCCGTCACGGATTTGCTTTGCGGTACTGGTGATGCGATGAATCGGCTTGGTGAGCATGCGCGACACGAGCGATCCGATAACGACCGAAATGCAGATTGCAACAACCGCGGCGAGGGCCATGGCGTTAAAGGTCTTCTCCCTAAACGCAGAGTCCGCCTTGGTGAGCAGAGCGTCGGAGCCGATGGCCCACAGCTTTACCTGTCCGACATGCTCGCCGGAAGACGTTACAATCTCGACGTTAGCAACGCTATCGGAGTCGGTTGGAGCAGACGAGACCGGGCTATGCGATGCCCTCTTGCCGCTCGTGTCGTCGGTCGTAGCCTGGTTTTCGCGTACATCGGCGGTGGCGCTTGCCGAGGGCCAGGAATCGTCATAAACGATCACGCCCTTTTTATTGACGACCTGCATACCCAGATCGTCGGAAACCAAACTCGACGTTGCGACCGTGCGCAGTTCTCCCGCGGTCCAAGAGCCGTTTTCCTCATATGAGGTTGCCAACTTCTCGGCAGCGGAATTTGCGATTTCGACGATATTGGAGCGTGTGTAATCCGAAAAGACCGTGCCCCACACAACAGAGACAACGCCCACCAGCACCAATACCGTCATGAGCGATGTCAGAGCAAAAGCAAGTGCCATGCGCGAGGGATAGCTCATCGTTGGCCGTGAATCGGAACGAGGCGTGTTCCAACTAGCCTTGGAACCCGCCTCGCTCTCCTGCTTGTGCTTTTGTCCGATTTCAAAGCGCGCAGGTGTCATATGTGATTTCCCTATTTCTCGTCCGACTTATCGGTCTTGGCCGGAGCCTCGAAGCGATAGCCGACACCATGGACGGTGTAGAGCCACTTGGGCTTCTTGGGATCATCGCCCAGCTTGGCGCGAAGATTCTTCACGTGGCTATCGATGGTGCGCTCATAGCCCTCAAAGTCATACCCGAGCACTTTCTCGACCAGCTCCATGCGGTTATACACACGGCCGGGATGGCGGGCAAGCGTGGTGAGCAGCTTGAACTCGGAAGCCGTCAGATCGACTTCCTTGCCCTCGACCAAGATCTTGTGGCCCGAGATATCGATGACCAGATCGCCGAAGTCGAGCACCTCGACGGCGGGCTCGTCGGCCTGATGGGCACGGCGGAACAGAGCACGAACGCGGGCGACGAGCTCGCGCGGCGAGAACGGCTTAATCAGATAGTCATCGGCGCCGAGCTCAAGACCGATAATACGGTCCTCGATCTCGCCCTTAGCCGTCAGCATGATGATGGGGACATCCGAGGTATCGCGAATGGTGCGGCAAACGCGCTCGCCGGGAATCTTGGGGAGCATAAGGTCGAGCACGACCAGGTCGAACTGATGCTTCTCGAACTCCTCGATCGCGGACTGACCGTCGCCGACGCCCACAACCCAGTAGCTTTCGCGCTCGAGATAGGCAGCGACGGCGTCACGGATTGCCTTCTCATCCTCGACCAGCAGAATCTTTTTTGCATCTGAAGCCATAACACGGCCCCCCTGTCTCAATTAGCTAAGAACAAGCCCATTTTAACGCACCTGAGCCCGCCGGATGCCGCTATGACGCGGCAGCTCGGCGGGCGGTACTCACAATTACAACGCGTTTATTCCCCTGTTGGCGCCCTTTTAACCCCTCTAAGCTTAAAGAGAGAATAGGCGTGCAGTGACCGTCTCTGGTATACCCTGGCTGTTGCGCACCGTGGCGTACGTAAGGAATGAGTCCGACTTTCCCGCCGTAGCTGGATAATCGCCATACTCCAAAGCGCGGTCGGGCGACAGCAGCGAGCCATAGGTCTTGGCAGAGGTGTCGATCAGGAAATGCGACGCCTGTACCTTAACAAGGTATTTATTCTTCTTGCCAGCCGCACATGCAAGCGGCTCGCGGGACAGGAAGAGATACGGCCCTCCCTCATTACCGATATACGTGCCCATGTTGCCCAGGCTGCCCACGCCACTATAGGTCGCCTCGATAGAAAACACGAAGGTATCGCCCATATATACGGCCTCGAAAGGCGAGACTGACGAGGGAAGAACTAGCTGGGCACGTTTGGTGTTGTTGCCGTCGGTCAGATCGATTGCCGTTATGCCGTAGTAGACGCCCTCGTCGTTGCGGACACGCGGCGAGATGGTCAAAATGCCGTCGCTCGCGCGCGGGGCCGATGCAAAGCGGCCCGTCGATTTCCAAATTACCTCGGCCTTGGATTCATCAAGCGAGCGACGATAGCAAAACGAATCACTACTCGTTTTATTGCCGCCTGCCGAAGGCATTTTATACCAGATGACTGATGACCCGAACGCCGTGAACAGGGGCGGATCATAGTCCTTGCCACCTCGATCGAGCTCAACCACGTCGCCAGAGAGCGAAGCGCCCGACAGATTTTGAGCGTAGAGCTTCCACGATGAATTGGCAAAGTTCATCTCAACCCACGCGAATACGCCGTCGCCGGCACGGACATCGTAGAATGCGTATCCCGTGCCCTCGATAGGATCCTCGATTAATGTGGTAAGCGAGCCATCGCCCAGGTTGAGCACGCCGAGTGTGTTGGCGTGCAGTGCCGATGCGGGCGCCATCATCGCCGCGGCGTAATCGCCGTCGCAGTAGTACAGCAGCGTACCCAGAGGCAGCGTCCACGATGACGCCGGCTCAAGATCGATGTCGACTGCCTCGTACTCATCCGTAATCGAGATGATTTTGGAATCGTCCTTGATAACCTGCGGCTCGCCGGCGGCATCATCGCTGGTACCCGTTTTTTTCGAGCATCCGGCAAGCACCGTGGCAGCGCCCGCGGCAGCCCCACCGAGTACAAAGCCGCGACGCGATATTCCGTTCTTGATGTGATCGGCGATACCCATTAGGCGATCTCGGCGCGAGCGGCCTCGATAGCGCGCGTAAGCTGGTCGGCGCAGGAGGTCTTTTTCATACCGCAGGTATTACCGGCGAGAACCTCGATTACGCGATCGGCGGGAGCGCCCTCGACCAGCTTGGAGATAGCCTTGAGATTGCCGTCGCAGCCGCCGGTAAACTCAACGCCCACCACCTTGTTGCCGTCATCGGAAAGGTCAAGGTGAATATTGCGAGCACACACGCCCTGAGGCTTGTAATCAAACGAAATCATGCGATCCCCTCTCAGAATGTTATTCGAGACGACTATTATCCCCGTCTTTCCCTAAATGCAACGAGGCGCTTTGCCGGCAACACACATTACCAGCAAAGCGCCCTAAAAAGCTAACGTTATGCCCGAACCTACTCGAAGCTCAGCTGCTCCAGACGATCAAAGACCGTGTCGATACGGGTGAGGAAGTCCCACGGATCAAAGATCTCGTCGAGCTTCTCCTGACTGACGGTGCAGCGCGGGTCGGCCTCGAGACGCTCCTTAAAGGTGGGGCCGGAGACACAATCCTGTACCTCGTGCCAGGTTGCCATAGCGTTCTCCTGCACAATGGCGTACGCGTCCTCGCGGGTGATGCCCGTGTCGACGAGGGCGAGCAGTACCTTGGAAGAGAAGATGAGGCCGCGGGTCTTATTGAGGTTGGCCATCATGCGGGCGGGATACAGCTGCAGGCCGTCGATAACGCGGATGAGGCACTGGAACATGTGGTCGAGGGCGATGAAGCTATCGGCCTGGGCGACGCGCTCGGCAGAGGAGTGCGAAATGTCACGCTCGTGCCACAGGGCGACGTTATCGAAGGCAACCTGGGCGTTGGACTTCACGACGCGCGACAGACCGCAGACTTTCTCCATGGTGATGGGGTTGCGCTTGTGCGGCATGGCTGAGCTGCCCTTTTGGCCCTTACGGAACGGCTCCTCGGCCTCGAGCGTATCGGTCTTCTGTAGATTGCGAACCTCGGTAGCGATGCGCTCACAGGTGGCCGCTGTAGTGGCAAGCACGCCGGCAAGGTAGGCATGGTGATCGCGGCTGATGACCTGCGTGGACAGGGGATCGTGGACCAGGCCCAGGTGCTCGCAGACGTACTCCTCGACGAACGGCTCGATGGAGCTGTACGTGCCGACAGCGCCCGAGATAGCACCGAAGGCAACATTCTTGCGGGCGTCCTCAAGACGATCCAGATCGCGCTTGAGCTCCCAGGCCCAAGAGCCAAACTTCATGCCGAAGGTCATCGGCTCGGCATGGATGCCATGAGTACGGCCGGCGCAGAGCGTGTTGCGCTCCTCAAAGGCGCGACGCTTGCAGATCTCGCCGAGTTTTTTGACGTCCTCGATGATCAGGTCGCAGGCCTGGGTGAGCTGGTAGCACAGGGCCGTGTCGCCCAGATCGGAGCTGGTCATGCCATAGTGAACCCAGCGGCTGGGCTTGGGGTCGCCCTCGGGAACATCGGCATCGATGTACTCCTTCATGTTGGTCAGGAAGGCAATGACGTCGTGGCGCGTGACTTCCTCGATCTCATCGACCTTCGCCTTCTCAAAGTTGGCATGGTCGCGGATCCACTGGGCCTCGTCTTTGGAAATACCGATCTTGCCGAGCTCCGCCTGGGCCTCGCAGGCCAGAACCTCGATCTCCTGCCAAATGGCGTACTTGTTCTCGAGGGAGAAGATGTGTCCCATCTCCGGGCGGGTATAGCGATCGATCATAGCGGCTCCTTTTTGGTTATTGGCACGTTGGTCGTAACCCAACCATTGTACCGTGCGCAGGTGCAAGTATGGGCAGCAGGCATTAACCTAACATTTTGGAATTGGAGCGAGCATGGGGACGTCCGCGTATTTGCTTCGCAAATCCGCACCGGCTGCGGCGACACGCCCGGACCTACACCCATGCGCGGGCAAAATGGGTTGAATCTGACGCCCCCGGCTGTCTCCCGTGCTCGATGGAGTGGGCAACGGGACGTCTGCGTATTTGCTTCGCAAATCCGCACCGGCTTCAGGCGCCTGTCGGCGCCTTCGCCTGCTCGCTACAAACGCTTCGCGTTTGCTTAACGCTCGCACCCTGGCGGGTTCGAGTCCCGGCGCTTGGTAGTAAAAAGCACGGCAACGTAACGCTGCCGTGCTTGTGCTTTTTACTGGAGCGGGCAACGGGACTCGAACCCGCGAGTGTCAGCTTGGGAAGCTGATGCCTTACCACTTGGCGATGCCCGCATATGTGGGGGATAGTATAACGCGGTTGTCTTGTTCGATACAAGGGTGTCGATGCTTGTTTTAGCTGTGGAGAATCGTTTGAAAACCGCGCCAATTGTGGAGATGAGGACCTTTGTCTTTCTTTTCTTACCATCTTCTACCTGCACTTTTATCTGATTGTTGTATTTGAGCTCGATTTGTCAGAAATCGGGCAAGCTTTTGGTCAGGCTCCGGTACTTACCCGCATGAACCTCGGGGGTAGCCTCATCCTACGCGTCGCAGCCTCCCCGTGCGGCGCACGAGGGATAAGGAGCAGCCATGTCCAACGCACCCACGCACTCTGTCCACAGCGCAATCGCAACAGGTCCGCTGCTCCTGCTCCTCTTCCTGCTTTTCGGCTGCCTGGCACCGGGAGCCGCATTTGCCGTCGATGGCTACGACCAGCTCGGCTTCCGCACTATTAGCGATGATTGTGGGCCCTTCCTCATCGGCAAGTATGAAGCTCAAGACGCCTCGATTGCCTACTGCATGAACCAGGAGCGCCCCGGCCCCACCAAGCCGGGCGGCCCATGGCTCAACTTTGATCAAGGCTGGGTGTGGCTCGACGACGAGTTCGCGGCAATCGTTTGTCACGGATATCCTACCGCCACGTCGTTTGGCGGTTACCATCTTTCACCCGATCGCGCCCGCGCCGCAACCCAGCTTGCCGTATGGATGCTCAACGGCACTACCCATGTCGACGGTACCTATTCCTACACGACCGCTCAGGGCAAAACCAAGAGTGGGCACTTTACCGCCGACAATGAAGTCGTGGCGGCTGCGCGGTGGCTCCACGACAGCGCAAAATCAGGAAGCATCAAAGCCGCTCCGCACCGCGCGCGGCGCTATCTAGGAGCCGTATCGGGCGGCAGCAAACGTCAAGACATGCTCTATGTACTGCCGGCGGTCTCTGTTTCCTTCCAAAAGCAGTCTGCAAACGCTGCCATTACCAGCGGAAACAATACTTATCAGTTTGACGGGGCAACATTCGATGTTTTTGAGAGCACCAGCGGCGCGCGTGTCGACACCGTCCAGATGGACAGCAACGGTCGAGCGCAAGCAACACTTCTGCCCAACACGGCATACTACCTAGTTGAAACGAAGGCGCCGGCCGGCTATGTCCCCCGTCGTGATCGCATCGCCTTTACCACGGGGAATGACGGTGGACAGGTCGCCATTGATGAACAGCCCGGCACCATCAACCTGCGTATCGTAAAACTCGATGCCGCGACGAATGCCGGCCCCCAGGTGGGATCTTCACTCGCAGGAGCAGAGTTCACGTGTGTGTCGCAATCAACCCCTGGATGGGCGCAAATCCTCACGACCGACGAAAGCGGTCGGGCCACCCTCGCCGATGTCCCCTTAGGAACCTTTACCATCTACGAATCAAAAGCCCCCGAGGGCTACCTGCCATCCAACGACAGCTGGACCTATACCGTTGGAGCCGACCAGCTCGGCGATTCAGGCGTGGTCGAGATCGAATCTCGCATTTCCGATATCCCCATTGCGTTTAACCTTGAGATTTCCAAATTCAAGGATTACGGCAATAGCGATCAATCCGGCCTGGAGCAGCCGGCGGGTGGTGTTGTCTTTGAGGTTGTCAGCAACAGCTCTCAGCAGGTTGTTGGCACACTGACCACAAACGTCTATGGCTTTGCCTCCACCAAAGATCAGCCCGAAGCATGGTTCGGCGCAGGCAAGCGACCCGCCGGTGTCCACGGAGCCGTCCCATTCGACCGTGCCGGCTACACGGTTCGCGAGGTTCCGGAAACCGTCCCCGAGGGTTTTAAACGTGCAGGAGAATGGACCGTCGGGGCCAATCAGATTTCCAACGGCGCCGAGCTTCAATATATCGTGGACAACCACGCTCTGTCGACGCATCTCCAGATTGTAAAACGCGATGCCCAAACAGGCGCTTCTGTTCCACTAGCCGGATTCACCTTCCAACTCCTCGACAGCAATCACGAATCTGTCTCACAAACTTGCTGGTATCCAACACATAACGTAATGGACACCTTTACGACTGACGCGACCGGGACCGTCACACTGCCCGAATCGCTCGTGCCGGGCACCTATTATGTACGCGAAACCTCGGCCAAAGAGCCCTATCTTGTCGGCGAGGAGATCGAGGTAAACATACCCGCCGACATGAACCTAACGCCCGTTGCAATCGCCTCGTATTATGACCACGCCGCGACCGGAAACATCAGGATCGTTAAAACCGATGCCATAGACGGCAGCAGCCTCGCGGGCGCCGTCTTTGAGATCCGTGCCTCGGGTGATATCGTGCGCCCCGACGGTAGCATTGCCGCGCTCGACGGTGAGACTGTCGCTACCGTCACGACGGATGAAACTGGAGAAGCACGCGCGGACAACCTCCCGCTGGGATCTGGCACCGCACGCTACGAGGTTGTCGAGACTCAAGCGCCGGCAGGCTTCTTGCTCGATCGGACAACCCATATTGTCGACCTTACTTATGCCGACCAGAAAACACCCGTTGTAGAAGCACGGCTTAACGTATCCGACGATTACACCAAGGTTGATATCTCCAAGGTCGATGCAAGCGGTGAGCAGGAAGTGGAAGGCGCACAGCTCACCTTATATGGTCCCGATAAAACCGAAATAGACTCCTGGACCTCATCCGACAAGCCGCACCGCGTCGAACATCTTGCACCCGGCACCTACTCGTTGCGCGAAATGATGTCTCCGCGGACCTATGACCTTGCCGAGGAGATAACGTTTGAAATAAAAGATACGGGAGAAGTCCAATCCGTCGCGATGAAGGATGCGCCCATCGAGATCAAGGGGCAGGTCGACAAGCGTCAGGAACTTGTCCAACCTATCGAAAAGGGCCTGTTGGCTAACGGCGATGGTAAAAACCGCGCCACGACGCAAACCAATAGTGATGGGCTTTTCTCCTATACCATCGATGCTCGAAACGATTCCGCTACTTGGGTTGATGAGTTTACGATTACCGATGATCTTGAGTGCGCCAAAGACGGCACGGCGAGATTCATCTCAATCGAAACCCCCGTCGCCATCGGCGACCTCAACGGTCTGTGCAACGTGTGGTATCGCACGACGCCGTTGGACTCGACAGACGTCGATGAACCGGCGAACGCGACACTTGACGATGGGCACGAAAATCCTTGGCTTGAGTCCGACGAAGTAAAAGAGAGCCTTGGTGAGGACTATCGCCTCGTCGATTACGACGGCTGGCGCCTCTGGAAGGCGGATGTCTCGACCACGGAATCCACCACACTCGAGGCGGAAGAGCTCGACCTTGCATCCAATACCGTCGTAACAGGCATTCGAATTGAATACGGTGCGGTAGCCGCCGACTTTACGACTCGAAGCGATGCGGATTCTTGGACCCGCGATGATCTCAAAGATGAGCACGACGACCTTGACGATGCCAAAGCAATCCTTGGCACAGACGCTCGGGGCGCAGTCGTACATATGCAGGCAACGTCGGCTTATACGCCCCAAACCGCACTCACCAACAGCGCGCGCGTCGATCTTTGCCGCAACGGCGGTGGCGATAAACTTGAGTCACATGACGAGGACAGCGTCATTCAACGCTGTACCCTACCGCAGGACCTACCGGCAACAGGATCAGTTCCCATCGCCGCTTGCATCACCGCGCTCCTGACCTCGGGTGCCGCAGCCCTATGGTTCGCTCGCCTTAGGTCGATCCCAAAGAAGCGCTAGCGCGATGAAAAAGCGG
>UQUX01000047.1 GCA_900544425.1 uncultured Collinsella sp.
ACCCGTCAGCTGCTCCCTGGTAAGGGCGGCCGAGCGTGCCGGCGAGTAGTTCTTGTCGATACCGGCCTTCTTCATAATGATCTTGAGACGGTCGACTTGCTCATCGCCCACGCCGGTACGGCGCACATTTTCGACCGCGGTAAAGTAGCGGCGGACGATCTCCATCTTGGAAGCGTCGCGGCAGGCATCGTCATCGGTAATAGCAAAACCGACCATATTGACGCCCATGTCCGTGGGGCTCTGGTAGGGGCTCTTGCCCAGGATCTTTTCCATCAGAGCACGGACCACCGGGAAAGCCTCGACGTCACGGTTGTAGTTGACCGTGGTCTTGTTGTAGGCCTCCAAGTGGAAGGAGTCGATGATATTGGCGTCGTCGAGATCTGCCGTGGCCGCCTCGTAGGCGATGTTGACCGGATGCGTGAGGGGAAGGTTCCAGACCGGGAAGGTCTCGAACTTGGC
Organism: uncultured Collinsella sp.; assembly: GCA_900544425.1. Taxonomy (GTDB): domain Bacteria; phylum Actinomycetota; class Coriobacteriia; order Coriobacteriales; family Coriobacteriaceae; genus Collinsella. The sequence continues at coordinate 460 of UQUX01000047.1, forward strand.
GTAGCCGGCGGCGGTGCCGTGTTTGTGCTCGTGATAAAGCTGCGACAGGCAGGTGGCGAGCTTACCCGAGCCAGGACCCGGCGCGGTGACCACGACGAGCGGACGGGTGGTCTCGACAAACTCGTTCTTGCCGTAGCCGTCGTCGGACACGATCAGATCGACGTCGTGGGGATAGCCCTCGATGGGATAGTGCAGCTTGGCGGGAATGCCGAGCGCGTTCAGGCGATTGCGGAAGACATCGGCGGCGGGCTGGCCGGCGTACTGGGTGATAACCACGGCCGCGACAGCAAAACCGTTGCCGCGGAACAGGTCGACCAGGCGCAAAACGTCCTCGTCATAGGTAATGCCCAGGTCACCGCGAGCCTTGTTCTTCTCGATGTGGTTCGCGTTAATGGCGATGATGACCTCAACGTCGTCGGCTATGCTCTTGAGCATGCGAAACTTGCTGTCCGGTTCAAAACCCGGCAGCACGCGACTCGCGTGATAGTCGTCAAACAGCTTGCCGCCAAACTCCAAATACAGCTTGCCGCCAAACTGCGAGATACGCTCTTTAATATGAGCGGCCTGCAGCTCGATATACTTCGCGTTGTCGAAACCCTGGCGCATATATGGCTCCCGTCCCGTTTCCATTTAATGTTCTAGGCGATTATAACGGAGCAGACCCTTCCCAACACCCAAGCAGCCAACGGGCATCAACCAAACACGTCATCGATAAGTTGCGGTGAAATAGTTCCCGTTTAACCCCTCAAGACGGCCAAACAGGAACTATTCCACCGCAACTTCCCCTTTTGGCGCGAAGTAACCTGACCCCATTGCACCAGCGAACGGGCGCCAGAGCGAGCAAGCTGCCCCCTGCCCGCAACAATGGCAGCGCCGCAGGTTGAGCATAAGTCAGCGAGCGCCGTCCAGGACGTACAAGTTGGCATGAAAAAGGCAAGGCATAGACCTTCTGGTCATGCCTTGCCTTTTGAATGACAAATTGTCGTTCTGGGCGGCGCGCAGCGTCGACTGGTTGCGCGGTTCGTAGAACCGCGCAACATGAGAGCGCCCCCTCCCGCGCACGGAACGGGAGGGGGCTAAAGGTAGGAGTCTACCGGTGGGTTGACCCCACCGGACAGACGATGACCAGGTGATCCTTTACAGGATCGTCAAGGTTTCCGTGGGGTACCCGTTGGGTACTTAGAGCAGCACGCAGGCGACGGTCAGGATGACGGCGCAGACGACGGAGAGCGCGACGATGAGCTTAAGGGCAAACTTGAGCCAGGTCGTCCACTCGATCTTGGCCAGGGCGAGACCGCCCATGATGGCACCGGAGGTCGGGGTGAACAGGTTCACGACACCGATAGCAGCGGAGAAGATCATGACCATGACCTCGGGCGAGAAGCCGAGCTTAACAGCCAGCGGTCCCATGATGGGCATGGAGACGGTAGCCATACCAGAGGTCGAGGGGATCAGGAAGGACAGGCCGAAGTAGACCAGGAAGCTCATGGGAGCGAAGATCACGCCGGACAGACCAGCCAGAGCATTGGCGGCAGCGTCGAGGACGTAGACGTCGAGGCCGGTGTTAGCCATGAGGACGGAGATACCACGGGCGAGGGCGATGACGAGAACAACGGACATCATGTCGGCAGCGCCGGTGATGAAGGTGTTGACGATCTGCTTCTCGGACAGGCCACCGATGATACCGATCAGGACGGCCATGAGGAAGAACCAGGTGGAAGCCTCGTCGAAGTACCACTGGCCAATGGGCAGGCCGGTGATCAGGGCAGACCAGCCCTGGACGACGGCGTTACCGTCGGCGTCGTAGACGGCGCCAGCGTCGAAGAAGTTGGCGACGCCCTCGTTGAGGTCGGCCAGCGGGATGAAGCCGACGATCATGACGACGAAGGTGAAGGCGAAGGCGATCAGAACACCCTTCTGACGACCGGTGAGCTTGACCTCCTTGTGGACCTCGGAAGCAGCCTTGCCGTGAGCCTCTTCGGCGTCCTTGAGCTCCTGCATCGACAGGATGGTGGAACCCTTGTCAGCCTTGACCTTCTTGGCATAGTTCATCACGAAGAAGATGGACATAGCGGTAGTGACAATCCACAGGACGGCACCGAGGCCGATGATGATGGACTGGTTGACCTCAATGCCAACGCCGGTCAGAGCGTCGACGGCAGCGCCGACGGCGAACGGGTTAACCGTGGATCCCAGGCAGCCGCAGCCAGCGCCGAGCAGGACGGTAGCGGCACCGACCATGGGGTCGAAGCCAGCGGCCATCATGGTAGCGGCGAGCAGGGCGTAGAAGGGAACGGTCTCCTCGCACATACCATAGGTGGTACCACCGAGGGAGAAGATGAGCATCAGCACGGGAATGAGCATAATCTCGTTGCCCTTAAGCTTCTGCACCAGAACGGCGATGCCGTTGTCCAGGGCGCCGGTCTCGGTCATCATGCCGAGGAAGCCGCCCAGGATCATAACGAAGAGACAGACGGGCAGAGCGTCAGCGAAGCCCAGGATCGGGGCGGTGCAGAAATCGCTCAGGCGGGCTGCGGTAACCGCGCCGCCGGACGTGCCGGAGACGATAACGGTAATCACTGCAACAATTGCCAGCAGAGCTAGAAGAATGGTGAACGATGAAGGCATACCGCGCTTTTTCTTAGCGGTCTCAGTCATGGTTCTCATCCCCCCTTCATAAATCATTTAACTTTCTCGCGCGAAGCGGATCTTCCGTGCCGTGCCCACCGCCCGACGCGAGATATTTACCAGACAAAGCCGCTCGGGGTGTGCAGCAAGACACCCCGAGCGAGATGCTAGATGCTCTTACTTGAGCGTGGCGTACATGACAGCCTTGATGGTGTGCATGCGGTTCTCGGCCTCGTCGAAGACCTTGGAAGCGGGGCTCTCGAAGACCTCGTCGGTGACCTCCTGCTCGGTGATGCCGAACTGCTCGCACTTCTCGGCGCCAATCGTGGTGTTGGTGTCGTGGAAGCTGGGCAGGCAGTGCAGGAAGATGGCACCCGGGTTGGCCATAGCCATGACCTCGGAGGTGACACGATACGGGGTGAGCTGAGCGATGCGCTCGGCCCAGACCTCGTCGGGCTCGCCCATGGAGACCCACACGTCGGTGTAGATAACGTCGGCACCGGTGACGCCGTCCTTGACGTCGGTGGTCAGCTTGATGGTGCAGCCGTTGGCCTCGGCGATGGGCTTGCAGGCCTCGATGACGTCGTCGGCGGGCATGCACTCCTCGGGGCCGCAGGCCACGAAGTTCATGCCGAGCTTGGAGCAGACAACCATGAGGGAGCGAGCAACGTTGTTCTTGCAGTCGCCCATGAAGACGAGGGTCTTGCCCTTGATGTCGTAGTTGAAGTTCTCCTGGACGGTCAGGATGTCGGCGAGCATCTGGGTGGGATGCCACTCAGTGGTCAGGCCGTTCCACACGGGCACGCCGGACTTAGCAGCGAGCTCCTCGACGTCGTCCTGGGCAAAGCCACGGAACTCGATGCCGTCATACATGCGGCCGAGAACGCGAGCGGTGTCCTCGATGGACTCCTTCTTGCCCATCTGCGACGAACCCGGATCTAGGTAGGTCACGCCCATGCCCAGATCCATGCCGCCGACCTCGAAGGCGCAGCGGGTACGAGTGGAGGTCTTCTGGAAGAGCAGAACGATGTTCTTGCCCTCGAGATAGCGGTGCGGAACGCCAGCGCGCTTCATGTCCTTGAAGTTCTTGGAAAGCTTGAGCAAGTACTCGATCTCCTCGGTGGAGAGGTCGAGGAGCTTGAGGAAGCTACGGCCGGAGAGGTTAACACCCATGGTTCGTTTCCTTTCGAAAAAATGAATTACGTAAGTATTAGTGTTGCCCGTTTGACGGGCAAACCGGTGCGGTTGTAGGGGGACCGCACCGGAAACGGAAAGACTTAGAGGTCCTCGCGCCAGAAGGGCATGCTCATGCAGCGCGGGCCGCCGCGGCCGCGGGAGAGCTCGGCGGAGGGCACGACGAGAAGGTCCAGGCCCTCCTTGTACAGCACGTCGTTGGTGACGGTGTTGCGGGCGTAGACGCAGATCTTGCCGGGCTCGACGCACAGGGTGTTGGAGCCGTCGTTCCACTGCTCGCGGGAGGCCGCGATCGGGTCGCCGCCGCCGCAGGGGATCAGCTTGACCTGGTCGACGCCGGTGGCGTCCTCCAGGACGTGCTCGAGGGTGTCCTCGATCAGGCGGATGTTCACGTCGCCCGGGTTCTTGCCGGCGGTCAGCTCGTAGACGCGCAGGGTGCCCATGATGGCGGGGTGGATCGTGAACTTATCGACGTCGATCTGGGTGAAGACCGTGTCGAGGTGCATGAAGGCGCGCGAGACCGGGATGTCGAAGGCCAGGATGCGCTCGACCTTGGAGTCGGAGTTCCAGAAGATGTTCTGGGCCATGACGTCGATGGCCGCGGCCTGGGTGCGCTGGGAGATGCCGACGGCGAGGGTCTTCTCGTTGATGTTCAGCACGTCGCCGCCCTCGGTGTGGAACTGGCAGTCGCGGCGGAAGTACAGGGAGACGTCCTTGTAGTCGGGGTGGTACTTGAAGACGTACTTGCCGTACAGGGTCTCGCGGTTGCGGGTGACCGAGTACATGCGGTTGAGGTTGACGCCCTCGCCGACGACCGCGAACGGGTCGCGGGTGAAGTAGAGGTTGGGCATCGGGTCGATGATCAGGTCGGACTCGGACTCGGAGTTGACCAGGGAGTCGAGGGTCGTGGACGCCGTGAGGGGCATGTCGATCTCGGCCTTGGTCATGCCGGCCATGGTCTTCTTGACGAACTCGAGGTTGTCCTCGATGGAGTCCAGCTTCTCGCGGACGATCTGCGGCATGTGCTGGCCGCGGATGCCTGCCTCGGCGATGTACTGGTCGGTGAACTCGGCGCGGGCGCCGGGGACCTGGTCGAACACCTCGGCGACGAGGTTCTCGAGGTAGAGGACCTCCACGCCCTGGTCCCTCAGGATCTGGGCGAAGGTGTCGTGCTCCTGCTGTGCGACCTCCAGGAACGGGACGTCGTCGAACAGGAGTCGCTCGAGCTCGTCGGGCGGCAGGTTGAGGAGCTCGTCGCCGGGACGGTGCAGGCAGACCTTCCTGAGCTTGCCGATCTCGGAAGGCACGTGCAGACCTTTCGTCATGGCCTCCTACCTTTCTTTCGGGCCCCTGTCAGGGCCGATTCGTTAGCGCCCCTCCGTGTGAGGCGTTATTGCTGACGACATATTTATATCCAAAATCAGTTCATACTTCCACCTCGCCCCCGAACGGTTTTATATGAGGGGTGAACGGCATACACATATACTTCACGCATGGCACACTTTGATTTAATAAAGTTTATTTACGTGCTTAAACGCGTTTTCAATCCAAATAGCAAATGGAACTTAACTTTATTAAACCACCCTCAAATTGCATATTTCCAATAAAGCTATGAATAGAATTAGCGATTCATACCGCGTCTCAACCATTTTCATTTTTATTCAGAAAAAAGTTTTTCCTATTCATTTCTGGTAACAAATTACCGTTTACCAGACGCTTGATACCGTTCACCGGAAGCTCAGTATAAGGCCCATCGAATACCGGCTCGACTTACGGCCTCATTTGTAACAACTTGACTTCTTGGTATAGAAAAACAATCCCGCTCCCCTCATGGGAAACGGGACTGTTATCGATAATCGTAGACAGATTTGAGCGGCTTTGAGAGCCGTCGGAATCCTAGCGATCGAACTCCGCCAGTGCCTCGCCCAAAAGCCTCAGACCCTCGCGAAGAACGTCTTCGCTCGCGCAGTAGCCCAGGCGCGCTCCGCAGGGAAGCTCAAAACGGCTACCGGGAACCAACAGCACTCCCCTCTCGGCCAGCAGGCGCTTGCAGAACTCCTCGTCATCCTCGGGAATATCCAGCTGGATAAACGAGGTGGACACGCCCTGCGGGGCCGTCCAGGAAACACGATGCTGCGTATCGATCCAAGCCTGTGCGATATCGCGGTTACCAAACACGATCTTGCGGTTACGCTCGAGAATCTTGTCCTTGTGCTCGAGCACGTAGGTCGCCAAGGCGTCGTTGAAAACGCCGCCGCAGATCATGGTGTAGTCGCGGTACGTGCGAATGCGGTTAGATACCTCTTCGTCTGCCACAACCCAGCCCACGCGAGCTGCAGGCGTCGAATAGGTCTTAGACACCGAGTTGGTGACAATGGCCCTCTCGTACACGTCGGCCATCGACATAAAGGACTTGGTGTTCTCGAGCGGCAGATACACCTCGTCGCACAGCACGTAGGCGCCCACCGAACGGGCAATCTCGGCAATCTGGCCGAGCATATCGGCATCAAGCACCGTACCGATGGGGTTCGATGCGTTGTTGATGCAGATGAGCTTGGTGTTGGGGCGAACGAGGCGCTTGAGCGGTTCGATATCAGGTTTCCATCCGAGCTCCTCGCGAAGCTCCCAATACTCGACCTCGGCGCCGAGCGCACGCGGAATCTCATAGAGCGGCGCATAGGTAGGCCACTCGGCGATAACGTGGTCGCCGGGCTCGACTACAGCCATGATGGCGTTGAGATTGGCGCCCGTGCAGCCATTGGTCTGCAGAATGTGATCGGGATTGACCTCGCGACGATACAGCTTGGCAACCTCGGCCTTAAACTCCGGCGAACCCTCGATCCAGCCGTAGTTCATCTTCTCGCGATCCAGGCGTTCGTAGAACGTGGCGCCGTCCTGTTCGTCGAGCGCGCGAAGCTCGCCCATGGTAAGCGACGAAATCGTCGACTGGGCGATATCCCACGTGGCGCTCTTCTCCCAAACGTTGAGCCACTCCTCAACGCCGATTGCCTTGATATCCATGACCAAGCTCCTTACAAAAGCAGTCATCCAATCGTGTTGACGTTCCTCATACAAGAATGGGGCGGTGCGAATACCCGCACCGCCCCAATGGGAGACATCTAATGGCAGCTAGATGTATGTATTAAGACCTGTACGGGTCCTTGAAGACCTTAGAGGTCCTCGCGCCAGAAGGGCATGCTCATGCAGCGCGGGCCGCCGCGGCCGCGGGAGAGCTCGGCGGAGGGCACGACGAGAAGGTCCAGGCCCTCCTTGTACAGCACGTCGTTGGTGACGGTGTTGCGGGCGTAGACGCAGATCTTGCCGGGCTCGACGCACAGGGTGTTGGAGCCGTCGTTCCACTGCTCGCGGGAGGCCGCGATCGGGTCGCCGCCGCCGCAGGGGATCAGCTTGACCTGGTCGACGCCGGTGGCGTCCTCCAGGACGTGCTCGAGGGTGTCCTCGATCAGGCGGATGTTCACGTCGCCCGGGTTCTTGCCGGCGGTCAGCTCGTAGACGCGCAGGGTGCCCATGATGGCGGGGTGGATCGTGAACTTATCGACGTCGATCTGGGTGAAGACCGTGTCGAGGTGCATGAAGGCGCGCGAGACCGGGATGTCGAAGGCCAGGATGCGCTCGACCTTGGAGTCGGAGTTCCAGAAGATGTTCTGGGCCATGACGTCGATGGCCGCGGCCTGGGTGCGCTGGGAGATGCCGACGGCGAGGGTCTTCTCGTTGATGTTCAGCACGTCGCCGCCCTCGGTGTGGAACTGGCAGTCGCGGCGGAAGTACAGGGAGACGTCCTTGTAGTCGGGGTGGTACTTGAAGACGTACTTGCCGTACAGGGTCTCGCGGTTGCGGGTGACCGAGTACATGCGGTTGAGGTTGACGCCCTCGCCGACGACCGCGAACGGGTCGCGGGTGAAGTAGAGGTTGGGCATCGGGTCGATGATCAGGTCGGACTCGGACTCGGAGTTGACCAGGGAGTCGAGGGTCGTGGACGCCGTGAGGGGCATGTCGATCTCGGCCTTGGTCATGCCGGCCATGGTCTTCTTGACGAACTCGAGGTTGTCCTCGATGGAGTCCAGCTTCTCGCGGACGATCTGCGGCATGTGCTGGCCGCGGATGCCTGCCTCGGCGATGTACTGGTCGGTGAACTCGGCGCGGGCGCCGGGGACCTGGTCGAACACCTCGGCGACGAGGTTCTCGAGGTAGAGGACCTCCACGCCCTGGTCCCTCAGGATCTGGGCGAAGGTGTCGTGCTCCTGCTGTGCGACCTCCAGGAACGGGACGTCGTCGAACAGGAGTCGCTCGAGCTCGTCGGGCGGCAGGTTGAGGAGCTCGTCGCCGGGACGGTGCAGGCAGACCTTCCTGAGCTTGCCGATCTCGGAAGGCACGTGCAGACCTTTCGTCATGGCCTCCTACCTTTCTTTCGGGCCTTACTGGCCGAATGTATCAGCGCCCCTCCGTATGGGACGCTGCTTGCTGACAGCTCTAGTTATATCCAAAAACCACTCGCAATTCCACCTCGCCCCCGAACGGTCAGCAAAGTGCGATGAACGGTATATCGCATATGATTCCCCCATGATGCACTTCAGTTCTCTAAAGCAGGTTTTCAAAGGTAAACGTTCTTTTTTCTAAGGAATTAAGCAAGATTGCACGAATATTTTCATGTTTAGGAATTGCATAGCTAAAACGGTTTTCTGCATATATATGTCGTTTGTCCACGATTCGATTTGGATTCGATTATATTCAGCTTGCAATCATTCTTATTCATACATTCTCACCAGTTGAGTATGGATATAGATTGTTTTCAAAACGAGTCAGGCAGTTAGTTGCATGCTTGACAGCGTAAGAAGTAGGTAAAGATACCGTTCGCACAATACGTCCGTGCCGCAAGTCGACTAAATTGAGACAATAGTGAATAGTGTTAGGCTACCGTCCCCTGCGGGGACTGAACGGACAGATGCATATGCCGAGCAAAATCGAAAAGAAGCAAAAGGCCGCTAAGCTGCGCAAGCCGCCGCGCGACTTCTCGTACACGCAAAATCGAGAGCTCAGCTGGCTGCGCTTTGACAACCGCGTGCTCGACGAGGCTTTTGATGAGTCCGTGCCGCTGTTCGAGCGCCTTAAGTTCGTATCGATCTTCGAGTCCAACCTCGATGAGTTCCTCATGGTGCGCGTGGGTGGCCTGTCTGACCTTGCCGAGCTCAAAAAGCAGCCTGTCGACAACAAGAGCAATATGACCGCCTCCGAACAGGTCGATGCTGTCATGGCCGAAATGCCCGGGCTCCTTACCCGTTGGGAGTCCATCTTTAAGAGTATCGAGGGCAAGCTCGACACCCTGGGCGTTCACCGTGCGCGTGTCGATTCGCTTACGCCCGAGGAGCGCACCTTTGTCACCCGTTACTTCCAGGCCTACGTGTCGCCGGTCATCTCACCGCTGGTGATCGACCCGCGCCACCCCTTCCCCAACCTGCGCAACGGCGCACTTTACCTGGCCTGCGGCCTGGACGGCGTCACCGACGAGGAAAGCTTGCTGGGCCTGATCGAGATTCCCGCCTCGATGAACCGCGTGGTCGAGATCCCCTCGCCCACCGGCACCTACTCCTACATTCTGCTCGAGGACGTCATCCTCGCCTGCCTGGACAGCTGCTTTGGCTCCTATAAGCCGCTCGACCGCGCGCTCATCCGCGTCACCCGCAACGCCGACATCGATCCGGACGGCGAGGGCGTCGAGGAGGAAGAGGACTACCGCCAGCATATGAAGCGCATCCTCAAGAAGCGCCTGCGCCTGCAGCCGGTAGTGCTCGCCGTCTCGGGTTCACTCGAAAAAGCAACGCTCAAGACTATCCGCAAGGCACTCGAGCTCTCGCGGCGCTCGGTCTTTACCTGCGACATCCCGCTCAACCTGGGCTATGTCTTCGGCATTGAGGGCAAGATTCCCGAGCACCTGCGCAACGAGCTGCTCTTTACGCCGTTTAAGCCGCAGCCCAACCCCACCATCGATATGACCCGCTCCATCCGCGAGCAGGTACTTCAGCACGACAAGCTGCTCTTTTATCCCTATGAGGCCATGAACCCCTTCCTGGATCTGGTACACGAGGCCGCCTACGACCCCGAGTGCATCTCACTGCGCATCACGCTCTACCGCGTGGCTAAGCAGAGCCGCCTGTGCGAGTCGCTGATCGATGCCGCCGAGAACGGCAAAGAGGTCACGGTGCTCATGGAGCTCCGCGCCCGCTTCGACGAGCAGAACAACATCGAGTGGGCCGAGCGTCTGGAAGAGGCAGGCTGCACCGTCATCTACGGTTCCGAGGGCTTTAAGTGCCACTCCAAGATCTGCCAGCTCACCTATCGCGAGGGCATGGCGCTTACACGCCTGACGCTGTTGGGCACCGGCAACTTTAACGAGAAAACGGCCAAGCTCTACAGCGACTTTATGCTCATGACCGCCCATCCCGGCATCGGCGAGGACGCCAACTTGTTCTTCCGCAACCTATCGCTGGGCAACCTGCGCGGCGATTACCGCTTCCTGGGCGTGGCGCCGGTCGGCCTGAAGCCGCTCATCATGCGCGGCCTGGATCGCGAGATTCAGCGCGCCCTCGCTGGCGAGCCCGCCCGCGTGTTCTTTAAGCTCAACTCGCTCACCGACCGCGAGGTCATCGACAAGATTGCCGAGGCATCGTGCGCAGGAGTCCGCGTGGACATGATCATCCGCGGCATCTCGTGCCTCAAGCCGGGCGTTCCGGGCAAGACCGAGAACGTGCATGTCCGTTCTATCGTCGGACGCTTTTTGGAGCATGCGCGCGTTTACGCCTTTGGCGTGGACTCGGACATGATCTATCTGAGCTCGGCCGACATGATGACGCGCAACACCGAGCACCGCGTGGAGATCGCCTTCCCCGTGCTCGACCCCACCTGCCGCGCCCTGGTGCACGAGTACATGGGCATGCAGCTGCGCGACAACGTGAAGGCCCGCAGTCTCACGAGCGACGGCACCTGGGTCCCCGTCGAGCGCCACGAGGGCGAGAGGCCCTTCAACTCACAGGAAGCTCTGCTGGAGCGTGCCTATCGCAACGCCGAGGCGGCCGCGCAGCAGCGCGCACAGGAGAAGGAACGCGTGGCCGAAGAAGCTATTCAGGCCGAGGTTGAACATAGGGCAGTTGCCAAACCGGAAACGGTTGCCGCTCCCCCGGTGAATGAACCCGTGGCCGCCACAGAGCCCGCCGCGGAGAAAGCGCCCGAGGTTCAGAAGGTCCAGGCGACCGTCATTGAGCCCAAGCCCGCACCTGTACCTCGGCCCGAGCCGCTGGTCACCAAGCCCGCACCCGAGACGAGCGCCCGTCGCGATAAACCCGCCGGCAAGACCAAGGCCATCGAACGCCATCGCCCCGGTCGCGTGCGCATGGGACTGGGTCTGATCGGCCTAGGCCTTAAGACGCTCATTACCGGCAAGACGAAATAGACGTTTGTAGAAGCGCCCCGCATTTGAGGAAAGCCTCGGATGCGGGGCGCTTTTCCCTGCTACCATGGTGCGGACAACAACGCGAATGACAGGCAGGGATATGAAGCTCACTATAGAATCGATGACCTACGGCGCCGACGGTCTGGCGCACGCCGACAACGGTAAAGCCGTCTTTGTGCAGGGCGCAGTGGCAGGCGACACCGTCGAGGCCGAGGTCGTACAGGACGGCAAGTCGTTCATGCGTGCACGCACCATCGAGATTCTGGAGCCAAGCCCCGATCGCATTCAGCCTCCCTGCCCCTTCGTGGGCATCTGCGGCGGCTGCTCGTGGGGCAATCTCTCACGCACGGCACAGCTCGCCGCCAAGGAGCAAAACCTGCGCTCTACGCTCGAGCGCATCGGCAAGTTCGCTCCTGAGCAGGTCGATGAGTTGGTACAGCCCATCCGCCATACCAAGGACGACTGGGGCTACCGCAATAAAATCGAGCTCGAACCGACCGTCGTCAACGGTCGCGTGCGCCTTGGCATGCACGGCGTCGATCCCAGCAAAATCGTGACCGTCGATTCGTGCCCGCTGTTCGACAAGCGCTTCCCGAAGGCGCTCAAATCGGTCGTCGGCGCACTCAACTATCTAAGCGGCAGCCATGACTTGGGGCTCGAACGCGTGGGCATTCGCGCTTCGCGCCGCACCAAGGCACTCGAGGTCGCACTCTGGACGCCCACAGGCTCTTTTCCGCGCTCGCAGGTCTCCCGCGTGCTGGCGGACGCCGCTCATCCCACGAGCATCGTGCGTGTGATGAGCAAGGGCGAAAAGAAAGCCCGCCGTGTCTCCAAAGTCGAGATGCTCGCCGGCGAGGGCTCGTGGACCGAGAATATCGCCGAAGGCCAGATGCGCTTATCTGCCCCGTCGTTTTTCCAGGTCAATACCAAGGGCGCCGAGATTCTGATTGAGCTCGTTATGGACGCCCTCGACCCGCAGGAAGACGAGCTAGCCGTGGACCTGTACTGCGGCGCCGGAACCTTTACCCTGCCGCTCGCCCGCCGCTGCGATTACGTCGCCGCCGTCGAGGCCTACGGCCCGGCCGTGCGCGACCTGCGTCGCAACCTGGAGATCAACAAGCTCGACAACGTCGACGTCATCGGCGGCGACGCAGTGCGCGAGTTCCCCGATCAGGACGCCGATGTCCTAGTAGTCGATCCGCCACGCGCGGGCCTCGCGCCCGAGGCCATAGACCTCATCGCGAGCACGAGTGCCCGCGATGTCGCCTACGTGAGCTGCGACCCGGCAACTCTGGCCCGCGACCTCAAGCGCTTTGTCGAGGAGGGCACCTTCTCCCCCGTCAAGATCACACCGGTCGACCTGTTCCCGCAAACCTTCCACTGCGAAACCATCGTCCACCTCAAGCGCAACTAACCGCATGATGGAAACGGGCCCGCGTGCGTAACTGCACGCGGG
>UQUX01000048.1 GCA_900544425.1 uncultured Collinsella sp.
GGACCCTTTTCAAGTATTTATGCGGCTCGTGATTAGTAGCCCACGATGCCCTGCGGGAAGAAGAACATGCACAGCACGACGCACACGGCAAACACGACAGCCATGATGACGGTCAGGCGGTCAAGGTTCTGCTCCATAACGCCCGTGGCAGAGCTGGAGTTATACAGCGAGCTGGCAATCATATCCGAAACGCCGGTACCCTTACCGGAATGCATCAGGACGAGAATCGTCAGCGCCACGGCAGAAACAGCCCAAACGACAAACAGAAGAATCTGGAACGGACCCATAGATAAGCTCCTTAATAGAACAGTTCAAACTCCAGTACTGTACCACAATCCCCCGCTCTCCCCTACCTGCCACTCAAGGACGGGGTGGAAATGGCAGAAATACCAAAAAGGGGGTTGTCCGGTTGTGGACAACCCCCTTGCTAGAAAACGGTATTTGTTTTCTATTAGGCCTCGGTAGCGAGCACGCGGCCCGTCATCTCGGCGGAAGGCTCAATACCAGCCATGGTGAGCATGGTCGGAGCGATATCGGAAAGACGGCCGTCCTCGATACCGGTGAGCTTGGCCTTCTCATCAACGATGATGAACGGCACGCGGTTGGTGGTGTGAGCCGTAAACGGATGCTTAGAACCGTCGGAAGCAACGTCAAACATGTGATCGGCGTTGCCGTGGTCGGCGGTAATCAGTGCAAAGCCGCCCTTGGCGAGAATCGCCGGGACAACCTTGGACAGGGCATCGTCAACAGCCTCAACGGCCTTAACGGCAGCGTCGAAGACACCGGTGTGACCAACCATGTCGCAGTTCGCGAAGTTCACGATGTAGAAATCAGCGCGATCCTCGTTGATGGCGGCGACGAGCTTCTCGGTAACCTCGGGAGCGCTCATCTCGGGCTGCAGATCGTAGGTAGCAACCTTGGGGGAAGCGACGAGCACGCGCTCCTCGCCCTCCTTGGGCTCCTCGATGCCACCGTTGAGGAAGAACGTCACGTGGGCGTACTTCTCGGTCTCGGCAGTGTGCAGCTGCTTCAGGCCATTGGCGGCGATAACGTCGGCCAGGACGTTCTCGGGGAACGTCTTGGGGAAGGCGACCTCGACGTCAAACGTCGGATCATACTCGGTCATCGTCACAAAGTGCGAAAGCTTGATCTGCTCGCGCTCAAAGCCGTCGAACTCCTTGTCCGTGAACACGCGGGTCATCTGACGAGCGCGGTCGGGACGGAAGTTGAAGAAGATGGCCGCGTCGCCCTCGTGAATGCCCTCGTTGTGGGCAGCGAAGGGCTCGACGAACTCGTCGCCGCGCGGGTCCTTCTCGTAGTAGGCCTTGATACCGGCAACGGGGTCGGTATCAGCATCGGACGCGTTGACCATGACGTCGTAGGCGCGCTGGATGCGCTCCCAACGATTATCGCGGTCCATGGCCCAATAACGGCCCGAGACGGTGGCAACGCGAGCGTCGCAACCGGTCTCCTCGGAGATCTTAGCCAAGAAGGCGCAGAACTCACTCATGTAACCGGCACCGGACTGCGGGTCAACGTCGCGACCATCCATGAAGGCGTGGACGCGAACGGTCTTGACACCGTGCTCGGCAGCCATCTTGACCAGAGCCTCGACGTGGTTCATGTGAGAATGAACACCGCCAGGGCTCATAAGGCCCATGAGGTGGAGAGTCTTACCGTCAGCCTTGACATCGTCCATAGCCTTGACGAAAACCTCGTTCTTGGCGATGGAGCCGTCCTTGATGGCATTGTTGATGCGCGAAAGCTCCTGGAACACGATGCGGCCGGCACCGATGTTGAGGTGACCCACCTCGGAGTTACCCATCTGGCCGTCGGGAAGGCCCACGTCCTCGCCCGAAGCACCGAGCGTGGTGTGGGGGTACTTCTCGTACAGGCCATCAAGGAAGGGCGTCTTGGCAGCGGCGACGGCGTTCTCGCCATCGGCCGGAGCAAGGCCGCAGCCATCCATGATAATCAGGAGTGCAGGAAGATGACGTTGTGCCATATGTCCTACTCGCCTGCCTTGACGACCATAGAGGCGAAGTCGGCAGCCTTGAGCGAAGCGCCGCCCACGAGGGCGCCGTCAACGTCGGGCTTGGCGACGAGCTCGGCGATGTTGCCGGGCTTGGCGGAACCGCCATACAGCACGCGGATGCCGTTAGCGAGCTCCTCGCCGAACATCTCCTTGAGGGTCTCACGGATAGCACCGCAGACCTCCTGAGCGTCCTCGGCGGTAGCGGTCTTGCCGGTGCCGATGGCCCAGATGGGCTCGTAGGCGACGACGACCTGCTTGGGGCAGGTGATCTCAAGACCAGCAAGGCCAGCCTTGACCTGGTTCACGACGTGCTCGACATAGGTGCCAGCCTCGCGGACCTCGAGGGACTCGCCGCAGCAGAAGACGGGAACAAGGCCGGCGGCAACGAGAGCCTTAGCCTTCTTGTTCTGGTCCTCATCGGTCTCGTGGAAGTAGTCGCGACGCTCGGAGTGACCGATGATGCAGTAGGTGCAGCCAGCGGACTTGAGCATGTCGCAAGAGGACTCACCGGTGAAGGCACCCTTGGCCTCCCAGTACACGTTCTGTGCACCGAGGGCGATGGGGGCAGCCTGAATGCGGTCATGAACCGTGGTGATGTCGATGGTCGGAGGGCAGACGAGCACCTCGACGCCAGCCGGAACCTCGGGCAGAGCCTGAGCCAGCTCGTCGGCGAGCTTGGCAGCCTCGGCGACGTCGTTGTTCATCTTCCAGTTACCAGCGATAAGAAGGGTGCGATTAGGCATCGAGAAGCGCCTCCACTCCGGGCAGGGCCTTACCCTCGACGAGCTCCATGGAAGCGCCACCACCGGTGGAGATCCAGCTCATCTTGTCGGCCAGGTTGAACTTGTTGACAGCTGCGACGGAGTCGCCACCGCCGATGATCGAGGTGCAGTCGGCCTCGGCGACAGCCTCGGCGATAGCCTGAGTGCCGTGAGCGAAGTTGTCGAACTCGAAGACGCCCATGGGGCCATTCCAGAACACGGTCTTGGCGCCCTTGACGGCCTCGGCGTAGAGCTCCTCGGTCTTGGGGCCGATGTCCATGCCCTCACGATCGTCGGGGATAGCGTCGGAAGCGACAACCTCGGGGACAGCGTCCTCGCCAAAGTGATCGGCAACGCGGTTATCGATGGGGAGCAGGATCTTGACGCCCTTCTCCTCGGCCTTCTTGAGCATCTCGCCAGCGCGCTCGACCCAGTCCTCTTCCTTGAGGGACTGACCAACGGACAGGCCCTGAGCCAGGAAGAAGGTGTAGGCCATGCCGCCACCGATGATCAGGGTGTCAGCAGAGTCGATGAGGTGATCGAGCACGCCGATCTTGGAGGAAACCTTGGAACCGCCGACGATAGCGACGAAGGGACGCTCGGGCTCGGCGAAGATGCCGGTCAGCGTGTCGACCTCCTTCTCGAGCAGGAAGCCAGCGACTGCGGGCAGGTAAGCGGCGGGGCCCACGACGGAACCCTGGGCGCGGTGAGCGGTGCCGAAGGCATCGAGAACGAAGACGTCACCATAGGAAGCGAGCTTCTTAGCGATCTCGGGATCGTTCTTCTTCTCACGCTTGTCAAAACGGACGTTCTCGAGAACGAGAACCTTGCCCGGCTCGACGGCGGCGACAGCCTCAGCAGCCTTCTCGCCGTAGGTGTCGGCGACAAAGGCAACGTCGAGACCAGAGAGCTCAGCGAGCTTCTTGGCGACGGGCTCGAGGGACAGCTCGGGCTGGAACCCGGTGCCCTCGGGACGGCCGAGGTGGCTCATGAGGATGACGCGAGCGTTGTGCTCAACGAGGTAGTTGATGGTGGGCAGGGCAGCCTTGATACGGGTGGTGTCGCCAACGACGCCATCCTTGATAGGCACGTTAAAGTCAACGCGGACGAGAACGCGCTTGCCGTCGACATCGATGTCGCGGACGGTCTTCTTGGTAAAGGCCATGTTTGCTTCTACCTTTCGTACGTGTCTGCCTCCCATTACGGCAGACGATTTCCTATAAAAAGGGCGCGACCCTAGGGTGTAAGCCCTATAAGGCCGCGCCCTTCTTTAGACGCTCAACGAGCTATTCGCTAAAAACTAAATTAAGCAACGAACTTCTCGAAGTACTTGATGGTGCGGACCATCTGAGAGGTGTAGGAGTTCTCGTTGTCGTACCAAGAGGTGACCTGAACGAGGGTCTGGCCGTTGCCGAGGTCAGAGCACATGGTCTGAGTGGCGTCGAAGATGGAGCCGTGGGTCTCGCCGACGATGTCGCGGGAGACGATCTGGTCCTCGTTGTAGGCGAAGGTCTCGGGGATGGTCTCGGCGTAGGCCTTCATGGCAGCGTTGACCTCGTCGACGGTGACCTTCTTGTCAACGACGGCGTAGAGGTTGGTCAGCGAGCCGGTCGGCGTCGGGACGCGCTGGGCGGCACCGATGAGCTTGCCGTTGAGCTCGGGGAGAACCAGGCCGATGGCCTTGGCAGCGCCCGTGGTGTTCGGGACGATGTTCTCGGAGCAGGCGCGGGAGCGACGGAAGTTGCCCTTGCGCTGCGGGCCGTCGAGCGGCATCTGGTCGCCGGTGAAGGCGTGGATGGTGGTCATGATGCCGGACACGATGGGAGCGAAGTCGTTCAGACCCTTGGCCATCGGGGCGAGGCAGTTGGTGGTGCAGGAAGCAGCGGAGATGATGTTGTCCTCAGCAGTCAGCGTCTCATGGTTGACGTTGTACACGATGGTGGGCAGATCGCTGCCGGCCGGAGCGGAGATGACGACCTTCTTGGCGCCAGCGTTGATGTGGGCCTGAGCCTTAGCCTTGCTGGTGTAGAAGCCGGTGCACTCGAGAACGACGTCGACGTCAAGGTCGCCCCAAGGCAGGTTGTTAGCGTCGGCCTCCTTGTAGATCTTGATCTCCTTGCCGTCAACGGTGATGGAATCCTCGCCAGCAACGACCTCGTGATCGCGAGCGTAGTTGCCCTGCGTGGAGTCGTACTTCAGCAGGTAAGCGAGCATATCGGGAGAGGTGAGGTCGTTGATAGCGACGATCTCGGAGCCCTCATGACCGAACATCTGACGGAAAGCCAGACGACCGATGCGACCGAAGCCGTTAATAGCAACCTTTACTGCCATTGTGTCTCCTTTCGTAAGGCCCCCGCGAGCTACAGCGCCCGCCGTTGAGGCCCACAAACTAACCACTCGCCTAATATACCTTTTTTTTGACTTGAATTTCACGAGAATGCTCGAAATTGAAAATCAAATTTACGTTAAAACGTTTTAAAGACTAAAATAGCAGCTAAATCCATATATAAGTCGTTACTTCAAACTACCTGTTTGCTTCAATGAGCTTTTCAAGCCGTAAAACACGATGGTAGAGGGCTGACTTCGACAAGGGAGGGTCAGCCATCTCCCCCAAATCACGCAGCGACAGATCAGGATAGCGCTCGCGCAGGTCGCAAAAGACCGCCAAGGCATCCGGAAGCGCATCGCGAAGGCCACGCTGCTCGAGCTCATCGATAAGCGCAAGCTGATGTTGGGCGGCACCGGCACTTCTGGTCTGGTTGGCGAGCTCGGCGTTCACGCGACGGTTCACATCGTTCTTAACCAACTTGACCGCGCGCGCCTCCTCAATCTCGGCAACGCTGCGCTTGGCACCAATCAGCTTTAATAGATGCTCGATTTCCTCGGCGCTCTTAATGTACACGGCATATGACCCCCGCCGTGCATTAACACGAGCATGGACCCCAATCTGCTCCAACAGATCGCAAAGTCCCTTGGCATATTGCTCGCCTTGCACCGCGATCTCCAAATGAAAATCGCCGCGCGGATCGGCCACGAAGCCGCCCGCGATGAGCGCGCCGCGGATATAGGCAAGTCTACAGCAAGAACGGGCAACGATATGTCGGGGTACGCCGGCGACAAGTCCTCCCCTACGGTCGAGGATACCCAGCAGAACCAAGGCCTTATCCAGGTCTGGCTGATCAGGCAAGGTGATGAGGTAGTTTCGAACCTTATGCAATACAGATTTACGGACGGTGAACTCCGTTTTGAGCTTAAGGATACGATGCGTCAGCGTGATCATCGTGCGCGCGACGGCTCCCGTCTCAGTCGCAACCGTCAAACGATACCGCCCAGAGCCGGCAAGCGAGAGCGTACCGCTCACGCGCGTGAGGGCGGCAAGCGTCGACAAGTCGCAGTATTCACATTCGGGTTCGCAGCGCGCAAGCTCGTCGCGCACCTCAGCGGTAAACGACATGCAGGCCTATGCCTTCGTGTTGGCGCGCGACAGGTCGCGGTGGGAGATGCTCACATGATACTGAGCGCCTTCCAGGTAACGGGCCGTGGCCTCGGCAATGGCAACGCTGCGGTGCTGGCCGCCCGTACAGCCGATGGCGATAGAAAGCTGCGGCTTACCCTCCGCGATATAGCCCGGCATCACCGTATCGAGCAGCTGTGTCCAAGCCTTCCAAAACTCCTGCGTCTTGGGATGATCCAGAACAAAATCGGAGACCTTTTTATCGAGACCGGTCATCGTGCGCATCTCGGGATCGTAGAACGGATTGGGCAGGAAGCGGACGTCGATCATAATGTCCGCCTCGACGGGCATGCCGTGCTTAAAGCCAAACGAGAACACGTGGACGTCCATGAGCTGCTGGTCGGACAGCTCGGAAAATGCCATACGTAGCTTGTTGCGCAGCGCAGAGGTACGCAGACGGCTCGTGTCGATAATCATATCGGCTCGGTCGCGCACGCCCTGCAGCTGAAGGCGCTCGCGCTGAATGGCATCGGCCGTAGTCTCCCCCGGCTTGGCAATGGGATGACGGCGGCGATTTTCGCTGTAGCGACGAATCAGCACCTCGTCAGAGGCCTCGAGAAACACGATGTCACAGCTCATCTCGCGCTCCTCGAGTGCGGCAACGGCATCGAGCAGCTCATCGAACAAGCCCTGGCTGCGCAGGTCGCAGGTGACGGCAAGATGCCTGCCCACGCCCGTATTGATGCCGACGAGTTCGGCAAGCTGGGCGATCAGACGCGGAGGCAAGTTGTCGATGCAAAAGTAGCCCATGTCCTCGAACACATGCATGGCCTGCGTTCGGCCCGATCCAGACATTCCGGTGATGATGACGATATCGGGGATGCGCTCCGAGCGCTCCGCCGCATCCATGGCATCTCCCTTTTGCATGTGCGCCTCCTAAAACAAGCGCGGGACCCGGCCAGCGGATCCCGCGCGATCAATTGCCTTTATTGAGTATACCGCCCCGAGCGGATACGAGGCCTGTCTTACGCCTCAAGCGCAGCCTTGAACCAACTTGTAATACTCGTGGGATGCGTGATGGCGGTGCCGACGACAACGGCCCAGGCGCCAGCATCGATCGCGGCGCGAGCCTCCTCGGGCGTGTGCACGCGGCCCTCGCAGATGATGGGAAGACCGGGGAATTCCTCGGTCGCCTGACGCAGGAGCGGCAGATCGGGGCCATCGGCCATGGTGCAGTCGATGGCAGCGACACCGTGAGAAAGCGTGGTAGATACCAGGTCGAAGCCCATATCAACCGCACGGCGAATGTCCTCGATGGTGGCACAATCCGCCATCAGGAGCACACCCTCCTCGTGCAGCGGGCGGAAGGTATCCTCGACCGACTTGCCGTCGGGACGCGGACGATCGGTGGCGTCGATCGCCACGATATCGGCACCCGCAGCAACGCAGGCGCGAGCGTGACGCAGCGTCGGCGTGATGTAAACGCCCTCGTGCCCATCCTTCCACAGGCCGATAACGGGGACCTCACAGCGACCCTTAATGGCGGCAATGTCGGCAAGGCCCTGGCAGCGAATGGCGGCGGCGCCGCCGAGCTCGCAAGCACGAGACATTTGAGCCATGGTCTCGGGCGTACGAAGCGGCTCGCCCATATACGCCTGAACGCTCACGACGAGCTTGCCCTTCAGGGACTGGATCAAAGGATCAACGGTCATGTTCGACTCAACCTTTCTCAAAAACAGCCTTCTGAGACACCGCACCTTGACGTTCAAACCGTCGCTCGCGTACCGAAGTACGCTTCGCTCCTCTTTCACGTCAATCTGCGGCACCTCAGAAGGCGCACTTGGTAGCTATGTTTATTTCAACGACGCAAGAAGGTGTTCGGCGGCACCGATGAGCGGAGCATCGCCCTCAAGAGAACCGATGAGGATCGGCGTGTCCTGAAGCGGATCGAGCGCCTGGCTGGCATAGCCCTCGTGTACCGAATCCTTCCACGTCTGTGAACGCCAATCGGGACCTTGGTGAATCACGCCACCCGAAAGCACGATGACCTCAGGGTCCAGGATGTTAGCGAGCGAGCCCAAGCTGGCACCCAGCGCAAAGCCGGCGTCATGGATGACCTCAGTCGCCTTTGCGTCGCCCGCGCGGCACAGGTCGTTTACATCGCGACCGACCGAAGGACGGCTGGGGTCGACGCGGCCAAAGCGCTCGTCGTACATGCGACCAATGGAAGTGCCCGAAGCAACAGACTCAAGATGGCCAGAACGCCCGCAGGCGCAGGGAATGCCGGCGGCAGCCGAGCACTCGATGTGGCCCATATGACCGGCAGCACCGTGGAAGCCCTGCATCACGCGGCCGTTCTCGACATATGCGCCGCCGATGCCCGTACCGATGCCCAGACACAAGACGGAGAACTTGCCCTTGCCGACGCCCCAGTGGGCCTCGCCCAGAGCATGAGCCTGCACGTCGCCCACCACGGCAACGGGAAGACCAAGGTCCTCGCGCAGACGCGGCCCCAACTGAACGCCAGACCAGCCGGGCATGATCTCGTTGGCGTAGGCGATGGCGCCCGTCTTGGGGTCGACGACACCGGCGGCGCCAATACCGATACCGAGGACCTCGACATCGGGGTTCGCCTCGAGAGCAGCCTTGATGGACGCCTCGATGCGCTGGAAAACTGCCTCGCCGCCTTCTTGGGCCTCGGTGGGAACCTCGGCTTCAAAGACCGGATGGGGCACGCCGCCATCAGCCGGATACTCCATAATGGCAGTCGCAATCTTGGTGCCGCCGATATCGACGGAGCAAACGTACTTGTTCTCCATGTCGCTCTCCTTAGGAGATATAAACAACTACAGGAAATGCGCCGTCAGGCTAGCCGTCACAGCGCGGTAAAGGTTTTCCAGGTGCCCGAGATCGCCGAGAAGCCGTGTGGCCATTGACCTAATGGGTCATGGCCGCACGGTTGAACGGCGAGGTCGGGTGCCTGGGAAAGCTTTAAAGGAGGCCGTTGTCCTGGAGGACCTTCTTAATCGCCTCGACGTTCTCACCGGTCATGGCCTTCACCGGGCGCGGCATGGTCGGGCTGTCGAAGATGCCCATGAGGTTCATAGCGGTCTTGAAGGCGCCGACGCCACCGGCATAGCCCTGGACGCCCGAGGTGACATCCCAGATGTGGGAGATCTCATTGAGACGATCCTGCTCGGCCTTGACGGTAGCCCAGTCACCAGCCTGAGCGGCCTTCCACTGACGCACGTAGCCCTCGGGCTCAACGTTGGCGAGACCCGGGACGGAACCGTCAGCGCCGCCGAGATAGGCGCCGTCGACAACAACCTCGTGACCGGTGAGGATGCTCATCGGATGGCCGTTCTTCTCGTTCTCCTGAACGAGGTAGCGGAACGAGATGTCATCACCCGAGGAATCCTTGACGCCAGCAAGGACGCCCTCGGCGCCGAGCTTGGCAAGGAGCTTCCAGGGGAGCTTGGTGTGAACGCAGACGGGAATGTCATAGGCAAAGATGGGCAGGTCGAGCTCCTCGTGCAGGATGCGGAAGTGCTCCTCGACCTCGGTCATACCCTGCAGGGCATAGAACGGGCAGGTGGCGACGAGGGCATCGGCGCCCAGCTCCTGGGCGACCTTGCCGTGCTCAATCATGCGCTCGGTCTCGGTATCGATGATGCCGACCAGAACAGGCACACGGTGGTCGACGATACGAACGGCCTCGGCGATAATCTGGCGACGGCGCTCATCGGTGGAGAAGACGACCTCGCCCGAAGACCCCAAGAAGAACAGACCATCGACGCCGGCATCGATCATGCGGTTGATGCTGCGCTCAAAGGAGGCAACGTCGAGCTGGTGGTCTTCGGTATCGGGAACAACGACGGGAGGGATAACGCCGGTGAATTTCTGAGTTGCCACAAGAATCTCCTTAGCTGTCTGGCGAGCGGCCCTATGACGCTCACTCTTGTTGGCAGTGTCCAGGCCGTCTAGGCCAAAGAACACGGATAGAACGTTTGGTTAAAGAAGTCGACGACTTCGTTTTCGAACGCGTTAATACGCTCATGAGCGTATTTGGCATAGATGATATGCCTCCGGTCACACTCAAGACCGTTGAATACGGCAAACTGACCCTTGGGGTCGCTCACGGTATCCATGAGCGACGTGCCCATGAGCACCGATCCGCGCACCCGAGACGACAGAGCCTCGAGGCCACCGGGAATTGGATTGGCAACCGCCGTGCAGGCAAGTCCGCGCTCGTCCAGAGCAGAAACCGCCAGCGCGACACCGCCGCCAAGACCCTCGCCCCATGCAAAAATGCGATCGGGATCCATGCCATCAAGATTGCGCGCGACCTTCGCCAACGCGCAGCCCCAACGGACGCGCTTGACAAAAGCGGGCGAAGCAATCCCCCACTGCAGGTCGTCCGCACCAGCAACATCGTCATCCAGCGCGAGAACGGCATACCCCATGGCGGCAAATCTCGTCATGTGATGCCATCCACGCACGGGTCGATCGATGTCGTGAAACATCAGGCACAGCGGCACGCGCTCAGACACTCGGGCACGACCGACAGGCTCGATCAAACGAGCGTGAATCGCATCGTCACCGAGCTCAAAGGAGACCTCCGAGTAACGGGCGCAGGGGTTAACAAAGTCAATCGCCGTAATGGCCAGGCCTTGAATCTCAAGATTCGAAGCGCATGTCTCTAAATCAGAAACATCTGCTTGGACATCACCGCGCCAGTCCCGATATTCTGCGAGCCTTGACGAAACCGTTCCAGGCATCTCCGCGAGCCCGGGGACGATCAGCTCGTCGATATTGCTCTCGCACTTAGACATGAGCCTCCCCTCCCTCGCAGAAAAACGGAATGATCAGATCGTCAAAGTCCTGAATCTCCTCGTGGCCAAAGCCTTCAAAGAACTCATGACGCTTTTCGCAGGTCAGGTTGTTATAGACCGCAAACTGCGTCGCCGGCGGACAGACGATATCGGCTGTGCCCGTGCCAAACAGCACGGGGCATTTGACCATGGGGGCAAAGTTCTTGGAATCGAAGTACGCCAGTTTGGCATAGGCCTCCTCAATACGAGTCGAGTCCTCGTCAAACCAACGCGACCAATAACGCAGGCCTTCATAAGCGATATCGTCGGCATCCAGATCCCAAACAAGGCGGAAATCCGACAGGAAGGGATAGAGGATGGCAGCGCGATTGATAAGCTCACTATTAAGCGCGCAGGTCGCAATGCCCAAACCGCCGCCCTGCGATGCGCCGTTCACAAATACGCGGGAAAGATCGATGCCCTCGAGCTCGCGAACAATACGGCACAGAATGCGGATATCCTGGTGCAAGCGGACATAGTAAAGATTGGCCGGGTCGCCGTCGATACCGGCGACGATATGCCCAGCAACCGTCGTGCCTTCAAATCCACCAATATCCTCGGAGGGGCCACCCTGGCCAGGACAATCGAGAGCGATGAGTGCCATGCCCATGCCCGCAAACGACGCCTGCTCGAACCAGCTGCGGCTTGCACCCGGATAGCCGTGGAACTGTAGCACCAGCGGCACGGGCTCGTCCGAAACCGGCTGGAGATACTTGGCATGCAGGCGTGCACCGCACATGCCGGTATACCAGAGGTCGAAAAACCGACAGGTCGCGGAATCCGCAACCGAAGCCGCCTCAATCGCATAGTCGAGCTCGACGGCGTCGGCCTCGGCCATGCGGTCCTTCCAAAAGAGATCGAAATCCGATGGACGGGGCATAGCGCCTCGATATTCACCAAATTGCTGTTGTAGCTCCTGAGCACTTGGCATGGCTCGTGAACCCAACCTTTCGAAATCGCAACGGAGGTGCGCCCGGCAAGGGAACCGGGCGCACGGGAGGGAAAGCGAGGCTACTCGCCGAGCTTGGGATGCAGCAGCGACGGCGCAGCGCCGAGCAGCATCTTGGTGTAGGGGTCCTGAGGGTGCTGGAAGACCTGCTTGGCCTCGCCCTGCTCGACGATCTTGCCGCCATTCATAACGATGATGTCGTCAGAGATATAGCGGACCGTCTGGATGTCATGGCTGATGAACACCATGGCCAGGCCGAGCTCCTTCTTAAGGTCGGTCAGCAGGTTCAGAATCTGCGCGCGGACCGAAACGTCCAGAGCCGAGGTGGGCTCGTCGGCGATGATGGCATCGGGGTTCAGCGACAGGGCGCGCGCAATTGCGACGCGCTGGCGCTGGCCGCCCGAAAGCTGGCCGGGAAGAACCTCGGCGGCGGAGCTGGGCAGACCGGTGAGCTCCAAGAGCTCCTTGACGCGCTTCTCCTGCTCGGCCTCGGTACCCAGGTTGTGGACGCGCATGGGGTCGAGCAGTTGCTCGCGAACGACCATGCGGGGATTGAGCGCCGTGGCCGGGTTCTGGAACACGACCGAGATGACGCGACCCATGTGGCGACGGTCCTCGGCGGTACGTTTGGTAACGTCCTTGCCCTTAAAGTAGACCTTGCCGCTCGTGGGGGCCTGCAG
>UQUX01000049.1 GCA_900544425.1 uncultured Collinsella sp.
GGTCGCCTTCCTTAATGCGGTAGTGAACCTTGACGTTGTCGGCGACGCGAACCTGAGGAATGTCCTCGCGGATCTGCTGACGCTCGATTGCGCGGATGTAATCCATGTGCAATTCCTTACTCTTCTAGAGGTGCCGTACCACCTTGGCCGGCACGTAGTTGAACAAACGTATTCCAGTATACACGCGCGGGTTTCTGCTGCAAGAACAATTTTTTACGCAGACAAAAAGACAAAACCCGCACATGATAACCGCCCGTCTCACGAATGAGACGGGCGGCATGAAGGGGGCTACGCTAGGCGTCTAAACCCAAAACGTTAGGCGGAACGCTTGGCCTCGAGCTTGGCCTGGGCGGCAGCCAGGCGTGCGAGGGGCACGCGGTAGGGCGAGCAGGACACGTAGTCAACATCGGCCACGTTAAACAGGCCCTTGATGGACTTAGGGTCGCCGCCGTGCTCGCCGCACACGCCAAAGTGCATGTCGGGGTTGGTGGC
Source organism: uncultured Collinsella sp. (assembly GCA_900544425.1). Lineage (GTDB taxonomy): Bacteria > Actinomycetota > Coriobacteriia > Coriobacteriales > Coriobacteriaceae > Collinsella. The sequence continues at coordinate 493 of UQUX01000049.1, forward strand.
GCGGCCCTTCTCGACAGCCATGCGCACCAGTTCGAGTACTGCCGTGTCGATGGTCTCGAAGGGATTGTCCTTCAAGATCTTCTTGTGCATGTACAGCGGGATGAACTTGGCCTCGGCATCGTCGCGGGAGAAGCCGAAGGTCGTCTGGGTGAGGTCGTTGGTGCCAAAGCAGAAGAAGTCTGCGTGATGGGCGATCTCGTCAGCGACCATGCAGGCGCGCGGCAGCTCGAGCATCGTGCCCACGGGAATATTGAGCTCGACGCCCTCCTCGGCGGAAACCTCAGCGATTACGCGCTCGATAACCTCGCGGGTCTGGACATGCTCGGCCGTGATGGAGACGAGCGGAACCATGATCTCGGGGCGCGGATCGACGCCTTCCTTGATGAGACGGGCAGCAGCCGTAGCGACGGCGCGAACCTGCATAAACGGCAGATCGCTAAAGACGACGGACAGGCGCACACCGCGCAGGCCGAGCATCGGGTTGGACTCGACCATGCCGTCAATACGACGCAGACGGGTGCGCAGGGCGGCAAGCTCTTCCTCGTTGGCGCCAGCGGCTTCCTTCTTGGTGATGGCGACCTCGAGCTCGCGAGGATTATCCAAGAACTCATGAAGCGGCGGATCGAGCAGGCGGACAACCACATCGCGACCGGACATGGTCTTGAACATCGCCAGAAAGTCCTCGGTCTGGACCTTGAGCAGGTCGGCCAGGGCCTGCTGCTTCACGGCCTCATCGTCAGACAGGATAAAGCTCTGGATGATGTTCTTACGGTCACCCAGGAACATGTGCTCGGTGCGGCATAGGCCGATGGCCTCGGCACCAAACTCGAGTGCGAGCGCGGCGTCCTCGGGGTTGTCGGCGTTGACGCGCACGTGGTTGGCGTGACCGTCGGTCTCGTCCAGACGGATCTCGTCGGCCCAGGACAGGATGGTGTCCAGATCGCCGGTGAGCTCGGCCGAAACCAGATCAACGGCGCCGTCGACGACGATACCCTGGGTGCCGTCGATGGAGATGACATCACCCTCGCGCAGTACGCGGTCGCTGCCCTCGATGCGCACGACCTTCTCGGCGGCGTCAATATGGAAGCGCTCAACGCCACAGACGCAGGGCGTACCCATGCCGCGGGCGATAACGGCGGCATGGCTCGTCTTGCCACCGTGGCTGGTCAGGATACCCTCGGCGGCGACCATGCCCTTCAGGTCGTCGGGGTTAGTCTCCCAGCGAACCAAAATGACCTTGTGACCCTCGTTGGCGCGCGCGACGGCGTCATCGCTCGAGAAAACGACCTCGCCCACGGCGGCACCGGGGCTGGCATTAAGACCGCAGGCCAGCGCCTCATACTTCTTGGAAGCATCGAACTGCGGATGCAGGAGCTGGTCGAGCTGCGCGGGATCGATACGGTTTACGGCCTCCTCGCGGGTGATCAGTCCTTCCTCGACCATTTCGATAGCGATGCGCAGAGCGGCGGTTGCGGTACGCTTGCCCACGCGGGTCTGGAGCATCCAGAGCTTGCCCTGCTCGATGGTGAACTCGATATCGCACATATCGCGGTAATGATCCTCGAGCGTCAGGAACACGCGCTCGAGCTCCTTGCCTGCGGACTCGAGGCCCGGGGTGGCCTTGAGGTCGGCGATGGGCTCGGTGTTGCGGATGCCGGCGACAACGTCCTCGCCCTGGGCGTTAACCAAAAAGTCACCGTAGAACTCCTTGGTGCCGTCTGCCGGGTTGCGTGTAAAGGCGACACCGGTCGCAGAGGTCTCGCCCTTGTTGCCAAAGGCCATGGCCTGCACGTTGACGGCGGTGCCGAGCTCGTCGGAGATTCCATGCTGCTTGCGGTAGATGCAGGCGCGCTCATTCATCCAGCTGCCAAAGACGGCCTGGATGGCAAGGCGCAACTGGAGCTCCGGATCATGCGGGAAGACGGGCTTGCCGTCGGCGACCTCGAGCTCGGGATACAGGGAGGCATCGACGTTCTCGGAGAAGATGCCCTTAAAGGTCTCGACGAGCTCCTGCAGATCCTCGGCCGAAAGCTCGGAGTCGACGCGGACGCCGGCGACCAGGCGTGCCTGGGTCAGCGCGTTCTCGAACAGGTCGGCGTCAACGCCCATAACGACGTTGGAGAACATCTGAATAAAGCGGCGGTAGCTATCCCAAGCAAAACGCGGATTTTGCGTCTGGGCGATGAGCCCCTGAACGGAGTCGTCGTTGAGGCCTAAGTTGAGGACCGTGTCCATCATGCCGGGCATGGAGAACGGAGCGCCCGAACGAACCGACACGAGCAGCGGATCGGAGGCGTCGCCGAGCTTCTTGCCGCAGCGGGCCTCGAGGTCCGCCTCGGCAGCAACGATCTCATCGAGTGCACCCTCGGGCCACACGTTGCCGGCACCGGAGTACTCGACGCAAGTCTGGCAGGTAATAGTAAAGCCACCGGGAACCGGCAGGCCGATACGGCTCATCTCGGCAAGGTTAGCGCCTTTGCCGCCAAGCACGAAGTTCATGGACTTGTCGCCCTCGGTGACACAGGTGCCCTGGGCGTCGGTACCAAAACGGTAAACCCTCTTGCAATCGCTCACGATACTTCCCCTTCCATGCGCTTACGCGCACGACCGTGGTAACGAATCGACCCGCCGGATGCGGGCCGTGAGGGAACTATACGGCCGGATTTGAACGGGCTTGAGCAGAGGATACGCGGTTTGGTAAACGTGCTAAAACTGGCGGTAAACGGTAGGTAAAGTTGGTTACCTTATGAAGATACCACTACAATAAAAAAGCAGGTCAGATGCGATGTTTTTGCTAAATCGCTTTATCAAAATGCTACTAATATTAGGCGCGGCTGGTGGCTCGGCGGGCGCGAGCTTCTTGGATTTCCTCCAAGTGGCTAATGATCTCGGCAGCGCTTTCCTCGATGGCCTTGCCGTCGGTACGCACCACAAAGCAGCCTAGGCGTTTCATGAGGGCACGAGCTTCCTCAAGCTCGCTGCGCACGCTCTCGGGCTCGGCATAGGAGCCGGCAACGGCACGAGCGTAGTCATCGCCCAAGCGGCTATCGCGAATTTCGGAAATCACATCGACGGTCGAAATCAGGCCGAACAGGCGCATCGGGTCGACCTCGTAAATCGACTTCGGCGGCTCCATGCCATGGGCCAACGGAACATTGGCAACCTTGTAGCCCTGATAAGCCAGATACATCGACAGCGGCGTCTTGGACGTGCGCGATACGCCCAGCAGCACGATATCGGCACCCGACAAATCGTCGCAACCGCGCCCGTCATCGTGCTCAACGAAATATTCCATGGCCTCGATACGATGGAAATAGCGGTCATCGGTCCTGTGAATCACGCCCGCGACGCCTTTGGGCGGCACACCGATGAGCGACGATAGCACGGCGAGCGTCGGACCGATCAGGTCGACCGAACGGATATGCAGCATGCCCAGGTAATCGAGCACGCGGGCGCGAAGCGCCGGATCGACAATAGTGTGAAACACGGCAATATCGCGATGGTCGGCATCGACGCGCGGGCCCACAAACGACTCCACCTGCTCCACCGAGGTCACCTTGGGCAGGCGCAACAAACGAAAAGCCCCTTCATCAAATTGCCCGGACGCCGCAAGCACCACCTCACAAGCGGTATCACCGAGCGAGTCGGAGATAACGATAACGGTGGGACGAGCGGTGACCGGGCAATCCATGCGGGGCTCCTTTTGCGCTTACGCGCAGGCTGGCTTACTTTTTACGAGCAAGCTCACCGATGTTGGCGATGCCGGAGAAAACGGCCTCGAAGCGGTTGAGCAGCTTAAGGCGATTATCGCGGAGCTGCTCGTCCTTGTCCATGACCATGACCTCGTCGAAGAAACGGTCGATGGGCGCGCGCAGGGCGGCGAGGGCAGCAAATGCGGCCGGATAATCCTCGGTAGCAAGGGCGGCATCGACAGCGGTCTGAGCAGCCTCGGAGGCGTCGGCGAGCGCAAGCTCGACCTCGCCCATCAGGCTGCGGTCGTACTCCACGCCCAGCTCGGGCTTGGAGATATGCGCGGCGCGAGCATAGGCGGTCGCAAGGTTGTCGAACGTCTCGGCGTCGTTCTTGCGGGCCTCGTCGAGGGCGGCGCAGCGGGCGAAGAAGACGGACGGAGCGATGATGTGCACCGCGGAGACGGCGGCAACGGTATCGGCCGGGATCTTTTCGTCGCGGGCCATGCTCACCAGGCGGCCATGGAAGAAGTCACGAACCTGCTGGGCGACCTCGGCGGCGTCGAACTCAATGCCCTGCTCGCCATAGAGCTCGAGGGCGAAGTCGATAAGCGACGTGGGGTCGATCGGCAGACGGTCGCGCAGGATGTTGATGATGCCGATAGCGGCACGACGCAGCGCATAGGGGTCGGAGGAGCCGATCGGGGGCTCGCCGATGGCAAAGATACCGGCAATGGTATCGAGCTTGTCGGCACAGGCCACGATGCAGCCAGCGGTGCCCTCGGGCAGCTCGTCACCGGCAAAGCGGGGACGATAGTGATCGCGAATGGCGCGTAATAACCGCCCATCACGCCCTGCTGGCCCGTAAACTCGACGACGGCGTTAGACACCAGGTCGGCCTTGCACAGGTGCGCGGCGCGAGCAGCGTCGGCGGCCAGGTGGGCGCCCAGATGGGCCTCGCGAGCGATGGCAAGCGCGAGTTGCTCAATGCGCTCGGACTTGGCGAGCACGCTACCGAGCTTCTCCTGGAAGGCGACCTTGGCCAGACGCTCGCGGAACTCGTCGAGGGAGATCTTCAGGTCCTCCTCGTAGAAGAACTTGGCGTCGTCCAGACGGGCGCGCACGACGCGCTCGTTGCCGTCAATCACGCGCTCGGCATTCTCGGGCTTGCTGTTGGAAACGACCACGAACTCACGCGTGAGCTTGCCCTCGCCGTCATAGATCGGGAAGTAGCGCTGGTTGGTGAGCATGGACTCGCAGATAATCTCGTGCGGGACCTTGAGAAACTCCTCATCGAAGGTACCGACGAGCACCGTCGGCCACTCGCAGAGGTTAATGACCTCCTCAAAGACCTTCTTGGGCGTATCGACATGGCAGCCGGGACGGGCAGCCTCGACCTCGGCGATACCGGCGAGGATGGCCTCACGACGACGCTCGGCAGAAAGCACACCGGCGTCCTCGAGCACCTGCTCGTAGACGGCGGGGCTGGCAACCACATGGTCGCCAGGACCAAGCACGCGATGACCACGCGTGGTGTTGCCACTCGTCACGTCGGCAAACGACACGGGCACAACGTCCTCGCCCAGAAGGCAGCAGATCCAGCGGACCGGACGAACAAAGGTCGCATGCTCGTGACCCCAGCGCTGAGAGCGGTAGTTGGGCCACTGCAGGCCAGCGATAGTCTTCTCGCACAGGGCCGTCAGGATCGGGGTGGCCGGAGCGGAAGGGATGTTCTTCTCGGCAAAGACGTACTCACGGCCGTCGGTGTCCTCGCGACGGACCAGATCCTCGGCAGCCACACCGCACTTGCGGGCGAAGCCCTGGGCGGCCTTGGTGGCGTTACCGTCGGCATCGAAGGCGATGTTGGCCGCGGGGCCGCGCTTGACCTCGTGAACCTCGTCGGTCGCGGTGGCGACGTCGGCAACGAGCGCAGCCAGGCGGCGCGGGCTCGAGATCACACGGACCTCGCCGTGGGCCAGACCGGCCTCGTCGAGACCCTTGGCGATCATGGTGCCAAGCTGCTTGACGGCATTGTTCAGCGGTGCGGAGGGCATTTCTTCCGTACCGATCTCAAACAGGAAATCCTTAGCGTCTGCCATGGCTTACGCCACCTCGCCTTCCTGATCGGCATTCTCGTTGACTCCGGCGACCTCGGCCATGTAGGCCTCGCAGCACGCCTTGGCGACGGCGCGGACGCGCAGGATGTAGTTGGCACGCTCGACCGCGGACAGGGCGCCGCGAGCATCGAGCAGGTTGAAAGCGTGGCTGCACTTCATGACGCAGTCATATGCCGGCAGCGGCAGCTTGCGCTCCAGGCAGGAATGGCACTCGGCCTCGTAGTCGTCAAACTTCTGACGCATCATCTCGACGTTGGCGACCTCAAAGTTATAGGCACTGAACTCGCGCTCGTTCTCGAGGAACACGTCGCCGTAGGTCATGGGCGTGCCGTCGGGCAGGTAGCTCCACACCAGGTCGTAGACCGAGTTGACGCCCTGGGCGTACATGGCGATACGCTCCAGGCCGTAGGTAATCTCAACGGGCACGGGGTCGACCTCGATGCCTCCCACCTGCTGGAAGTACGTAAACTGCGTGACCTCCATGCCATTGAGCCAGACCTCCCAGCCAAGGCCCCAGGCGCCAAGGGTCGGGCTCTCCCAGTCATCCTCGACAAAGCGGACGTCATGGTCGTTGGGATCCAGACCGATAGCGGCAAGAGACCCCAGGTAGAGCTCCTGGGCGTTAACCGGAGAAGGCTTGATGAGCACCTGGAACTGATAGTAGTGCTGCATGCGGTTGGGGTTCTCGCCGTAGCGGCCGTCGGCGGGACGGCGGCAGGGCTGCGCATAGCAGGTGCGCCACTCGGCGGGACCGAGCGAGCGCAGCGTGGTCGCGGTATGGAAGGTACCGGCACCGACCTCGGAGTCATAGGGCTGCATAATGACGCAGCCCTGCTCGCCCCAGTACTGCTGGAGGCGCAGGATGATGTCTTGGAAGGAAAGCGATGAAGCGTTCATGCCTCTAATATCCCCTCGTCGAAACGATTACACGGTTAGGTACTGTACTATAGCGGTTTTTAGTCGATAGCGCCGATGCGGTTGAGCGGCCAGTAGCGCACAAGCGCCACAGCGATCAAATCAGAGCGATCGACGGGACCAAAGTAGCGTGAGTCGGCAGAGTTTTCGCGGTTGTCGCCCATCACCCACACGCACCCGTCGGGAACGGTGTAGGGATAGCTTACCTGAGCACCGGGCGCTTGGACCGAAAGTGGCCAGCTCATGCCCGTCGTATAGTCCTCGTCGAGCGCTTGGCCGTCAACGACCACCTTGCCATCCTGCAGGTCGACCGTCTGGCCGGCCGTGGCAATAACACGCTTGACAAGAACATCATGCTCGGAGGTGCCATCGGGGTTGTGAAACACCACGATATCGCCCTGCTTGACGGGCTGACCGAGCTCGAGGCTCACCTTTTGTGCCAGGATCTGGTCGCCAATCTCGATCGTGGACTCCATGGAGCCGGTGGGCACCACAAAGGGCTCGACCACAAACGAGCGAATCAAGAAGGTGGCGACCAGTGCGATCGCGATGACCGCGATCCACTCAAAAGCGCCCCTCAACGCGGAATGCTGCGATGGAACCATTCTCACTCCTCGCTCTGCGAATACGAAGCGTCCAGAATCTCCTGCGCGTAAGCACGCTCCTCGGGCGTGAGCCGCGCTGTCTCAATCAGATCGGGACGCCAACGACAGGTGCGCTCGATGGCGTTCTTACGACGCCAAGCGTCAACTTTGGCGTGATCGCCACTCACGAGCACAGGAGGCACGCCCTCGCCGTTGAACTCGGCAGGACGAGTGTACTGCGCGTACTCGAGCAGGCCTCCGTCCTCGGCGGTCGAGAACGACTCGTCCACGTTGCTCATCTCGTCGCCCAAGGCGCCGGGGATGAGGCGTACGACGGCATCGGCAACGACCATGGCAGGCAGCTCGCCGCCCGTAAGCACGTAGTCGCCGATCGACAGACGCTCATCGGCATACGCATACGCACGCTCGTCGACGCCCTCGTAGCGACTGCACACAAACAACAGGCGCTCACTTTTGAGCAGGCGCTCGGCCACATGCTGCGTAAAGGGCTCGCCACAGGGGGTAAAGAACACCACAGTAGGCTTGGGACCCTCTGCGCTAATGGCCTCGATGGCCTCTGCGATAGGCTCGACCTTCATGAGCATGCCCTGCCCGCCGCCGTACGGCTCGTCATCGACGGTACGATGGCGGTCGTGCGTCCAGTCGCGCAGGTTATACGCCTTAAAATCAAAAAGGCCGGCCTTGCGGGCGCGGCCCAAAATCGATGTGGACATGACGGGCTCAAACATCTCGGGAAAGACCGAAAGGGTCTCAATCAGCATGTTGTCCTCCCTACTTGTCCATATCGATCAGGCCGTCCATAACGTGGACGGAAATTGTTCCTGTGTCGGGAAGATCGAGCACGACCTGCTCGATCACGGGAATCAGTACCTCGCCGTACCGATCACCCTCGACAACCCAAACATCGTTAGCGGGCGTCGACATAATCTCGACGATCGTGCCGAGCGAACCGAAGCGCTCGTCGACCACCTCGCGACCCATCAGGTCGGTATAGGCAGCGTCGAGCGAATCGAGCTCAAAGTCGTCACGATTTGCCAGCACATAGCATCCCGTGATGCCCTCGGCGGCCGTCAAGTCGTCAATGCCCTCAAACGAGACCAGATCGCCATCGCCCGTATCGGTGACGGACACGACCGTGCAAAAGCGGTCGCGCTTGAGCGCCGGCGGCGTCAGGGCGACGCGCATACCCGGCTCTAATACAGAAGGAAGCCCCCGCAGCGGCTGCGCGAGGACCTCCCCCTTCCTTCCGTGCGGCTTGACCACACGGGCGATGTTTTTGTACTGGGACCTCAAGGTCCTAGCCCAGAACCTCTACCTCGACAGCAGTGTCGAGGCGAGCGGCCAGTGCACGGGCGAGCGTGCGAATGGCCTTGATGGTACGGCCACGACGGCCGATGACCTTAGCGACGTCATCCTCGGCGACCGAAACCTCAATCGTAGAGGCGTCGTCACCATCGATGACCTCAAGGCTCACGGAATCCGGGTCGTCGACGATCTGAACAACGAGATATTCGACGAGATCGGCGATGCGATCTGAGAGCATTGCCTCACCCTCGAGCTGTGCAGCGTCAACCTCAGGCACGATTTACTCCTCGGCGCCCTCAGCGGCCTCAGCGGCAGCCTTAGCGGCCTCGGCCTCTTTGGCGAGCTGCTTCTTGGACTTCTTGACGACGGTCTCGGTCTTCTCGCCCTCGTTGGCGGCCTTGACCAGAGCGGCGACGGCGTCGGTGAGCTGAGCGCCCTTGGACTGCCAGTCAGCGATCTTCTCGAGGTCGAGGTTGATGGTCTTGGGGGCGGTCATCGGGTTGTAGCGGCCAACCTCCTCGATGATACGACCGTCACGCGGGGCGCGGGAATCGGCGACGACGACACGGTAGTACGGACGCTTCTTAGCGCCGTGACGAGCAAGGCGAATCTTGACTGCCAAAGGAAACTCCTCCAACCAAGCAGCTTTAGGCTGCAACTACAAACAAACAGTTGAACATAATACGCCATCGACGCGGGCAGGTGAAGTCCGTGAGACCAACTTCTTCGGTGTAGTCGAGGGCAAATCCATATCTTAGACAAGAATTCGCGATTTGCAAGCGCATCCACGCACCCCACATGAGCTGCGCGGTATACTCATGACATGGAAAGACGCGAACATACATACGGTTATGAGGATGCTGCGGGCGTTACGCCGCCGCCCTGGACGGGTCCGGCGGTGGGCCTGATGGACCTCGATGCATTTTTTGCGAGCGTGGAGATGCTCGATCATCCCGAATGGCGCGGAAAGCCGCTCATCGTGGGCGGAGACGCCGAGTCGCGCGGCGTCGTGTCCACGTGTTCGTACGAGGCGCGTCGCTTTGGCGTGCATTCTGCCATGGCCTCGGCCGAGGCGCGGCGCCTGTGCCCGCAGGCCATTTGGACGCACGGACACTTTGATCGCTACCGCGAGGTGAGCGCGCAGGTCATGGCGATCCTTGCCGATGAGACACCGCGCGTGGAGCGTGTGTCCATCGACGAGGCCTTTATCGATATCACACCGGGTCGCTTTGCGCCCGAAGACCCGCTGCTGGTTGCGCGGCGTATAAGCGACCGCGTGGCAGCGCTGGGAGTGACCTGCTCCATTGGCGTGGGCTGCAACAAGACGGTCGCAAAGATCGCAAGCGAGCGGGATAAGCCGTTTGGGCTGACCATCGTGCGCCCCGGAACCGAGCAGCGCTTTTTGGCCGCGCTGCCGGTATCTGCCATGAGCGGCATCGGGCGCTCGGCCGAGGAGCGACTGCGCCGCATGCGCATCTACACCCTCGGCGAGCTATCACGTGCACCGGAATCCACCTTGGCCTCTATTTTTGGCGTCAACGGCGAACGCATGCGCCAGCGTGCGCTGGGACTCGAAATCTCCGAAGTCACGAGTCTCGATGAGGAGCGTGAGGTCAAGTCGGTCAGTAATGAACGCACCTTTGCGAAAGATTTGACTGAGCGTGGGGATATTGAGGCGGCGATTGCGCTGTTGGGAGAGTCAGTGGGACGCCGTCTGCGCCGTCAGGGGCTGACGGGTGCCACGGTAACGCTCAAGCTTAAGTATTCGTATGGCAGCGGGCGTACGGCACAGCGCCGGCTGCCTCATCCGACCGACGATGAGAACATCTTCGTGGCGGTTGCACTCGATCTGCTCGACAACATCTGGCAGGATGGCATGCATGTTCGCTTAGCGGGCATCGGCATGAGCGACTTTGACCATCGGGGCGGCATCCAGACCGACCTGTTCTGCGAGATCGATGACCGCGGAGCCCAATCCAGCGACCGCCGCGACCTCTCCGTCGCCATCGACGCCGTCCGAGACAAATTCGGCGACACCGCCCTATCCTTCGGCCGCCAATCCCGCTTCAATAACTAGTCTTTTTTGGACGGGGGTTGCTGCCTTCCGTCCGACACGGCATTGGTAGTCAATTTGGGACGGGGCTATTTTAGCTACCCCTATATATCGGTTGAGATTCATTCGGCCTAATTCATTCACCGTCAGCCAAAGGGTAGCTAAAAAAGCCCCGTCCCAAATTGACTACCCCGGATGTCCGGTTTGGCGGCCGCAGCAAAATTATCCCGCCTAAAATGAGCTACTTTTCAACTTTAACTTTTTGAATCGTGCAATGGCCGATACCCGTGAGGCGCACGATCTGCTTGATCGAAAAGCCCTCGCTTTTGAGTTTACGGATACAGTCATCACGCACGCCCTTGGGCAGAGCGTTGAGATAGTGAGGCTCGTATGGTTTGAGCAACGCCTGCGCAAACTCAAGCGCGTCAGTATCACTCACATGAGCGCCATAACGGAAGCAATAGCCATTGGGCTCGCCCGAGATGCTAAATGCAAAAAATCTCTGGGAATTCCCGAGCAACCCGAGCACGCAATCAGTCTTACAAATTCCCGGATAGCCCATATACTCGCTAAAGCTGCTCCAGCGATAGAGCGAAGCAGTGCCAATTCTGGCTTTCGCAGGGTTATCGTGAATGTAACGAACGCAGTTGAGCAGCTGATCATCATCGAGAATCGGCACACTCTTAAATCGATCCTGGAAAACAGGACCTCTCCTGCCTGTCTTAGAATTGAAATACATGGCATACGCCGTCGTAATCGAATGCATACAATCGCTCAGGTGAGCATGCCCGTCATCTAGCAACAAGTGAATGTGATTATCCATAAGGCACCATGCGATAACATCCACTTTGAACTTCTGGCATTTCGAAGCTATCAGTCGAATCAGATAGAGTCGATCGTCAGCATCCTCAAATATCAGCTGACCACCACAGCCTTTTGGACGACATGGTAATAGCCGTAAACAGAGATTTCCCGCGCGGTCCGAGTCATACGCATCTCCTCCTCTACAGATAACAAATACGTTACCCGAGTCGGAAAGCTAAATATCACGCAATGAACCGCAACTCGCTTCTATCGGCGAACGGTAGGTAGTAGCTAAAAAAGCCCCGTCCCAAATTAGCTACTTTGGGCAAAAAGAAAGCCGGGCAGGTGCGGAAAACCGCACCTGCCCGGCGATATGCGTGAGGGTAGCTAAACCCCGTCTCAAATGAGCTACTAGAGGAGGTTGAGGGGGAGCTGGGGAGCGTCTCCCCAGAGTTTCTCGAGGCGGTAGAAGTCGCGGGCTTCGGGAGTGAAGACGTGGACGACAACCGAACCGTAGTCCATGAGCATCCAGGTCTTCTGCTCGCGACCCTCGATGGAGAACGGGTGCTCGCCGC
>UQUX01000050.1 GCA_900544425.1 uncultured Collinsella sp.
CTCGACAAAGCTGCGAACCTCGTTCATGCGGAACGCGGGCTCGACAAAGTCGGGGTGCTCGTCATAGAGCTTGAGCAGCTTGTCCTGGAAAGCGGAAAGCTTGAAGAAGTAGGACTCCTCCTGCACGCGCTCAAGCGGACGGTGGCAGTCGGGGCACAGGTGCTGGCCGACGCTGCCGTACTCCTCGTCGCCCTTCTGGACCTGTGTATCGGTGAAGTAGGTCTCATCAGGCACGCAATACCAGCCGTCGTAGCTGCCCTTATACAGGTAACCGGACTCCTTCATGCGCTCCCACAGGTACTGCACGGCATGATGCTGGCGCGGCTCGGTGGTGCGGATGAAGTCGTCGTTGGAGATCTCGAGCTTGTTCCAAAGCTCCTTGAAGTGCGGAGCCTGGCTGTCGGTCCACTCCTGAGGCGTCATGTTGTGCTTGGCTGCGGCCTCGGCGACCTTCTCGCCGTGCTCGTCCATGCCGGTCAGGAACTTGACGTTATAGCCGGCGGAGCGGCGATAGCGAGCCTGAACGTCGGCGATGATGGTGGAATAAGCCGTGCCCAGGTGCGGATCGGCGTTGACGTAGTAGATGGGCGTCGTGATAAAGAACGAAGGCTTGCTTTGATCCATGGGGTTTGTCCTCCAGAAAAACGTTGCATACAGGGGATGATTCTAGCGCAAGGGCTGGATATCCTCCATCTATTGCATATCGAGCACCATGGCATAGACATCGCGCTTGCGGCGCGAATACTTCTGAGACAGGCGCTTGGCCACCGCAGAGGCGGGCTCCCCCTCCTCGAGCGCGGCGCGGATATCCTCGCGCAGGGCCTCGTCGGGATCCGCTGCCGCGGCGCCAACCGGTACGATGCCAGCCTCCTCGTCCTCGCTCGGCGGCGCGATGACCAGCGCAATCTCGCCCTTTACCTCGCCGCGAGCACGCAGCTCCTCGGCGAGCTGGGCAGCGGGCCCGCGCAAGACCTCCTCGTGCAGCTTGGTGAGTTCGCGGCAGACGGCAACCTCACGCTGGGGAAAGACCTCCACCACGGCCTCGAGCGTCGCCACGATGCGATGTGGAGACTCGTAGAAGATGAGCGCGCCGGGCACCACGGCAAGGCGCTGCAAACGGCGCACACGGTCGCCGTGCTTTCGGCCCAAAAAGCCCTCGAAGAAAAAATGCTCGCAGGGAATGCCGGACGAAACGAGCGCCGTGACGCAAGCAGAGGGCCCGGGAATAACTTCTACGGGCACATCGGCCTCACGTGCCGCCTCGACCAGCGCCTGGCCGGGATCGGACACGCTCGGCATGCCGGCGTCCGAGGCAAAGGCGAGGGTCTCCCCCGCCAGCAGACGGTCGACCAGGCCGGTGGCGCGGCTGGCGATCACATTCTCGTCGCAACGGACAAGCGGCTTGGAAATGCCCAGATGCATCAGCAGCTTTGACGTCACACGCGTGTCTTCGCAGCAGATGGCATCGGCGGCGGCAAAGGCCTCGCCAACGCGTGGGGACAGGTCGCCCAGGTTGCCGATGGGCGTGCCGACCACATAGAGTTTGCCCGTATGGGCGCTGTTTTGCGTCATATCAACCTATTCAATCATGCCGCGCTCGAGCGTGCCGAGCGCCGCGCGGGCGTCCCATGCTGCAATGCGCTTCTCGGTCTTCCACGTTTGGAAGAACCAACCGGCAGCCGGCGCAAACGAAGCCAGCTGATTGGCGATAAACACGCGCTCGTAGGCATTGCGGCCCTCGGGCGTAACCGACGAGTTGGCAAAGATCGCCGCGCCCGACCATTCGCCCACCAGCACGGGGAACCCAGTTGAAATCGCTTCTTTAAGCTCGCGCTTGTTACGCGAAATCGCCGTCGTCAGCCCGCGGGGGCTCGTGATGTCGAGCGCATGCTCGTCGCGGTAATGGTACAGGTGAAGGTCCATGTAGACGTTCTTGTACTTGGCGCCGCGCATAAAATGCTTCCACTCGCTGGGATGCCCCGACGACGAGAAAACGACGATCTTATCCTCGGGCATATACGAACGGACGAGCTCGTAAGCATCGCGATAGAAATTGCGCAGGTAGTGAGCAGGAATGCCATCCGTCATGGTGAAGAGGCTCTTGCGGACACTCATCTGCGGCGTATCCAGCAGCTCAATACCCAGCAGGCTCTCGGCCTCGCCGTAGCGATCGGCCAAGCGCTCGAGCACGTCGAGTGCGACATGACGACCGTTGGTGGACGAATGCCACTCGGCAACAGCCTCCGGCGTGGCGGGCGAATCGTTGGAATCGCCCTGGCCACCGGGCACAGTCGCCAGGTCAAGCAGCACGCGGATGTTGTACTTGGCAGCCCACTCAATCGCGCGGTCGATGTAATCGACAACCGAGATGTAGGAGGCATCGGACTCCTGTGAGCCAAAGGCATACCAAGGCACCGGCAGGCGCACGGCGTTGAGGCCGATCTGCGCCATGCGACGGAAATCGTCCTCGCTCACAAACGTCTCGTAATGACGGCGCATGCGCTCGTTATAGGCGGCGGTGCCCATGGCCTCCTGCAGCTCGGCCGCGTTGGATGCACCGGTCGCCGCGTATAGCGACGGGGTCACCCAAGGCTCGGGAATAAACCAGCCAGAGAGATTAACGCCGAGTATCCTCTCCATCACTGCCCCCTTCGGATCGTGCAGGCCGAGCCTGCATCGTATTGCATAGGAAAAGTATCGTTTTGAGTATACCCGCGCGTGCGGACAGACGACCGAACGGTCTGTAAAGTGGCGCAAAAGCGGGAGGAATGTCTGAGCGGGCGGGCCCGAGATGTGCACGCACGTCGGAAGTAAGCGCCGGAAAGCGCATCCCACTCTGAAGCCAAATTCCGGGACGCAATTTCCGCAGAGCCCTCAATAAAAGAAAAGGACCCCTTTGCAGAGGTCCTAGTCAATTCAAGGTGGCGGGGAAGGGAATCGAACCCCTGACACGAGGATTTTCAGTCCTCTGCTCTACCAACTGAGCTACCCAGCCATTTGAGGTGTGCCTTGTTTCAAGGCTTGATTAGTATAACCAAGGACGCGTTCCGGTCAACCGAGAATTTTAAAAAAGTTTTTGAGCACAGCCTCGGTTCTATAAATCGGCACGTCAGAGGCATCAGCCGGCAGCAAGAAGTTTTTCACTCAGAGCCGCACGGGCAAACTCACTTGGCGTCATCCCCTCGGCAGCCGCCCGTCGACGAATGGCCTCCTTCATTCCCAGAGGAATCTTGACCGACAGCGTTGCCGTCCCCTCACCTGAGAGCGGGGGCCGTCCATGCACGATCCCACCAACGGTGTGTTCGCCATCCGGAAACTCTCCGCGCTCGTACGACTCGCACCACGCGTCAATCATTTCATCCGTTACAACCTGACCATTAGCGGCCGTATACGTCTTGCCCATCATCGACCCCTTTGCCGAGCCTGTTCAATCTCCTGCCAAAATTTCTTCTGGACTGGAGACAAGGCATGAATGATAAGCCACCCACGGACAAGCTCGACCGCGACAAGCTCCACGCTTCGTCCGTCTGGGAGCCATCCAATCGCAAGCCATCTCGGCGGCTCGTCCTTCGACTCGCGACGAATGCACTCAGTAACCGCAAGCCAAGCGCTAAGCACCTGCTTTTCCGTCAGGTGCTTTTTAGCGTTGGGATGAATCTCAACATCCATGCATCTTCTCCTCCATCTTACCCAATTTCGTATGACGAAAGTCCACTGTCGCCAATTCTTAAGCCGGCACGCGTTGGAGAGCAGGGGTCGAAACAATGATTGAAGGACGCTCTAGTACGGCCCAGGCGCCGGGGCAGGAGCACATGCGCCAAGGGCGGACGTTTTCGTAGCGCGCGAGGATATTGCCGTCGCGATCGATGAAGGCGATGTCGATGGGATAGGCCATAAAACACGTATGGACCGAAGAGCAGCGTGGAAACGCCATGACGAGCGGCAGGCCGTTGGCGGCAACCGGACGCCGTCCCAGCATGCCGCGCAGGCGCATGACAAACGACTCCGCTACCACAAACTCGGCCGGCGTCCAACCCAGCCTATTGAGTGCCCGCGCGTAGGCGATGTAGGACGAGACCGCGGTCACATGACCACCCCCGGACGCCATGGATCGACCGTCACCGCGCGTTCATGCGCGAGCACGGCCGGCGCCCCCAGGGAAACGCCGGCGATGCTCAGCGAACTCGGCCATGGCTCGTAGTGCATGGTGCAGGTATAGGTCCTAAACGTGCCAGAAAGAGAGAGCAGGCTACCATCCGATGACGCCGCGCCTTGCTCGCTCGAGACCTCGACCTGCAGGTCATATCCCTCCATGGCATCCTGAATCTGAGCTTGAACAGTCGCGGAAGCGTCAATGGAGCTCTCGTCACCCTCCCCGCCCGGCGCCACAGCGTGCGCCAGCACGATGTCGGGCACCACGCGGTCGAAGCGCGCGACCGCGCCGGCAAAGATCATGACGTTGTACGCGATGAGAGCCAGCACGAGCAGGACAGGCGTGACCATGGCCATCTCGACCGTCGCCTGGGCACGCTCCTCGCGAAAGCCCGTGCGAATGCCCATTACGACCCACCGCCAAAAGCACCCACCAGCGTGGCAACATCGACAGTGAGCGGGATGGAGCCGCCGCCGGGCAGCGGGATCTCCGCAAGTGTGAATATCGCGCCGCTGATGGTGCGCTCGACGTGATATTCCAAGGCCTCGCAAAGCGCCTTGGGGTCAGTCACGCCCAAGGGGATTTTTCGCAGGGTATCTTGAGCTTTGGAGATGCCCGCGATATCGGACCCCGGACTTTTGATGACATTGGCGGTATCGGTCAGCACCGGTTTTCGCAGACGCAAATCGCACGGTTCGAGCCCCAGCGCCGCCACGGAGAACGAAACGGTGTCACCGAGCCAGGACGCGATGGAGCCCAGCGCGCCGCTACTCCCTCCCAAGCCACCGATCAGCTCTCCCATAAGCTCGTCGGCCGCACCCTGGATGTCTCCGTACCCCACAAGTAGGCGGCCCCAAACATCCATAACGCCATCGAGCACGCCGGCAACGCCGCCCGAACGCTCCTCCAGTGTCGAGAAAAACCGCGAGAGAACGTTATTTTGTGCCGTCGCATCATCGGGCGCGAGCACTGCAGCAGAAATTGCACCACGATCGCCAAGCTCAACTGCCGTGTTAAACGAAGAGTTGAGCTCGTCGGGACTGGAGATGGCGCCCGAGACCGCAAAGGCGACCACGCCGTTGCGACCGGGCGGGGCGATGCGCGGGCGCTCACCCGAAAGCTCTTTGATGGCGGTATCGAACGCATTGCCCGCACGGTCGGCTTCGTCCTCGGTTTGACGCTCGAGTTCGAGTTCCTTGTTGCGACAGTCGACGTAGTCCTCCAGGGCGTCTTTAAACTTGTCAAAGTGATACTCGAAGCCGTTTTCGATAGAGGTTGAAGGCGCCGCAACAGCACCAAGCGACGAAACGCCAAAATGGCATTTGCTGCATTTATCTTGCCCATCGTAATCGGCAACCGAAGCAAATCCGCTCGGCGTTCCTTTCTTATAGTTAGGGCAGGTCGTCCCGTAATGCAGATACGCCTTGTCATCGTTCACGCTAGTCGGCCACACCGCATCGGTATAGAGTTCCGTCGCCCGGACCTCATCAGAGTTGCGCGGCAGCAGCGGAATATAGGAGGAGACCCTGTCTCCGTTCTCGGTTATATATGCCCGATCGACCTCCGCGCTCGCATAGGTATAAAACGCCTTACGCGCCGCAGACTCCGCCTTCATCTCGACACTCGAGCCTTGGGGCTTCTCGTTTGCCAGACGCCAATGGTAGTAGTCCTTCGAGCGATCGAGCGCCACTTGCGGTTCCCACGTAACGCTCGAAGCGTAATGCGGATTTTGAACACCGGAGAGATCCGTTAGGCTTTTTGCGCGCTCCCACATACACGAACAGCTGCCGACCGAACCTTTATCCGATCCACCGCAATCCGCTAGCCAGGCACGCTCTTTGGCCTTCGCCGTCTCCTCCGATGCTTTTTGTAGCTCCTCGGCCGCGCGCTCCAGATCTTCCGACGCATCCTTAATGGCATCGGTCGAGATCTCGGACCCTTCGAGCGCAACAAAATCCGACTCGGATGTCCTGGGCACGGCAAGCGCCGTACCGGTATAGGTCACGCCGTCGGTATCCTGCGCCGATACTGCCTGCATGGCGCGCGCGGCAACCAGGTACGGCAAGGCGGTCTCGATCTTTCGCAGGCCCCTTGCCGCGCTTTTAGCAAACTTGTTACGCGTTTTAATGATCTGGGTTCCCGTTTCGATGATATCGCTGCCGACAACCTCGGCGCCCGGAATGAGAATGGCAACCAAGCCGGTGCCGATCGTGGCAAACCCCGCCAGGCCCAAACTCAAAATGCTCGCATCGACCACCGTGGCGGCTGTGTGATAGGACGACACCACGTTGG
This sequence comes from uncultured Collinsella sp., assembly GCA_900544425.1. Lineage (GTDB taxonomy): Bacteria > Actinomycetota > Coriobacteriia > Coriobacteriales > Coriobacteriaceae > Collinsella. The sequence goes on from UQUX01000050.1 coordinate 6,446, forward strand.
CGCCCGCCAGTGCACCGCTATCGGCCGCCACCTGGGTGTCTCCGGCGCGCGACATGCTCCATATCGCCGCGGTCGACGAAAACAGCAGCGTAAGCACCACCAGAATGACAACCGCAGAGGAGAGCGTGGTATAGGCACCGTCTTCGATAAACAAGTCGATACCGGCACGGCCCATAAAGCCGCCCCGCCTGCGGCGAGCGCCTGGTCGACGGCGGGCCGCAAACCCTTGCGTCACCCGCAGCAGGCAGCGCCTAATCCCATGCAGCAATCCATGAATCATAATCTCCCTCCAGCCATTCGGGACGCGATCGATACGAGACGTCGACCTTGAGCTCGACATAGCCACCCTCACCCGCACTGCCCATGGCCTGCACAAATGCACCGATTACGGGCAGCGGCTTAACCTCGCCGGCAACAGACACGGACGAAACGCCGCCAGCACCGGCCCGCCCCAACTCGATATCCCACGACAGCGGCCCGCCGGCATGAAAAATCGAGACGTCGGGCACCGCGGCAAGTCTGCGGCGAGTGAACTCCTTAAGGTCATCGTCGTCATCCACCGTCGTCGTGGTCATAAGCCGCGCGGTCTCAGCGGCGGCAGACTCCATGACCGCGCGCGTATAGAGCAGGCACACCGGCTGCAACGCGAGCAAGATAAGCGTCAAAAACGTCGGCAGCAAAAAGGCAGCCTCGACCGTAGACTGCGCCCGATCCTCGCACGCGATATCAATACAGAGCGATGTCCTTGGCACCCATCGCGGCATCGATAACCGACGACGGAGCGACGCCATGAGACGCTGCCCGCTCGACCAGTGCCGCCAAGCGCCCATCAGTGCCAGCGCGCCAAAGCCCCGCAATCGCCAGCACAATCGACAACAGCGCCACGGTGACGATGGCGTATTCGACGGTCGACTGAGCAGATTCCTCACGCAGGACATCATGCATTTCACGACCCCTCCTTTGACTCCGTTGTTTGCGGAACCAGACGCACGGCACGCAGGCGGCACGAGGCATCGCCGGCATCCGCGGCAACCGTCACCATGTCGACCCAGCCTCGCCCATCGCGCACGATGGCGCCCCATACGTTACCCTTAATATCGAGATAGCCGCTCAGGGCGAGCTGGGCCGTTGGCACCTCGCGGTAGGCGCGTAACATATCCGCCGCTGCCTCGGTCATCGGTCGGTCCTCGGACCATGCAAGCCGGACCGCAATCGCGTTGTCCTCAGGCGAATCCGTCGCAGTGCCAGACCGCTTGTCGAGCATCCGCAGAAAGGTTTGCGCCGTGACAGCGACATCCGAATCGTCCGCATCTCGCATCTCATCTTTTTGAGACGCCACCGCCGAATCTGAGCCCGAATCGAAGGCGGCCCCAGGACGCTGCTGCCGCGCGGCGTTTAGCCCCCAAACCGCCACTGCCACCGCCACAACCACACAGGCAAACACCAGCAGTGCGCCGGCAGGCCGCCTGCCCTCTACAGGCTGTTGATGCCCTCGCTGATAGCGTTCCATAGATCTTGGACCTTGCCCTTAAATGCGACAATGGCAATGATGGCGATCACCACGAGCACGCCGACCAAGATGGCGTATTCGGTGGTGCCCTGCGCACTCTCCTCCTGCAGTAGCTCCCCGGCATGCTGGCGAGCGCGAATTGACTGGCAAACAGCCCAGCTCCAGACCTTGCCAGCAACGTCAGTCATCGTGTTCATGTATTCCTCCCTACATCATCCCGCCTGCTCCCAACAGCGGGCCCAATATGGACAGAAGCAACGCCGGCAAGATGAGCGTGCCGGTGGGAATCAGCAGCTTGACGGGCGCACGCTCGATCTCGCGCTCGACCGCGGCGCGATGAGCCGCACGGATCTCGCGACTTTGAGCGGCCAGTGTCTCGGCAAGTGGGGCACCCAGAGCGAGCGCCTGCCCCACCGTGATGGCAAAGGTCTCGAGCGCTCGCACGTCCAGGTCGCGTGCGACGGCCAACAGCTCGTCCTCACGCGTGCCCACGCCCACCTGCCACGCCATGCAGGCCCGCTCAAGTCGAAGAGCCAGCACTGACCGGCGGTTGGCGCAGAAAATCTCAAGCGCCACATCAAACGAAAGACCGGCCGAAAGACCCAAGCGCACAACATCGATCATCTCGGACACTTCGCCGAGCGATACTCGCGCCGGGCCGCCCGCTCCAACCGCGCCCTTCATTCGCGCGGCCAGAGCATCGACCACCGAGCGACCCGCGGCAGCGACCAGCACCGCCTCGCGCTTGCAGGCCTCTGCGATCTTGCGTGCATCCGCCCGATCCAAACCCGTTGCGACAAATACACTCAGAGCGCACAGGCAAGCCGCAACTGCAACCGGGGCGCTCATAGCTTCACCCGCATAATGCGCCGGATAACCACCAGGGCAACGGCGTTGAGGGCAAGACCCAGCACCACAGTGCCCGCGCCGGCAGGCGTCGCAAGACCGCGACGAAAATCTGCCGAAAGCAGCGCCAACACCGCGCACATGCCCGTCGGCATCGCCGCGACCATATGCGCAGACATGCGAGCCTGCGACGTCTTAACATCCAGGCGGCGCTTGAGCTCAATGCGCTCCCCCACCATGCTCGACGCCTCGGACAGTAAGTCGGCAAGCGGAGCACCGGTGCGCTGAGACACCTTAAGCGCCAAGGTCACAAGCGAAAGGCCAGGGGCGTCGATGCGCACGAGCAAGTCATCGAGCGCGTCGGTCGCCGAGATGCCGCAATCGATTGCCGCCGCCACCCGCAAAAACTCGGTATGCACCGGTTCTTGCGCATGAGCGCCCACAAAGCGCATGCCCTGGGCCAGTGAATGTCCCGAGGCAAGCGACATGGAAAGTGCGGTAAACGCCTCGGGCATGGCCTCTTCTGCATCGTGTTGCTCGCGCCGGCTCTCAAAGCCATCCCGAGCGGCGCCAACGGCAAACGGAGCAACAAGTCCCAAGGCAAATCCGAGGGGCGATAACGACACCATCGTTAGCAAAACGCAGCAGACACCGCTCGATAGCAGCAGAAACGCCAAACGCCCCGAAGCATCCTCGATCGCGAGGCCAAGGCGACGCGCCGGAGCCAGCGATGCCCACGAACGGGCGATCTTTTTCAGCAGATCGTTTTCCACCAGCTCACGCGGCAGCTTCTCTGCCACCGTCTCGAGCGCCTGACGCGCCAGCTCCGCCGGCGGTACCTGCGGCACACGAGGTTCCGCCCCGCACGCCGTCGCAACAGAAAACCCTGCCAAACCCCCTACGACGAGGGGCACAGCGACCTCCATTCGTCCACCTCCTCTTGTGTGAGCGTCCCCGACCGCAGGCCTTCTGCGATAAACGGCGGCTCGCGGTCAAGCTTCCAGGTGCGCTCGGCGGCATCGAAAGTCACATAGCGCTCGAGCTCTACGCCGCCCGACGCGGCGCGACGCACCCCCGAATACGAGGAGACGAAACGCCTGCCATCGGCGTGGCGCTCGGACATCACGATGCCGTCGAGCGCCATGGCAATCTGCTCCTCGATGAGCTCGCTCGGCAGATCGATGCCATAACGTGCAAGCAACGTCAGACGCACCACGGTCTCCTGCTCGGAACCCGCATGAAGTGTGGTGAGCGACCCGTCGTGGCCCGTGTTCATGGCCTGCAACATGTCGCAGCACTCGGCACCGCGCACCTCGCCCACCACGATGCGGTCGGGGCGCATGCGCAGGGCATTGGTCACCAGGTCGCGGATCGTCACCGCACCCTCGCCCTCAATTGAAGCCTCGCGCGCCTCTAGGCGCACCACGTGCGGATGATGTGCAAACTTGAGCTCGGCAGAGTCCTCGATCGTCACGATGCGCTCGCCGGTGGAAATCTCACATGACAACGCGTTGAGCAGGGTGGTCTTACCAGATCCCGTGCCTCCCGCAACCGCCAGGTCCTGTCGCAGCGACACCGCGCACGACAGCAGCTGCGCATACCAAAGCGGCAGCGACCCCAGCCCCACAAGCTCGTCCAGCGAGCAGATGCGGTCCGAGAACTTTCGGATGGTGAGAATCGGTCCGTCAATCGCCACAGGCGGAATCACCGCGTTGACGCGATAGCCCGTTTTGAGGCGGGCGTTGACGATGGGACTGCGCTCGTCGATACGGCGGCCAAGTGGCGAGATGATGCGGTCGATAAGCACACGGATCTGCTCATCATCCTCAAACGCATGCTCGATGGGGTACAAGACGCCGCCGCGTTCAAAGAAAGCCGAGCGGCAGCCGTTGATCATGATTTCGGTAACGGTGTCGTCCTCGATGAGCGGCTGCAACGGCCCCAAGCCCACCACGTCATCCAAAATCTCGTCGATGATAGTCTCGCGCTCGGGCGTCGCGAGATCGGTCGGCTCCTCAACATTGAGCGCCGCCTCCACCGCAGGACGCAATTCCGAGCGGGCAAGTGCCGGGTCGATATAGGCGCTGATACGCGCCACTTCGTCGTAACCCATGCGGTCCATCACGGCGCGCTTGGTGCGTCGTTTCACCGCGCGGCGACGCCCCGCATCTACAGGCGCTGCCGCCGCTGCAGCGCCAGCAGCCTTAATCCTCGTTTGCAGGCTCATCGCTGATCACCCTCGCGCGACCAGGGAAGGCGAATACGCGGGCGTTCGGTGCGCATTGCACAGTCGGCGACCATATCGCTCCAAGGGCCGACGGCGCACCCCAGTTCCACGAGCATCTCGCGCGTGGCCTCGCGCACGCTGGTCGCAAAAGCGCTGGTCTGCCCCACTGCCTCGTCAGCGCGCCCAAACGCCATGAGCGCGGCGAGATCCTGCCCGCCATCGGCGATACGAATCTTGGAGCTCAACGCACAGGCAATCTCAAAGCGCATGGCTACGTCCTCGTCTGCCCCGCGCGCACCGAACCGGTTGAACACGGCGCTCATGCGCGTGCGCGGCACACCTACTCGACTTGCCAGTTCAATGACGCGCGACGCCGATGTCGCGGACGACACCGCCGCATCGCCAACGACCAGGCAACGGTCGCTCGCCGCCACCGCAGCCGCCACGGCATCGCCCCAAAAGACCGAGGTATCGATAAAGACCACGTCGGATTCGCGACGCAGGACATCAAGCAATAGCTCCACCGGACGTGCCATGAGCTCGGCTTGCTCGGGCGCCGCGACGGGACCCCAGAGCGTAACGCCCGGCGCCACGCGCATCGATGTGGCTACGATATCCGGCTCGGTGAGCGCGCCCGCCGCCGACGGCTCGATAAGTGCCGCCATATCGCGCGGAGCATCGACGCCTAACAAGTCGTAAAGGTTTCCAAACATCAGGTCCAGGTCGAGCACGGCGGCACGCAAGCCCAACAGCGACGATGCGTGTGCCATGGTGGCAACGATCGTCGACTTGCCGCAACCGCCCGAACCCGAAATGGCGCAGATGACCGGAGCTCGATGCTGCGGAGCGGCAGCGTCTGCCG
>UQUX01000051.1 GCA_900544425.1 uncultured Collinsella sp.
GCTCGAGGTTGGAGCTGATGAGGATGTCCATCGACGGCGAGATGGTCGTGAAGAACGGGCGGTTACGGTCGTAAACGCCGGTGGTCAGGAAGTCGGCAAGCACGTTGTTCTTGTCGCTCGCCACGACGAGCTTGGCGACGGGCAGGCCCATGCGCTTGGCGTAGTAGCCGGCCAAGATATCGCCAAAGTTGCCGGTCGGTACGCAGAACTCCACGGCGTCGCCGGCCTCGATGGCGCCGGCGCGCAGCAGCTGCGCATAGGCGGCAAAGTAGTAGACGACCTGCGGTACCAGACGGCCGACATTGATGGAGTTGGCGCTCGAAAGCACCGTGCCGGCGGCCTCCAGACGCTCGGCAAGCTCCTTATCGGCAAAGATGCGCTTGACGGCGCTCTGAGCGTCGTCAAAGTTGCCGCGGATGCCGCAGACGGCGACGTTGTCGCCCTCCTGCGTGGACATCTGCAGGTTCTGGACGCGGCTGACCTTGCCCTCGGGATAAAAAACGGTGATGCCCGTGCCCGGAGTGTCGGCAAAACCGGCGAGCGCGGCCTTGCCCGTGTCGCCCGACGTGGCGGTGACGATCATGATGCGCTCGGCGCCGCCGTCCTTGGCGGAAGTGCGGGCCATCAGACGGGGGAGCATCTGCAGGGCGACGTCCTTGAAGGCGCTCGTGGGGCCGCCAAAGAGCTCCATCACATAGGTCTGAGGGGCGTCAGCGCCCGGCGCAGCGTCGAGTTTGACGAGCGGCGTAACCTCTTCACTCGTGAACGTGCCGCGGTATGCCTCGTCGACACACGCCGAAATTTCTTCGGCCGTGTAATCATTCAGTAACATTCCCAACACATCTTGAGCGATTTCAAAGTACGATTTATCTGCAAGCGAGCTGATATCGACCTGCTGGGTGCCGAGCTCGTCCGAGACAAACAAACCCCCGTCGGGAGCGATGCCGGTGCGGATTGCCACCTTACTTGAGCACGATAAAGTGCGTCCTCGTGTACTATGATAAGTTCCCATATAACACTGCTCCTCGGATGCCTTGGACCCAATCGGTGAAACCATGGTATCAGAGCGCGCAAAACAGGTTTGCAGAGGCTTTTAGAAAGGTAACCTCAAGCCCATGATTAAGATTGCCAAGTTTGGCGGCTCGTCGGTCGCCGACGCCGAACACTTCAAGAAGATCAAGGCCATCGTCGATGCCGACCCTGCCCGCCGTTTTGTGGTGGTTTCCGCCTGCGGCCGCCGCTTTAAGGGCGACACTAAGGTGACCGACCTGCTCTATCTGGTCAATGCGCACGTTAAGTACCACGTGTCGTGTGAGGAGCTGCTTGAGGACATTGGCCAGCGCTATTTTGATATCGCTGACGAGCTGGAGCTCACCTATCCCATCCGTGAGGAGTTCGCGGCCTTTGCCGAGCGCGCCCGCTCGGGCGGTTACTCCACCGAGGAGCTCGTGAGCCGCGGTGAGTACTTCACCGCTCGCCTGATGGCCGAGTACCTGGGCCTGCCGTTCCTGGATGCCGCGACGGTCGTTGCGTTCCATCACGACGGTACGCTCAGCATGAACCGCACCTCCGAGCTGGTGCAGGAGTACGGTCAGCAGGGCGGCTTTGTTATGCCCGGTTTCTACGGCGCGACGCGTGAGGGCCAGATCAAGCTGCTCGATCGTGGCGGCGGCGATATCTCGGGCTCGATTTTGGCTAAGTGCCTGGGCGCCGACCTATACGAGAACTGGACCGACGTCTCGGGTTTCTATTCTGCGGATCCGCGTATTGTTCCGGAGGCTCAGCCCATTGCGCGCGTTACCTACGAGGAGCTGCGCGAGCTTTCGTACATGGGCGCAAGCGTCCTGCACGAGGAAGCCGTGTTCCCCGTGCGCGAGGCAGGCATTCCGCTGGTCATCAAGAACACCAATGCGCCGCAGGACCCCGGCACCATCATTAGCGAGACGGCTGATGAAGGCGAGGCGGAGCCCATCATTACCGGCGTGACCGGCAAGCGCGGTTTTGTCGCCATCAACGTCGCCCGCGACCGCACCAAGCCCCGCGTCGGCTTTATGCGCCGTGCGCTTTCGGTGTTCGAGCGCTATGACGTTTCCGTCGAGCACATGCCCACCGGTGTCGACCGCTTTGGCGCCGTGGTGCAGGAGCAGGATGTGCACGATTCGCTGTACTCACTCGTGGGCGACATCCAGCAGGAGGTCGAACCGCTCGAGATCGAGGTTGTCGAGGGCTTGGCGCTCATCGCTACCGTCGGCCGCAACCTGCGCGGTCGTGCAGGTATCTCGGGCCATCTGTTTGGCATGCTCGGCCAGGCCGGCGTGAGCGTGCGTATGATTTCGCAGAGCTGTGACGAGATCAACATCATTATCGGTGTCGAGGAGAAGGACTTCGACCTAGCGATTCGGACCATTTACCGTGCCTTCTCCGATGAGAACGGCATTGTGAAGGTCTCCGACCTGGAGGCTCCCGCGCCGGTCGATCCCGCTCTGGCCGCGCTCAAAAAGTAGCGACTGCTCGGTAGATTTTTGGGTCATGTCTCAAAAAACTAAGGCGGGGCGTTTCGTTTCGGTTTCGTTTCGACGGGGCGGGTTTCGTGTCCGCCCCGTTCTTGTATACACTGGCAACAATATTCGGCCTGCTTGGCGTGCGGGCGATAGCCACAACCTTTAAAGGGGGAAGCATGAAACAGTACACGGTTGCTATTTTGGGCGCCACGGGAGCCGTGGGCACCCAGATGCTCGAGTGCCTCAACGAGCAGGAGTTTCCGGTCGGTAAGCTCAAGCTGCTAGCGAGCGCGCGCTCTGCAGGCAAGACCGTTGAGTTCCGCGGCGAGCAGGTTGTGATTGAGGAGGCTTGCCCCGAGGCCTTTGAGGGCTGCGACATCGTACTCGGCGCCGCCGGCGACGATATCGCCAAGGAGCTGCTGCCTGAGGCCGTCAAGCGCGGCGCCGTCGTAGTCGATAACAGCCACGCCTTCCGCATGGATCCCGAGGTGCCGCTGGTCGTGCCCGAGATCAATGCCGACGATATCAAGTGGCATCACGGCCTTATCGCCAACCCCAACTGCGCGACCATTATCGGCCTGGTTCCCACGTGGCCGCTACATCAGCTCGCTGGCGTGAAGCGCATGATCGTCTCGACGTACCAGGCGGCTTCGGGTGCTGGCGCTCCCGGTATGGCCGAGCTCGAGGCTCAGCTGGCCGCCCTGGGCCGTGGCGAGGAGATTCCCGAGCCGCGCGCGTTTGCCGCCCAGCTCGCGAGCAACCTGATTCCGCAGATTGGCGGCGTCAAGGAGGAGGGCTTTACCTCCGAGGAGATGAAGTTGCAAAACGAGGGCCGCAAGATCATGCATCTGCCCGAGCTGCGCGTGAACTGCACCTGTGTGCGCGTGCCCGTGCTGCGCTCGCACTCCGAGAGCATCACGCTTGAGTTCGAGCGCGACATCACGGTGGAAGAGGCCCGTGCCGCGCTGGCTGCCGCTCCGGGTGTCAAGCTAGTTGACGACATGAGCGCCGAGGATGCGCACGACCGCTTCCCCATGCCGATGGACACCTCCGACCAGGACCTGATTTGGGTCGGTCGCGTACGCCGCGACATCTCGAACCCCGAGGCTGCGCGCGGCATCACCTTCTGGTGCTGCGGCGACCAAATCCGTAAGGGCGCGGCAACCAACGCCGTCCAGATCGCTAAGCTGCTCTGCGAGTAAGTTGACCTGTCCGGCGGGGACCGGGCTTAGTTTTCAGAACGTCCTCGACCATGTGTGGCGCCTTGTCCTGCTCCTTCGGAGCCGCGCCACACTGGTCTGCGGAGTGTTCTGAAAGCTAAGCCCGGCCCCCGCCTGCGGTGACTCGGCTGCGAGCAGTCTGCGATGGGGCCGTTGTTGGTTGGGGCCGCTGGGCTGATGTGGGGGGCGCGCGGCTGTTGCGGGCCCTGGTCCCGGCGGCGGCCTCGGCGCTTCGCGCCTGCCGCCTTTGGGGACTGTGGGGCGCGGCCGGCAGCTGCGGCGCGTTGCGCCTGCTGCCTGCGGGGACTTTGGGGTCGTGCGGCAGCTGCGGCGCTGCGCGCCTGCTGCCTTGGGTGACTTTGGGGTCGATTGGGGTTGTCTGCACAATTCGCGGTATTATGTTGCGGAGTTTTGAAAGGAGCCGCTGGTGGTCACGACGACGTTTGCTTCGCCTTTGGGCGAAATCTTGCTTGCCGCTGATGGCCGCGGTCTGACGGGACTTTGGTTTGAGGGGCAGGAGCATTTTGGCTCCACGCTTCTCAAAGAAGATCCCGAACATGTTGAAGGCGCCGATGCAGTTTCTGGTGCTGGCGGCATGTCGTCGGTGAGTCCGGCAAATGGTGCGGCGTCTTCGGTGCTTGAGCGTTCCTGGGCTTGGCTGAATGCTTATTTTGCAGGGCAGGAACCTCGGTTTACGCCGCCGTTGCATATGATCGGCACGGCGTTTCAGCGTGAAGTTTGGTACGAGCTGCTTTCTATTCCGCGTGGCGAGGTCGCTACGTATGGCGAGATCGCCCAGCGTGTTGCGGCTCGACATCGTGTACCGGGAAACGAGGCGCCCGTTGTGTCTCCCCGTGCCGTGGGGACTGCGGTTGCACGCAATCCCATTTCGATTATCGTGCCGTGCCATCGCGTGGTTGCCGCCGATGGTTCGCTCAACGGATATGCCGGCGGGCTTGACCGCAAGGAGTGGCTGCTTCGGCTTGAGGGCGCGTACGAGGAATAGTGCCCGAGCTCTTTGCATGATAAAGGTGCCGCGAAAGGGTGAGTTGCTGTTCTATCGTCTCCGGCGTGCGGACAAGCGTTTGACATCTGCGCCTTAAGTTTGGCTAAGCCATATCCTGCGTATTTAAAAACGCGCAGGTTGAGCGGCTAAGGCTGCGCTAAGGCGGTTGACGGTGCGCTATCATCGGCAGTATCGAAACCTGTATAGCCGTGCGCCAAAGGAACAACTATGAAGCTGATGCTTGCCGAGGACGAACCCGGCCTCTCCCGCGCCCTTACCGCGATTCTTCAACATAGCGACTACGAGGTCGATACCGCGCTCGATGGTCTGACGGCGCTCGAGTATCTGCTCGCCAACGACTATGACGCCGCAATTCTGGACATCATGATGCCCGGCATGGACGGTATCGAGGTACTCAAGCGCACACGCGCCGCCGGTAAGCGACTGCCCATCATCATGCTCACGGCAAAAAGCGAGGTGTCCGATAAGGTCGAGGGCCTGGATGCCGGTGCCAACGACTACCTGACCAAGCCGTTCGCCGCCAAGGAGCTGCTCGCACGCATTCGCGCCACGACGCTCAGCGTGGGCAACGTGCGCCTCGACACGGCATCGTGCACACTCGTGGGCCCTTTGGGCGAGGAGCACCTGGCCAATCGAGAGTTTCAGCTTATGGAGCTCTTTATGCGCAACGCCGGCACGCGCATGCCCACCGAGCGTTTGATGCTCGAAGTTTGGGGTGAGGACGCGCCCGAAGGCGCTAACGTGGTGTGGGTCTATATCTCGTACCTACGCAAAAAGCTGACGGCGCTTGGTGCCAACGTGGCCATCCGTGCATCGCGCAACCAGGGCTATTCGCTCGAGGTTGTTGAGGAGGGCGAATAGGCGTGAGCGCGAGTGCGTGGTGGAAGCGCACGACGGCAAAGCTCGGCATGGGCGCGGACTCGGGTAATCCGGGGCGCGCTGATGCTGCCAGTGCAATGGGACGTCGCCTGCGTCGTAAGTTCATCCTGGTTGCCATGGGTGCCGTGACCGCCGTGCTTACGCTTATCATCGCCGGCATCAATATCGTCAACTACTCGCATGTCTGCAAGATGGCCGACGCTCGTCTGGACTATATCTTGGCGGGCAAGGACGGCATCGATTGGACGGATGAGCCCAAGACCGATCTCGGCGAGGATGTGGGCGCCGGTAAGACCGCTGCCGGTGACAGGGTGGTCATGCGCACCGGGCACTTCGAAGGTATGACGGCGGAGTCTCCCTTCGACACGCGCTACTTTACGGTGTCGATTGCCGGTGGGCAGGTGACCGATGTCAACACGGCCCGCATTGCCGCGGTGGGTGCCAAGCGTGCTGCACGCATCGCTGCAGGACTATATTCCAAGGGTTGGACCTCGGGCTTTTCTGGTAACTACCGCTATACGGTTACGGTTCAGGGCGACGAGACCACCTATGTGTTTGTGGACTGCTCGCGCGAGCTTGCAAGCTTTCATTCGTTTTTGAGCGCGAGCGTGGCGATTAGTTGCATTGGCTGGCTGGCGGTGTTGGCAATTGTGGCGGGTGCCTCGGGCGCGGTGATTCGGCCGATGGTCGAGAGCTACAGCAAGCAAAAGCGCTTTATTACCGATGCAAGCCACGAGATCAAGACGCCGCTGGCCGTGATTGATGCCGCCAATGAGGTGCAAGAGATCGAGAGCGGCGAGAGCGAGTGGACGCAGAGCATTCACGAACAGGTTGCACGGTTGACGGCGCTCACGGAGCGTCTGGTGTTTTTGGCTCGCATGGACGAGGGTTCGGCGGGCTTTACCATGATATCGATCGATCTTTCGGAGGCAGTGGACAAGGCGGCGTCGCCGTTTGAGTCGGTGGCGGTTTCGCGTGGCAAGCGTCTGTCGACGTCGATTGCGAGTGGCGTGCGGGCCCATGCCGATGCTGCAGCGGTGGCGCAGGTGGTTGAGCTGCTGCTGGATAACGCCACGCGCTATGCGAGTGAGGGCAGTGTAATTGAGTTGAGTCTGCGTGCCGTCTCACGCGGTGCAGGCAAAGGTTCGGCCGAGCTTGTCGTTTCGAACGCCGTGGACGAGCTGCCCGAAGGCGACCTAGATCGATTGTTCGACCGCTTCTATCGTGCGGACGTGTCGCGCAGCTCCAAGACGGGCGGCTCGGGCGTGGGCCTATCCGTGGTGCGTGCCATCGCCGAAGCCCATGGTGGGAGCGCTTCTGTCTGCGGCCACGGCAACCAGATCACCTTCACCGTCCGCCTCTAAAACCTGCCAAAATAAACCCGTCCCTTTTTAGTCGGTGCGAAATGGGTAATACTAAAGAGTTATCCGACCAGATGGGAACCGATCGATGGCTTATATCGAATTCAAAGACGTCATCAAGGCATACGGCGAGGGCGACGCCCGCATTCACGCACTCGACGGCGCGAGTTTTACGGTCGAGCGCGGCGAGCTCGCCATCATTTTGGGTGCTTCGGGTGCCGGCAAGACCACGGCGCTCAACATTCTGGGCGGCATGGATACGGCGACTTCCGGCACCGTGACGGTGGACGGGCGCGATGTGAGCTCCGCTAACGAGGCGCAGCTCGTGGAATACCGCCGCGCCGACGTTGGCTTTGTCTTCCAGTTCTACAATCTGGTCCCCAACCTGACGGCGCTCGAAAATGTTGAGCTTGCGGCGCAAATCTGCCCCGATTCGCTCGATGCCGAGCAAACGCTTCGTCAGGTTGGCCTGGGCGAGCGCCTGGGCAACTTTCCCGCGCAACTTTCGGGCGGCGAGCAGCAGCGCGTGTCCATCGCCCGCGCACTGGCAAAGAACCCCAAGCTGCTTCTGTGCGACGAGCCCACGGGCGCGCTCGACTATAAAACCGGTAAGCAGATCTTGCAGCTGCTGCAGGATACCTGCCGCAAGCAGGGCATTACGGTCATCATCATCACGCACAATTCCGCGCTCGCGCCCATGGCCGATCGCCTGATTCGCTTTAAGAGTGGTCGCGTGGAGAGCGAGACGGTCCAGCAAAATCCCGTGCCTATCGAGACGATCGAGTGGTAGCGCCCATGGACCAGGACCGCCAAAACAGCCTACGCCGCGACGCACAGAACACGGAGCGCGAGCAGGATTTTACGACCTACCGCACTGCCCAAAGCTCAAACGATATGGTGCCGACGGTTTTTCGCCGTGGCATCTACCGCACAATCCGAGGCAGTCTTAAGCGCTTCTTGTCAATCGTCGTGATCACCGCGCTCGGCGTGAGCGTGATGTGCGGCCTTAAGGCGGGTTGCGAGGACCTGTGCGATTCGGTTGACGCCTACTTCGACCAGCAAAATGTCTATGACATTAACGTGCAGTCGACCTATGGCCTGACTGACGATGATCTCGACGCCATCCAAGAGGTCGATGGCGTCGAAACGGCCGAGGGCATCTACACCGAGACCGCCTACACCGCCGTGGGCACAACGCGCGAGCGCGTGGTCGTGCAAAGTCTCTCCAAGGAGAATATCGATCAGCCAGTGCTCGTGAACGGCGATTTGCCCGAGAGCGCCGATGAGGTCGCGGTGACTTCGAAGTTCCTGAAGGCTTCGGGCAAAAAGCTCGGCGATACGGTGAGCTTTGCTGCCAACGATGCGAGCTCGTCGAACCAAAGCGCCAAGGATCAGTTTGCCGATGGCGATTACACCATCACGGCCGAGGTTCTCGATCCCACTGATGTGAGCTCCGACTCGACGGTCAACGCCTTCCGTGCCGCCTCGGCGGCGGACTATAAGTTCTATGTGAGCGAGGACGCCGCGACATCTTCTTCCTACTCCGCGGTCCACGTGGTCGTCGAGGGAGCCAAGGATCTCAACTCATATTCGGATGCCTACGCGGCAAAGATCAATGAGGTCAAGGGCAATATAGAGAAGATCCGCGAGGAGCGTGAGAAGGCGCGCGCTCAGGAGCTGACGGTCGACACGCCGACAAGCTTGGATGCGGCCGAGCGTCAGGCCGCCATGCTCTTTGGGATCGAGCAGGACAACATCAATCGCATGGCCGAGGGCAGCGACGAGCGTGCGCAGGCGCAAGCCGACCTGGACCAGCGCCGTGCCGCCGCCGACCAACAGTTTGCCGACGCCCGCGCCGAGCTTTCCGACCTGGGCGAATGCACCTGGTACATCCAGGACCGCGGCAATATCGCAAGCTACTCGAGCGTGGAGAGCGATAGCTCGTCAATTGAAGCCATCGCCACGGTGTTCCCGTTCATCTTCTTTATCGTCGCCGTGCTCATCAGCCTTACCACCGCCACGCGTATGGTCGAGGAGGAGCGCACGCTCATCGGCCTGTATAAGGCGCTCGGCTATTCGCGCGGACGCATCCTGTCCAAATACGTGGACTATGCGCTGTGGGCTTGTCTGATCGGCGGCGTGCTCGGCAACATCATCGGATTTGTGGGCCTGCCGCTGTTCCTGTTTACGGTGTTCGACGACATGTACTCGCTGCCCCAGATGCTGCTTTCGTACGACATCGTGTCCTCGATCGTCTCGGTGGCGCTGTTTGCCGTGGGCGTGGTGGGCGCCACGATTATCGCCTGCCGCCACGAGATGGCCGAGACTCCGGCCTCGCTCATGCGCCCCAAGGCCCCGCGCGCCGGCTCGCGTATCTTGCTCGAGCGCATCGGCTTTATCTGGCGCCGCATGGGCTTTTTGAACAAGGTGGCAGCACGTAACCTGTTTCGCTACAAAAAGCGCGCCTTTATGACCATCTTCGGTATCGCGGGTTGCACCGCGCTTGTGATCTGCGGTATGGGTATTCGCGACACGTCGGTCGCGCTTTCGCCCAAGCAGTATGGGCATATCACGCGCTATGACTTGCTGGCGGTTGCCAATCCCGACGATTTTTCGCAGACGTGCGCGGCATTGGATGAGCGCAGCGCGGCTAAGGATTCTAACGTGACGGTGTCTTCGACGCTGCCGATTATGACCGACAACGTCACCTTTACATTTGGCGGCAAGAGCGAGACCGTGCAGCTGATCGTGGTGCCCGATGACCGCACGAACGACCTGGACGACTACGCGCGTCTCGAGGATGAGTCCAAAGAGCCACTGTCTTTGCGTGACGGAGACGTGTATCTGAGCAAGAGTTCACAGCTGGTTCTTGGGATTCAGCCGGGCGACACGGCGCAGGTCCAGGATTCGTCGCTCAACGTCGCCAAGGTCAAAGTCAGCGACATCTCGCTCAACTATTTGGGCAACACGCTCTATATGACGCAGGGCACCTATGAGCGCGCGTTCGGCCGAAGCGCGCGTCTTAACGGCATCTTTGTGCTGCTTAAGGGCTCGTCGGCCGACCAGATTGCGTTTAGCAAGAATCTTAAGAGTGACGGTTGGCTCACCATCTCGAGCACGGCCGAACATTGGCAGAACTACGAGGCGAACTTCACTATCATCAATTCCGTCGTGGTGCTCGTGACCTTTATGGCGGCGTGCCTGTCGTTTGTGGTGGTGTTTACGTTGTCCAACACGAATATCTCCGAGCGCGAGCGCGAGCTGGCGACCATCAAGGTGCTGGGCTTCCGCCGTGGCGAGGTACACCATTACGTCAACAAGGAGACGTTGATCCTCACGGCGATTGGCACCGCACTGGGCGTGCCGCTGGGTGGCCTGCTTGCCGAGAGCTTTACGTACATCCTGCAGATGCCGTCGCTGTACTTTGACGTCGAAGTCGAGCCGCTGAGCTACGTGCTTGCCGTGGTGCTTTCCTTCGGCTTTACGTTTATCGTCAACCTCGCCACCAACCGTACCCTCAATAAGATCGACATGGTCGGCGCCCTCAAGAGCGCCGAGTAACCTGCCAAAAAGGGACAGGTTTATTTTGGCAGGTTTTATCGGGGCAAACGCCGGACAACCATTAGGTGGTCCGGCGTTTGCCCCGTTTTGCTGGGGATGTTTGTCGTTCGGTGCTCTTACTGGCCAATCCAGTGTTGCGCATAGCTCTTAATGTCCTCGGTAAAACCGTCAAGGTCGTCGAGGGCGATCACGCTGTCGATAAGCAAATTGGCTATCTCGCGGTGCATTGTGCTGCGGCGAATGTCGTTTGCAATTACACCTGAGGACAGCTTGTCTCTATTGAGGCGCTCTTCTAGTGCCCAAAATCTACTGGACGCTTCACTGTCGCCGTTCAGCATCTCAACGTACTGGCCGATGAGCTTTTCCATATAACGTTCTTGCCATTGAGGAAGCATTTTCTTAAACAGCTTCCAGTCGCTTTCGGCTACGTCCCGCATATGTCCTCCGCTCGTCAAACGGGCTTTCCATTTGCCTTTCATTCTATTTGGTTTTCGCTCGCAAGCGTGGATGAGAGGCTCTCTTTAGCCTTCGAGATTGGGCTTGAATGGGCCGTATGCCACAAAATGGGCCTATCTACTACGTTTAATTGGATACCCTCAACCATGCCGGGAAAACGAAAAATAAAACCGCAGGTAGAAGGCCTGTCGCTTTTCGAAAAATGCGGTCATGGTTGGCCCCATCGAGTTAAACGTAGTAGATGGCTCCTTTTCGTGGCGGACCATCAAACGAACGCCGACGCTTGTGCTGTAGCCGCTCCGATCATTCGTAAGTTGCGGTGGAATAGTTCTTAGATTCAGCCATTTGCGGGCTAAGCAGGAACTATTTCACCGCAACTTAATTTCAGACCAGGCACCCGCAGCAAGAAGACGAATAGCCACGGCCTCCTTAGTTACCGCAGGAGGCCCCAGGGCTTACCTCCCAAATCTTTCCGCAGGACGGAAGGATCCCGCCGCGCGAAGCGCACGGCGGGATCCTGACATGTCCGAGGACGATTTGGGAGGTAAGCCCTGGGGTCTCCGATGAGAGCAGTTTCGGCCGAGGCTATTCGTCGCCGAAGCTGATGCCCAGCGCCTTGGCCTCGCTCACCAGATCACTCTGGGGGTCGACATACTTGAGCTTGCCGGCGACTTCCTCGAGCGGCATGTGGCACATCTTGCCGTCACGCAGGGCGATCATGTAGCCAAACTCGCCGCGCAGGC
>UQUX01000052.1 GCA_900544425.1 uncultured Collinsella sp.
ACGAGCAGCATCGGGTCGGTCAGAACCTTCACGATGGCCATGTTGCCATCAGCGGTGCTGGCAAACGGGGCGCCAAAGGTCGAGAAGTCGAGCGGAGCGATGAGGCCCTCGGGCGCATGGGTGACGCCCAGCGGGATACCGGCGATAACGGCGATGATGATGCCGATGAGCAGCGAGCCCGGCACGTTGCGGGAAGCCAGGGCAACCGTCACGACGATGGAGATGATGCCGACGATAAAGGTGGGGGAGGCGATGTCGCCCAGGCCGACGAGCGTACCGGCGCCAGCGGTGATGATGCCGGCGTCGCACAGGCCGATCATGGCGATGAACAGGCCCAAGCCAACCGAGATGGCGTGGCGCAGGACCACGGGGATGGCGTCCATAATGGCCTCGCGCAGGCCGCACAGGACGAGCAGCAAGATGACGATACCCTCGAGGAAGATAACGCTCATGGCAACGTGCCAGTCGCCGCCGCACATGGTGGTGGCGATGCCCGCGATCATGGCGTTGATGCCCAGACCCGACGCGCAGGCGAGCGGGCGGTTTGCGAAGATGCCCATGCAGATGGTCATGATGCCGGCGCCCAAGCAGGTGGCGCAGGCGAGCGCTCCCGCATCGATGCCGGCGCCCGAGAGCACCGCAGGGTTGACGGCGATGATGTAGGCCATCGCCAGGAATGTTGTCAGTCCAGCGCGAAGTTCGGTCCCGATTGTGGACTTGCGCTCACTGACGTGAAAAAGTTCGTCCATGCATACCCTTTCCTTGTTCGGCCCCGAGTTTAGGCCGATTGACACGAACGTTCTCACTATAGCCCCTTTACGACGCTGTTGTTCCTCGCATGTTGATGTTCGGCGCTTTGTAGCAGACGGACGGTATTTTTCGCATGAAAATGTGTGGGTACCGTATACTTAAGCGGTTACAACGACCCCTATGGAGGAACGTATGATTAAAGAGCTTTGCCACGACGAGGCTATCCTGTCCCAGCGTTGCGAGGTTGCGACCGTCGAGGACGAGTCGGTTGCTCAGGACCTGATCGATACCATTAAGTCGCTCGACGATGCCGGCTGCCTTGCCGCTAACCAGATTGGCGTTACCAAGAAGGTCTGCGTCTACCTGGACGACGCCGGCGAGCCCCACGTGCTCTACAACCCCCGTCTGGTGTTTGGCCTGGGCGCCAGCAAGATGGAGGAGAGCTGCCTGACGCACGAGGAGGTCACCAAGTCCACGCGCTATATCAAGTGCAAGGTCGCTTATGACGTGATCGTCGACGGCAAGATGCGCGAGCGCAAGCAGGACTTTGTGGGCTTCGAGGCGCAGATGATTCAACACATGATTGACCACTGTCTAGGAAAGTTGGTCTAAGGGGACCAAAGCACCGCACCTTGCCGCTCAATCGTCGCTCGCGTACCTTAAGTACGCTTCGCTCCTCTTTCGTGGCAATCTGCGGTACTTTGACCCCTTAGACGACCTGCGGGGTTAACTTGGTTGAGTTTATCCTGCTTGAATAGTCCGGGCGTGACATTGTTGTCATGTCCGGGCTTTTGTGTTTAGCCCCTTTTTGTTTGGAGACAATAACCTTAGCAAGAACGTAAAGCTAGGAGGCGCCATGTGTACGAGCATTCGATTTACCGATAATTCTGGCCACATGTATCTAGGCCGCAACCTCGACTGGAGCTTTGACTATGGCCAACAGGTTCGCGTGATGCCTCGCGGGTTTCACATTCCGTATTCGTTTATCGACGACGCGACAGCGGCACACGCGGTGATCGGTATGTGCATCGATTACAAGAACTATCCCATGTTCTTCGACTGCGGCAACGATGCGGGCCTCGCCGTGGCGGGTCTCAATTTCCCGGGTTATGCCGAGTATGCCGAGGACCCTGTCGACGGCAAGACCAATATCGCGGCCTATGAGTTTCCCCTGTGGGTGGCAGCGACGTTCTCGACGGTCGATGAGGTCGAGGCCGCGCTGCGCGACACGGTGATTGTCGCCAAATCTGCCGGAGAGGGGCTGGGCGTGTCGCTGCTCCATTGGATTATCGGCGACAGCCAGCGCAGCATCGTGGTCGAGATGATGGCTGACGGCCTGCATGTATACGACGATCCGGTCGACACCCTTGCCAACCAGCCGACCTTCCCGTGGCACATGGAAAACCTACGC
This sequence comes from uncultured Collinsella sp., assembly GCA_900544425.1. Taxonomy (GTDB): domain Bacteria; phylum Actinomycetota; class Coriobacteriia; order Coriobacteriales; family Coriobacteriaceae; genus Collinsella. The sequence goes on from UQUX01000052.1 coordinate 2,162, forward strand.
ACCTATATCACCGCCACAAGCGATTTTCCGCAGACGGCGACGTGGCGTGGCGCCGAGCTTAAGCCCTATGGAGCCGGTGCCGGCATGCGCGGCATTCCCGGCGACTGCTATTCGCCGAGCCGTTTTGTAAAGGCGGCGTATCTCAATGCCAATTACCCGCAAAAGGAGAGCGAGACCGAAAACGTCGTCCGTATGTTCCGCTCGCTCGAGGGCGTGGTGATGATTGAGGGGGCGTCCAGGATGGGCGATGGCAAGTTCGAGAAGACTATCTACACCGGATGCTTTAGCGCGCGCACGGGCAATTATTACTACGCGATGTATGGGGATCCGTCGATTCGCTACGTGAGCCTGATGGATGCCGAGGGCGCGAGCCCCGATAGACTCGTGGTTCCCGAGCCGCGTCGTTCGTAGCCGCTAGCTTTACTGCAATGCAAGGCGGCCCTGCGTCTCCCGTGAGATGCAGGGCCGCTGTCGTTGATTTGTGACGTCGCTAGAAGTTGGCGTCGTTGAGTTGTTCGCTCTCGAGGCCGTCGAGCAGTTGCTGTTCGGGCGTATCGGCGACGCTCTCGAGTAACTCGGTGGGGTCGACGTTCATGTTCCTACCGGCTTCGTTGCCGTTGACCAGGTCGTCCGAGAAGATATCGACTTCCATTTCCTCGGCCTCTTCGATCTGAACCTCGAGCGGCACCTGGGTGCGCACGAGCTTAACGGCCGGGCGCATGCGGGCAAACAGCGGCACGTACTCGATGATGATGGCCGAGTTCTCAAGACCGTACCAGCGTGCCGGGCTTCCGCAGGCGCGGCGGACGGCGTACTTGATGGCCATGACGCGGTGGTCGTTGCGGTTGATGTCCGTTTCGGGGGCAAGCATCTTGCGCAGCATGCAAAAACGGAAGTCGCCCACGTTGCCGCGCGTCTCGTAGATGGAGTAGGTGTGATGCTGCGGCGGCAGCTCGCCCGATGCCATCAAGTCGCCAACAATCTGGCGCAGGTAGGCATTGATGCGCTGGTTGACCTTAAAGCCCAGGTCCAAGCGCACGCGGAACAAAAAGTCCGTGCCAAAGGTCTCGACGGAATACTCGTGCGTATAGGGCTCGTCGGTAACGTGCACGTTGATGAACCAGTATGCCTTGGCGCGCTTGGGATGCTTATCCAAGATGGAATAGAGCACGTCGCGGTCGAGCGTGAGCGGGTCGGGACTGTTGGTAAGGAACACCAGATTGTCGGCGAGCACGGGGTAGGTCTCGTCGTTGCGCAGGCGGTCGAGCTGGTCAATGTACTTGGAGACGGGCAGCAGGATCGTCTGCGTGCGCTCGATGGCGGTGCCGCGGCGCCACACGTACATAAGGCCAAACAGCAGCGAGGCCAAGAAGATCATGACGTAGCCGCCGTCAAAGAACATGGTGAGGCACGAGGCGAAGAAGCACAGCTCAATGGCGCCAAAAAGTAGGGCAAAGACGCAGGCGCCCAGCTTGCGCTTGAGAATGCCGGCGATATAGCTCGTCAGCAGCGTGGTGGTCATGAGCATGGTCACGGTAATGGCGAGGCCGTAGGCGCTCTCCATGCGCTCGGAGTTTTGGAACAGCAGCACGATGAAGATGCAGCCGACCCACATGATGTTGTTGACGAGCGGAATATAGAGCTGGCCCTTGGTGTCGCTGGGGTAGTGGATGCGCAGGTGCGGCATAAGGTTGAGGCGCGTTGCCTCGGATACCAGCGAGAACGAGCCGGTAATGAGCGCCTGCGAGGCGATGATGGCCGCTACGGCCGAAAGCACGATGGCAAAGGGGCGCAGGGGCTCGGGAAGCATCATGTAGAACGGGTTGACGATATCCATCGCGAGCATCTGGGGGTTGGAGTTATTGGCGAGCAGCCAAGCGCCCTGACCCAGATAGTTGAGGATGAGGGCCGCCTTAACAAACGGCCAGGATGCATAGATGTTAGCCTTGCCCACATGACCCATGTCCGAGTAGAGCGCCTCGGCACCGGTTGTCGACAGGAAGACAAAGCCGAGCACCATGATGCCCGAGTGGTTGATGGGCGAGAACAGGAACATGATGCCGCGGATGGGGTTGAGCGCGCGCAGGATAGACAAATTGCCGAGCATGTTGAACAGGCCAGCGCCTGCCAGGAACAGGAACCACAGCGTCATGAGCGGGCCGAACAGCTTGCCGATCGACGAGGTACCGGCGCGCTGCATGGCAAATAGGCCGCAGATAATGATGATGGTAATAATGATGACGTTAGTTTGCCCGTCACCCAATAGCGCGTGGCCCCACTCGATGGTGCGCAGGCCCTCGATGGCTGTGGTGACCGTGACCGCGGGGGTGAGGATGCCGTCGGCGAGCAGCGCCGCGCCGCCGATCATAGCGGGGAGAATCAGCCACGGTGCCACCTTGCGCACGAGACTGAACAGGGCGAAGATGCCGCCTTCGTTGTGGTTATCGGCCTTCATGGCGATTACCACGTACTTGACCGTGGTCACGAGCGTCATGGTCCAGATGACGAGCGAAAGCGCGCCAAGGATCATATCTTCGCTGACGGTGCCGATGCCGCCGTTGTTGGCGACGATTGATTTCATGGTGTACATGGGGCTCGTGCCGATGTCACCGTAGACGACGCCGAGCGTTACGAGCAGCATGCCAGCGGAGAGGGGAATGGCTCCATGCCCGCCTTGACTACGCTGGTCTTGGAGGCTTGCCTCCAGCTTGTTCTGTGCCACGTGGACTCCCTTGGACATCTGGCCTCTGCAAAGAGCAGTAGACCTTTATGCCATCTTTATACATATAAGAGCAGTTTGGCACATCGGGGTGTTTTAGACAATAATCCTCATCTGGGGATTATTCATATACGCAGGTAGTATTTCAGAGCAGGGGCTATTAAGCACGTGCTGTCTGGGCGATGCCAGCCTTGGTGTTTGCGCGTTTGCCGGCGACTTCGCAAAAGATCGCGCCGCCGATGATCAGCGCGGCGCCCATGAGGCGGATGGGCGTCACGGTCTCGCCCAAAAGGGCGACGGAGAACACGACGGCCGAAAGCGGCTCAAGGTAGCCGACGACCGCGACGGTCTGGACGGGCAGCTTGGCGACAGCACTAAAGTAGAGTAGGCAACCGATACCGGTGTTGACAATGCCGAGCATGGCGACGGCACGCCAATCAATGCTGGCGGCGACGCCGGCGGACAGGAATGAGGGGGCGCCCTGCGTGAGGAGCGTAAGGACCAGCGCGGTCAAAAAGGCGGCGCTCACCTGGAGCGTGGAGTTTTCGAGGCCTTCGATGTGTGGCGCACCCTTGCTGGCGATGACCATCAGCGCATAGCAAAATGCCGAGGCGATGCCGCAAGCGATACCCGCAATGGGCATATTGCCGCCTAGACCTTGTGCCGCAATGAGAAAAGCACCGCAGGCGACGGCGATAAAGCCGGCGATTTTGCTACCGGTCAGCTTTTCGCCAAAGATGAGCGGGGAGAGCGCCATGACGATGATGGGGCCGCAGTAGTACAGCAGCGAGGATACGCCGACGCCAATCGTCTGGTAGGCGCGGAACAGAAAAATCCAGCTGGCGCCCAGCGCGGCTCCCGAGAGGAGGAGGGCTGCGGCTTCGCGGGGGCGGGATGGCGCCTGCAGCTTATGGCGTTGGGTGACGGCGAGGATGGTGACAAGCGAGAGTGCGCCCAAAAACGTGCGCAGTAGCACGATATCGGAGCTCGGCAGCGCAATGGCAGCGGCGATGATGCCGTTGGAGCCAAACAATAGCAATGCTGCTAAGTACGCAAACAGTCCGTTGTTCATGCGCTGAAATCCCCTCTATATCCGAGCATGTTCACTATGGGTGAACTGGCTATAGAAGAAAAGCGAATATAATTCATAGATAACATGACAAAAGCTCATGCATATGTGGAGGGGTGCCGTGGAAACGAATGTTCAAAAGATGCAGGTCCTGCTCGAGACCGTGCGCGCCGGCAGTTTTACGCGCGCCGCCGAGCGGCTGAGCTATTCGCAGTCGGGCGTGAGCCGTATGGTGGCCGATCTTGAGGCCGACTGGGGCTTTAAAGTGCTTGATAGAAGCCGCGAGGGCGTAGTGCTTTCTGCCGACGGGCGGCAAGTTATGCCGGCGGTTGAGGCGCTCTGTGAGGAATTCACTCGCCTGCAGCGACGGGTGGATGAGATGCGTGGGCTCATGCGCGGCAAAATCTGCATCGGTACGTTTTCGAGCGTGGCGACCCACGTGCTGCCGCCGGTGATTGCGCACTTTCGCGCCGATCACCCGGACGTCGATTACGAGCTGCTGATGGGTGATTACTCCGAGATTGAGCAATGGGTGGCGGAAGGCCGCTGCGACTTGGGCTTTATTCCGCGCGAGCCGCACGGTGCCGGCATGGCGTCGCGGCCGTTGGTGCAAGACGAGCTGATGGCCGTGGTGCCAGCGAACTCTTCGCTTGCCATCGCGGAGGTCGTTTCCCTTGCCGATTTGGCCAACGAGCAGTTTATTCTGCTGGAACGCGGTAGCGACGACGAAATAACGCCGCTGTTTCGCCGCGCGGGCCTGGCAGTGCGCTCAAAACTGTCGACCTGGGATGACTATGCGATTATGGCCATGGTCGAGGACGGTCTGGGCGTGAGCGTTCTTCCGGCGCTCATCTTGCGCCGCTGCCAGTTCGATGTCGCCGTGCGCCCTCTCGAGGGACATCCTCATCGGCAGATCAACGCCATATACCGCACCGCTGACGTTTCGCTTGCGGCGGCTCGTTTCCTTGAATATCTCTAAAAGCGCGTACCTGTTGTCTACTTTGGGACAATTCTCGGGGTTCGGTACATTTTCTTATGAAATTGAACTTTCGGATAATGCGCCGCGCTATACTGCTGCCTAAATTGAACTCAGGTTCAATTTGTGTTCTATAAATTGAACTTTGCCAGCAAGGAGGTTCTAATGGCCCAAGAGACGTTTAGCGATCGCCTGCGACAGACCATGTCCGATCGCGACGTTCGCCAGTCGGATGTAATCCGCGCATCGGAGATGCTCGGCAAAAAACTCGGCAAGAGTCAGATGAGCCAATATGTGAGCGGCAAGACGATCCCGCGGCGCGATGTGGCAGAGCTGCTCGCCCGTATTTTGGAGGTCGATGTTTCCTGGCTGCTCGCCAGTGACGCCGATCAAGTCGAGACGTCCTCGTCCCATAACGTTGCCAAATCCGAACCTAGTCCCTCAGCTCAAATTCCAAGGAGCACCACCATGCGTACTTTTTCTAAATCCACCAAGCTCGATAACGTCCTGTATGACGTGCGCGGTCCCGTCGTCGACGAGGCTGCCCGTATGGAGGACGAGGGCGAGCGCATCCTCAAGCTCAATATCGGCAACCCGGCGCCCTTCGGTTTTCGCACGCCCGACGAGGTTATCAAGGACATGCGCCAGCAGCTGCCCGACTGCGAAGGCTATTCCAATTCGCGCGGCCTGTTCTCTGCGCGCAAGGCGATCATGCAGTATTCGCAGATCAAGGGCCTGCCCAATGTTCAGATGGAGCATATCTACACGGGCAACGGCGTGTCCGAACTCATTCAGCTTTCGATGAACGCTCTGCTCGACAATGGCGACGAGATTTTGATCCCCAGCCCCGACTATCCGCTCTGGACGGCGTGCGCAACCCTCGCCGGCGGTCATCCCGTGCACTATCTATGCGATGAGCAGGCGGATTGGTATCCCGACCTGGAGGATATGGAGTCCAAGATCACGAGCGCGACCAAGGCCCTCGTCATCATCAACCCCAACAACCCCACGGGCTCGGTCTACCCGCGCGAGGTGCTCGAGGGCATCGTCGAGGTTGCGCGCAGGCATCAGCTGATGATCTTTGCCGATGAGATCTACGACCGTCTGTGCATGGACGGCTACGAGCACGTCTCGATTGCCTCGCTCGCTCCCGATCTGCCCTGCGTTACCTTTAGCGGCCTTTCCAAGTCGCACATGATCGCGGGCTATCGTATTGGCTGGATGGTGCTTTCGGGCAACCAGCGCTGCATGAGCGACTTCATTATGGGTATCAACATGCTCTCTAACATGCGCCTGTGCTCCAACGTGCCGGCCCAGTCGATCGTCCAGACGGCGCTCGGTGGCCATCAGTCGGTCAACGACTACATCCGTCCCGGCGGTCGTGTCTACGAGCAGCGCAACTTTGTGTATGAGGCACTCAACAAGATCGATGGCATCTCGGTGGTCAAGCCGCGCGCGGCGTTCTATATCTTCCCCAAGATGGATGTTAAGAAGTTCAACATCACCGATGACGAGCAGTTTGCCCTCGACCTGCTGCACGAGAAGAAGATTCTGATCACGCGCGGCGGCGGCTTTAACTGGGCCGAGCCCGATCACTTCCGCATCGTGTACCTGCCGCGCATGGAAGTGCTCAAAGAGTCGCTCGAAGACCTCGCCGATTTCTTTGATCACTACCGCCAGGCGTAGGGGATAGAAGTTCCGCACTATGAAGAGCTCCCTGCAGTTGCTTGGCTGCAGGGAGCTTTCTTGAATTGGCGCAACTATATAACTATTCCTTGGCAGTGGTCGATTTCGTGCTGGATGATCTCGGCGGTGTAGCCCGAGAAGTTTTTGATGCGGCGGACAAAGTTCTCGTCCAAATACTCAACCTTAATGCGGCGATATCGGGTACAGGGACGCTCGCCGGCCAGCGAGAGGCATCCTTCGCTCGTCTGATAGGCATTGACCTGCTCAAGAATTTGAGGGTTGTACATCAGGAGCGCCCTGTTGCCGTCCTTTACGCAGATGATGCGTTTGCGCACGCCGATCATGTTGGCGGCGAGGCCCACGCACTCGTGCTCATGTTCGTTGAGCGTATCCAGGAGGTCCTGCCCGGTCGCGGCGTCGTCGGGTCCCGCGTCTTCGGAAGGAAGGCGCAAAAAGAACTCGGATTTCATGATGGGCTTGATCATGGCGGGCTCCTCATGTCTTATGCTTTCGTGGACTTTTAATAATAGCGCGGAAGGAAAGCTGTGCGTCCGCGTTACAATCTTTCGACGTTGGACCATGTTGTCAGACTCGTCGTGTACGGCGTCTGGCGTAAGTCTAGGGCTCATTTTTCGCCCTGGACTGTTCCTCTGGGGCGATGCGACTGTCGTTCCAAGAGGAAGGAAATGCATGGGGAGCAAATCTCAGCAACAAGTTAGAGTAACGCCATCGGGCACTGCGGCGCTTCTCGTCGTAATGTATATTGCAGCCTTTGTCGCCGCGTTTAACGAGAACATCATTAACGTGGCGTTGCACGACATTATGGCGGCCTTTTCGGTGAGTGCCACCACGGCGCAGTGGCTCGTTTCGGGCTACATGATCGTGACGTCGATCTTTACGGCCATCATGGCCTTCCTGTCCGGTCGTTTCTCGACGCGCAAGCTGCTGTTTTTCGCATGCGGATGCATGGTCGCCGGCGAAGCCCTGTGCCTGGTCGCTCCGTCGTTTAGCGTTTTGCTGCCAAGTCGTATTTTGCAGGCTGCGGGATCGGGCATCTTGTTCCCGCTCATGATGAACGTGGTGCTGTCTTGTGCCCCGCGTGAGAAGCTCGGTCTGTATCTGAGCCTGGGTGGTGCCTGCATTACGCTGGGGCCGGCGTTTGGACCCGTGATCAGCGGTCTTATGTGCACGTTGTTTGGCTGGAGGGCGGTGTTCGTAGTGCCGCTGGTGGGCGGCATTGCGGTCGCAGCGGCGGGCGTTAAGCTTGTTCAGAATGTCGGAGAGCGTTCGAACACCACGCTTGATATTCTGTCGGTTGTTTTGCTCGCGGCCGGCATTACGGCATTTGTGTATTCCGTAGGCGAGTTCTCGACCAATCTGATTGCCGGCATCGTGACGCTTATCGCCGCCATTGTGCTGCTCGGCCTGTTTGCGGCCCGCCAGCTCAAACTCGAGCATCCGGTGCTTAACGTGCGTCCCATGGCGAGCGTTCGTTTTTGGCCTGCGTGCCTGCTTGTGGTGGTGTCGATGATGACAACGTTCTCGATGAGTGTTTTGTTGCCGCTCTATTTTGAGGGCACATACGGCATGACCGCACTTGTTGCGGGCCTGCTCATTTTGCCGGCAATTGCCTGCAACGCCGTGACCTCGATTGTGGGCGGACGCGTGATGGACGCCCGTGGCGCATGGCCGCTGCTGCCGGTCGGCTTTGCCCTGATTGCCGTGGGGCAGACTGCCATCTCGATGACGGCGGCAAGCATGAACATCGGCGTTGTCGTGGCACTGACCGTTGTAGTGTATGCCGGAGTCGGTTTGGTGCTGAGCCCCTCGCAGACGGCCGGCTTGGAGACGCTGCCTGCCGCTGAGCATCCCCACGGAACGGCATTGCTTAACACGTGGAACATGATTGCCGCATCGTTTGGCCCATCGCTGTTTATCGGTCTGCTCTCGAGTTCTGCGGCGACTGCCGGCGCGGCTGGCGCTGCGACCGACGTTGCCCAGGCGATTGGATTTGCAACTGCCGTGCGTGTGGCGGCTGTGATTGCCGTGGTCGGGTTCGCGACGTCGCTGGTGTACGCTCGTCGCGAGTCGCACATGTCGCATTAATGTGTGCACATAGATTCTGCAGCTAGATTGGATGGCAACACCATAAACTAATGGACGTTTTGCCGAGAGGCATGAATGTTTAAAGCGCAAAGAGTGCGCGACGGGCCCCGCGAATGGGGCGATGATGCCCGAGAGGGCTAAGAAGGAGTCTCATGTCCGAGAACGAAGAGATCATGAACGAGACCGAGAACGAGACCATGGCTGCCGAGGTTGAGGCAGTCGAGACCGTGGAGACCGAAGCTGCCGAGGTTGAGGCTGCTGACGAGGTTTCCGCCGAGGAGGAGGCCGAGGTTGTCGAGGCCGCCGTTGATTACGATGACGAAGAGCTGATGGACAAGATGCAGAAGGCCGCCCGCCTGCTGCGTAGCCGTCGCTTTGCTATTTCCAAGGAGGAGGAGGCCAAGGCCGAGCGCATGGCGAACATCGAACGCGCCATCAAGCTTCTTGACCTCAAGCCCAAGATGGAGCAGAAGGAAATGTCCGACCTGATGGGCATGCGCCTCCGTGAGCTCGATGGCCTGATGGCCGAGGCCGAGGCTGCCGATCTGGTCGGCCGCATCGACGACGCCGAGGGCGATATGCGCAAGATTGTTGTCTTCGCCGCCGAGGATGCCGCTGAGGGCCTGGTCGAGCTTGCCAACAAGAAGGAGAAGCTCCTGCCCGAGCTTTCTTATGAGGAGGCCACCGAGCTGATGGCCGCTCTCGATAAGGTTATCGCTCCGCTCGTCGCCATGGGCCTGGACGAGGACCGCGGTCCTCGCGGCGGCCGTGACGACCGTGGCGGCCGTGGCGGCGACCGTGGCGGTCGCGGCGGCTTTGGCGATCGCGGTGGCCGTGGCGGTGACCGTGGCGGTCGCGGTGGCGATCGCGGCGGCCGTGGCGGCTTTGGTGACCGTGGCGGCGACCGTGGCGGTCGCGGCGGCTTTGGCGGCAACCGTGGTGGCTATGGCGATCGCGGCGGCAACCGTGGTGGCT
>UQUX01000053.1 GCA_900544425.1 uncultured Collinsella sp.
GCAAGTCGCGCCAAGGAGATGTCGCCGCGCGCGTACAATCTTGCCATGTCTGCCCTCATCTTCTTGGGCTTTTGCGCCATGGGCGCCGGTGCTTACTTTACGAGCACCATGGCGTTTGCCCGCATGATGATGAGCGGCGCCGCCCTGCCACTGGTCTTTGGCTCGTTTATCCTGACTATTGTCGGTATCGTCATGATGTCGGCTGCTGCGGGCAAGCAGTCCGTGGGCCTGTCGCTCGTGGGTTACGTGATCTTTGCGAGCACCTTTGGCCTGACCGCGTCGTTTGGCCTTGCCAACTATGACCTGCCCACTATCAACACCGCCTTTATCGCCACGGCCGCCATCACCTTTGTCTTTGGTGCGCTGGGCGTGACCTTCCCCAAGTTTTTCCAGCGCGTATATGGCATCGGTTTTGGCATTCTGCTCGCCACGATTCTGGTTGAGATCGTGCTGATGTTCATGGGTGTCTCGCAGACCATCACCGACCTGATCGTGATCGTGGTGTTCGCCGGCTTTATTGGCTACGACACCTATGTTGCCACGACGGTGCCGCCCACGCTGCCCAATGCGGTGCTCATGGCGTCTAACCTGTTCGTGGACATTATCAACGTGTTCCTGCGCATTCTGAACATCCTCGGCCGTCGCGATTAAAGCGCGGCATTGCGACGCTTCCTGCCGGACACGGTAAAACGATACGAAAGGCGGTCCTTCGGGGCCGTCTTTTTTGTGCGCGGCGGGGTATCATGGATGGGAAAAAGCCGATAGCGGCAGCGACAGGAAAGGTGGCCACGTATGGCAGATGTCGACAACAGGAACCGTAACCGCAGGTCTAACCGGGCGGGTCAGCCCAATCCCAAGCGCGAGGCGCGTGCCAAGGCCGCCGAGCGCCATGTGGCGGCTGTGTCCGAGGCCTGCGCCAAGGACATCGAGCGTTCGCTTACCGGCGTGCGCGAGTTCGATGGTATGCCTGCCGGTTTTGTCGCGGCGATGAAGGCCAAGGCCCAAGCGGCTGCGGCTGCTGAGGAGCAGGCTGCCGAGGACGTCGAGGCTGCTGAGGCTGTCGAGGTTGAGGCCGCTGAGGTGGAGACTGCGGTCGAGCCTGAGGTGGCGCTCGGTTCCACCGAGTTGGCCGACGAGGCTGAGTCCGCGCCCGCGGAGGAGGCTGCTCCGGTCCTGCCCGAGGTCACCGTGCTTGATGCCTCCGCCACGCAGGCAATCCTCGATAACGGCCGCGGCTATGCGCAGTTCTGCGATATGGCCGTGCTTGCCTTTGCCTCGTTTACCAATCCGGGCGGCGGCTATATCCAGGGCTACCTGGGCCAGGAGGCGACGCTCTGCGCCGATTCGTACCTGTACAACGTGCTCGACAAGCAGCGCAAGTGGTACGGCGAGAACCGTCGCCGCAACATCAACTGCGAGCTGTACCGCAACCGTGCGCTGGTGGTGCCCGCGGTGCGCTTCGATCGCAACCATGTGCATGCGTATGCCGACGTGATCGTGGCCGCCGCGCCCAACGTCAAGCGTGCTCGCCAGGAGTACCGCGTGAGCGACGATGCCTTGCTTGACGCCCTGCGCGACCGTATCCGCTTTGTCCTTGCCATCTGCGATGAGCTGGGTCGTGAGAAGCTCGTGCTGGGTGCTTGGGGCTGCGACAATAACGGCTTTGATGCCGAGGCCGTAGCCGAGCTCTTCCGTAAGGAGCTCGCGTCGGGCGACTTCAAGGTCAAGCAGGTGTTCTTTGCTGTGCCTTCTACGCGCTGGGATGAGGACTTCGCCAAGTTTGAGCACGTGTTGGCAAGCTTCCCCGAGCGCAACGAGGAGTCCTATGCCCAGGCTGCCGCCCGTGCTGCAGCCGCTCGTGCCGTCGAGCAGGCCCAGGCTGCTGCCGAGGATGATGAGGACGAGGACGATTGGCGCAAGTACCTGTAATCGGTACGTGCCGACAGATAGGTCGAGCCGGCGGGAGGGCTGCTCCCGTCGGCTTTTTACTAAAGGAAGGGCTTACGATGAAAAACGTTCTGTGCTTTGGTGACAGCAACACCTATGGCTATGATCCGGCTGGTATGCGCGATGGCACCGCGGTGCGCTATGCGCAGGATGTGCGCTGGTGCGGCGTGGCGCAGCGTGACCTGGGCGAGGGCTGGCATGTGATTGAGGAGGGGCTTAACGGCCGCACGACGGTGCGCGACGATATGTGCCATCTGGACACTAACCTCAACGGCATTCGCGCGCTTCCGATGCTGCTCGAGGCCCATAAGCCGCTGGACGCCATTGTGATCATGCTGGGCACCAACGACTGTAAGACGGTCTTTAACGTGACAGCTTCCGATATCGCCCGTGGCGCCATGGCACTGATTCGCGCCGCCTGCGCGTTTCCGTGGACCGACGCTGCGCCTTGTCCGCGCATTCTGCTGATGGCTCCTATCAAGATCAAGCCGCAGATCGCCGATGTGTATATGACCGACTTTGACGAGCATTCCGTTGAGGCATCTGAGCATTTTGGCGAGCACTATGCGCACGTGGCAGAGCAGTTTGGCTGCGACTTTTTGAATGCCGCCGATTTCGCCGAGCCGGGTGATATCGACTACCTGCATATGATGCCCGAAAGCCACGAGAGCCTGGGCCACGCCGTGGCAGCCAAGCTCAAAGAGATGCTTGGTGAGTAGCGCGACCCAAAGCACCACAAAAGCTCCCTTTGCGGTGGCTTGTTTCGTTTGTCTTGATCTGTAACAGTTCTAAGGCCGAAAACGGGCTAGATGTTACAGATTGAGATTATTTAGGTCGATATCGGTCGTTTGTCTTGATCTGTAACATCTAGGGTCGATTTTGCCGAGTTACTGTTACAGATCGAGATCTCTTCTCAGCGGAATTAGAATATCTCGATCTGTAACAGGTGGGCCGAAAAATGGGCTCTAACTGTTACAGATCGAGACGTTTGTGGTAGCCACCGCAAAGGTGTCTGTCCCCTTTGCGGTGGTTTTGGGCTGCGGGCTTTAGTACTGCCACATATGGTTGACGGGGCCGGAACCTTTGCCCATGTCAAAGCCGGCGGCGAGAGCTCCGGTTAGGTAGGCCTTGCCGGCGTTGACGGCGTCGGCAAGTTCCATGTCCTGGGCCAGCGCGCAGGCGATGGCGGACGAAAGCGTGCAGCCAGTGCCATGCGTGTTGCCGGTCTCGATGCGCTTGTGGCGGAACCACGTGGTGAGTGGATCGCCCAGGTGGTTGCCCTCGTCATCGAGCGGCGCGGGCTCTGCTAGCACATCGTTGGCTTCGTTGACAAGATGCCCACCCTTAACGAGGGACGCGCAGCCAAAGCGGCGGGTGAGAAGCATGGCGGCATTTTGCTGTGTGCGCTCGGAATCGACCTCGTAATCGAGCAGCGCCATGGCCTCGGGAATGTTGGGCGTGATGACGGTCGCCAGCGGGAACAGGCGACGCGTGAGCGCCTCGGCGGCATCCTCGGCAATGAGGCGAGCGCCCGAGGTGGCGACCATGACGGGGTCGACGACGATATTTTGTGCGTCCCAGGCACTCAAGCGGTCGGCGATAACCTCGATAATCTCGGCAGAGGATACCATGCCGATCTTGACGGCGCTCGGGCGGATGTCGTCAAAGACAGCGTCGATTTGCGCAGCTACGATATCTGGCGAGATATCCTGCACGGCGGTGACGCCCAGGGTGTTCTGTGCGGTGATGGCTGTAATGGCCGTCTCGGCATACAGGCGGTGCGCCGTGATGGTCTTGATGTCGGCCTGAATGCCGGCACCACCGCTGGAATCGGATCCTGCGATGGACAGGACGGCAGGTACCTTGCTACGATCCATGTTCGCTTCCTTGTCCGGTTGGATTCAAATGGGTCTTTAAGCCTGCATTATAAAGATGCCCGGGCCGGCTGTATGCCGATCCCGGGCGGGCGATGCAATCTTTACGCAAATGTAAGCAATTGTTCACAAGTCAACAATTGACGGGTGCTGCGGTGAGCTTATAGGCGATCGCGGCGATAGGGCTAGTCCTCCATGCCCAGGTCGATCGTCGTGCCCTCGAAGATCTTGTTGACGGTACGGACGGCGCACATCTTGCCACACATGGTGCAGGTGCCCTCGGTGGCGGCAGGGGATTCCTCGTAGCGCTTCTTACCGGTGACCGGGTCGAGCGCGCACTTCCACATGGCATCCCAGTCGAGCTTGCGGCGTGCCTGGCCCATCTTGTCGTCCATGTCGCGGGCGTGCGGCACCTTCTTGGCGATATCGGCGGCATGTGCGGCGATCTTAGTGGCCATGAGGCCGTCGAGCACATCCTGGGCGTTAGGCAGGCATAGGTGCTCTGCCGGCGTCACGTAGCACAGGAAGTCGGCGCCGGAGCTTGCGGAGATGGCGCCGCCGATGGCTGCGGTGATGTGGTCGTAACCCACGCCGATATCGGTCACCAGCGGCCCGAGCACATAGAACGGGGCGTTGTGGCACAGGCGCTTCTGCAGCTTCATGTTGGCGGCGATCTCGTCGAGCGCCATGTGGCCCGGTCCCTCGACCATAACCTGGACGCCGGCGGCCCATGCGCGCTTGCACAGCTTGCCCAGCTCGATCATCTCGGCGGTCTCGGTGGCATCGTAGAGGCAGCCCGGGCGGCAGGAGTCGCCGAGCGAGATCGTCACGTCGTACTCGTGGCAGATTTCGAGCAACTCATCGTAGAACTCATAGAACGGGTTCTCGTTACCGGTGACCTCCATCCAGCCAAACAGCAGCGAGCCGCCGCGGCTGACGATGTTCATAAGGCGGCCGGTCTCCTTAAAGGTCTTGGTGACCGACTTGTTGATGCCGCAGTGGATGGTCATAAAGTCCACGCCGTCCTCGGCGTGCGCGCGCACGACCTCGAACAAGTCATCCTTGGTAAGCTTGACCAGCGGTTTTTCCATGTAGCCGATGGCGTCGTACATGGGGACGGTGCCCACCATGAGCGGCGTCTCGTCGATGAGCTGCTGGCGGAACTGGCGCGTCTTGCCCGAGTTGGAGAGGTCCATGATGGCGTCGGCGCCAAAGTCCTCGGCAATCTTGACCTTCTTCCATTCCTCGGCGGCATCGGCCTTGTCGCCCGAGATGCCCAGGTTGACGTTAACCTTGGTGGACAGGCCCTCACCGACACCAAAGGCGCGCATGCCCTTTTTGATGTGCACGATGTTGGCGGGGATGGCGATGCGGCCGTCGGCCACGCGCTCGCGGATGTACTCGGGGTCGCGATGCTCGCGCTCGGCGACTTCTTTCATCTGCGGTGTGATTTGCCCGGCGCGGGCGAAGTCGATTTGCGTGACGAGCTTGGGCTCGGTCTGTGTGCTCATTGGCACGGCTCCCTTCGTTGGCATTACCCATATCAGGTTTGCGGGTCAGGGCGGGCGCGCCCAATCTCAGCCTGCCGTCTTGTCCTACAAGCTCCCCGTTTATGTCATGGGCTCAAGTATAGCCTGAATGGGTACGATTGGGCCAACGAGCGTGCCTGTGGGGAGGCGAACATGGAAGACAAGCATCTATATCGTGAGACGCAATGGGATGTATCGGCCGAGGAGAGCCGCGCGCACCATGGGTTGGTCGCGATTGGTTTTGCGGTGCTTGCCGTGCTGGTGATTGCCTTTTGTATCTGGACGTTTGGTGGTCGCGGCGGCACTGCGTGGGAGTTTGAGGCCGACGATGCCCTGCCGATCATGACAGTGAAGGTCGCGGGCGGCAATACCGTTGCCGCGCCGGGCGACTATTGGTATCCGCGCGACGAGTTTGTGCAGCTGCAGTTGAGCGGCGGGTCTATTCCGGGCGAAGAAATCGAACGCGTGACGTTTGATGAGGCACTCAAAACACTCATGGTGAAGCTCAAAGATCAGGGCGATGTGCCCACGACCATGGATATCGCTCTGACGGAGTGGCGTCTGGAACCTCCGTCGGGCGTTACGGTATCCGACGTAGAGCACGTTAAGATTACCTACCAAAATGGCTCGACGAGCGAGATTGCAAAGGCCGATGGCTTGGCGGAGTAACGGGGTGTTTGGAAACGGCGGGCCTATAGTGCCTGCGCGTTCATGAAAACCAGGGTGTTTTTGTCTGAAAGCTCGGGGACGTGGCGATAGCCGATGTTGAATGCGGTAAGTTCGCTTGCATCCTCGAGCTTGTTTTCTGCCATCCACCGCACCATGGAGCCGCGCGCCTTTTTGCTGGCGGTCGACCGTTGGATGGGCTTCCCGTTGCGGATACCCTCGCCAAAGAGGCACGTGACGGCTGTGGCGTCGCCCGCGAGGTGGGGCAGAACGGCTTTGGCATACTCTACGCTGGCGAGGTTGACGATCGTGGTGTTTGAACCTGCCGGGGCGATAGCCCGCGCGAGCTTATCGCTCCAAAATGCGTAGAGGTCTCGGGCACCGTCGACGACAAGCTTCGCGCCCATCTCCAGCCGATACGGTTCGACGGCATGAAAGGGACGAACGCACCCGTAGAGGCCGGAGAGGATCCACAGATGGTCTTGCAGCCATGCGAGCTGCGCGGAATCCATCACCTCGGGCGCCATACTCTGGTATTGAATGCCGTGATAGGACATGACGGCAGGGAAGAGGTGACGGGCGAGTGCGGGATTGTCGAGATCGCCGTTTTTCAGGATGGGCCTGAACTCATGCAGGGTGTTGAGGCAAGGCCCCAGCAGTTTGTCACTCACGTTCCATAGTGTCTGCAGGCCGCCGCTGCCTTCATCCCGTTCGATATCTAGCAGTGCGCGGTGGAGGCGATCCGTCTCGTGCACAAAAGGCGGAATGCCCAGGACTTCAAAAGCATCTTGGGCCGCGCGCATTTGCTTGGCGGGCGAAATGATGACCTGCAGCATGGACTCTCCTCTACCAAAAAAGAAGTTGCGGTGGAATACGGTCTGTTTTGGCCGTTTATGGGCCAGTTTAGTCCGTATTTCACCGCAACTGATGAAGGGTTGGTTAGGCGCGCTCGATGAAGGCCTTGTAGCCGCGATAGGCCTCGTAGATATCGGCCTTGTTAGCGACCTCCCACAGGGCGTGCATGGACAGGACGGCAACACCGGAGTCGATGACGTTCATGCCGTACTTGGCCATGATGTAGGCGATGGTGCCGCCGCCGCCCGCGTTGACGCGACCGAGCTCGCAGGTCTGGAAGTCCACGCCGGCCTCGTCCATGATGTCGCGGACGAGGGCCACGTACTCGGCGTCGGCGTCGTTAGATCCGCCCTTGCCACGGCTGCCCGTGTACTTGTTAAAGCACAGGCCGCGACCCATAAAGGCTGCGTTCTTGGTCTCGAACTTGCCGGCATAGCCCGGGTCGAAGCCGGCGGACACGTCAGAGGAAAGCATGCGGCTGTGGGCGAGTGCACGGCGCAGGGCCAGCGGGCTATCCTCGCCGGCGAGCGTCATGATCTCGGCGACGGTGTTCTCGAAGAAGCGGCTCGTCATGCCGGTGGCACCCACGGAGCCGATCTCCTCCTTGTCGACGATGAGTGTGATGCTCGTGCGCTCCACGTTGGCGACGTTGATCTGAGCGAGCATGGACGGATAGGCGCAGACGCGGTCGTCGTGGCCATAGCCCAGAATCATGGAGCGGTCGAGGCCCATGTCGCGGGCCGGGCCGGCGGGCACGACCTCGATCTCGGCGGAGAGGAAGTCCTCCTCCTCGACGTCATACTGCTCCTTGAGGATATCCAGGAACATCTGCTTGACGGGCTCCTTGGGAGCGTCCTTGTCGTCCTCATCGAACTTGATGGGACGGCCGCCCACGATCACGTCGAGGATCTCGGCGTCGACGGCGTCCTTGGCGGGCTTGGCCATCTGCTCACTCGAAAGGTGGATCAGCAGGTCGGAGATGGTAAAGACCGGATCGTCTGCCTTGTCACCGATGTTGATGTCGACGGTGGTGCCGTCCTTTTTGCAGATGACGCCCACGAGTGCGAGCGGGGAAGCGACCCAGTGGTAGCTCTTGACGCCGCCATAGTAGTGCGTGTCGAGATAAGCCATGTCGCCGGCCTCGAAGGCGGGGTTCTGCTTAAGGTCTAGGCGCGGCGAGTCCACGTGGGCTCCCAGGATGTTAAAGCCCTGCTCGAGCGGGGCGGTGCCCAGGTTGACGAGCATGAGGTCCTTGCCGTGATTGGCGGCGTACACCTTGTCGCCGGCCTTGAGCGCGCGGCCCTCGGCGATCACGGTCTCCAGATTGACGTAGCCCGCCTCCTCGGCCATCTTGATACCGGTCTTGACGCACAGGCGCTCGGTCTTGTTCTCGCTCAAAAACTGCTTATAGCCGCGGCAAAGCTCCTCGAGCTCCTCGATCTGCTGTGGCGTGTACTTTTTCCATGCGCAGGGACGCTCCATGACGCAGGCTCCTTTCGGATCGATCGTGCTGGTTGATGTACCGTGAGCCATAGTATCACGCGCGGGCCCGCGGCGGCAGGGAAGCCTGATGTGCGGTGGCCGTGGGGCGGGGAGCGTGTAAACTGGTGTGAGCAAACCGTGCTCAGCCCAAAGCGAGGTATTCAATATGTCTGACAAGCGCCGTACCTTTGCCGTCATCGACGGCAACTCGCTCATGCACCGCGCCTTCCACGCCGTGCCGCCCACCATGAACGCGCCGGACGGTCGTCCCACCAACGCGATCTTTGGCTTCTTGAATATGTTCCTCAAGATGATTGACGCCTTTAATCCCGACGGCGTTGTCGTGGCGTTTGACAAGGGCAAGCCGCGCGTGCGCATGGAGATGCTGCCGCAGTACAAGGCTCAGCGCCCGCCCATGGACCCGGATCTGCACGCGCAGTTTCCCATGATTAAGGAGCTGCTCGCCGCGCTCAACGTGCCGATTTTGCAGTCCGAGGGCTGGGAAGGCGATGACATCCTGGGCACTATGGCGCGCCTGGGCGAGCAAGCCGGCTGTGACATGCTGCTGGTGACCGGTGATCGCGATATGTATCAGCTCGTGACCGAGCACGTCAACGTGGTCTCGACCCGCAAGGGCCTGTCCGACGTGGCGATCATGACGCCCGAGAGCGTGGATGATCTGTATCACGGCATCACACCGGCGCTCGTGCCCGACTTTTATGGTCTGAAGGGTGACACGTCCGATAACATCCCCGGCGTGCCGGGCATCGGCCCCAAAAAGGCGAGCGCGCTCATTGCACAGTACGGTAGCCTGGACGAGGTCATCGCACACGCCGACGAGGTCAAGGGCAAGATGGGCGAAAACCTGCGCGCGCACATCGATGACGCGCTGCTGAGCCGTAAGGTGGCGACCATCCGCACCGATGCGCCCGTCGAGCTCGATTTTGAGGCGACGTCCTTTCCGGCGTTTTCTGCCGACGAGGTGTCCGCGGCGCTGGGAACGCTTGGTATCACCGCCATGCAGAACCGTTTCTTGGCGCTGATCGGCGGTGAGGGCGGGGCTGCTGCTGCCTCCAGTGTGTTTGAGATGCCTGCGATGGTTCGCGCGGCCGCGGGCGATGCTGACGCGCTTGGTGCCGTTGCGGCTGAGATTTCCCGCGCGATTGATGCCGGCGAGTGGGTCGCCGCCGTGGTAGACGACGACAAGGAAGAGGGCGCGCTCTTTGGGCTGACGCGCACGCTGTGGCTGGCGACGTCCAAGGGTCTGTTCGCGCTCGAGGAGGGCGACGGTGGTGCGGCGGCTGAGGTTGAGGGCTTCAACTTAGTCCACGGCGTGATTGCCGGCGTGCTCGCGCGTCTGTTTATGGAGGGCCGTGTGGCGAGCCCAGATATGAAGGCGCTGTTGCATGAGCTTTCGCCCATCGATTCCTCTGAGCCCGAGCTCATGGATCCGCTCGCTGCCGATTCCACGCGTATCTTCGATACCGTGGTCGCTGCCTACCTGCTGGATTCCGATCGCTCCGAGTTCGATGAGGCATATCTTGCCGATACGTATCTGCAAATGACGCTGCCTGCGGCGCGTGGCGCAGAGGGTGCTGGTGAGGACGCTCCTTCGCCCGCCGCTCGCACGGCGGCCTTGACGCTGGCGTTGATCGCGCCGTTGCGTGACCGCATGGCCCGCGAGAACGCCGCCAACGTGTTCGATGGTATCGAGATGCCGCTCGTTCCGGTACTTGCCAAGATGGAGCGCGCGGGCATGCTTGTGGACCCCGAGCGCCTGCGCAGCCTGTCCGAGGGCCTGGCGACGCAGATCACCGAGGTCGAGCGAAGCATTCGCGATCTGGCCGGCGACGAGACGTTCAATATCGGCAGTCCCATGCAGCTCTCGCATGTGCTGTTTGACGTTATGGGGCTTCCGACCAAGGGCCTCAAAAAGACCAAGCGCGGCTACTATTCGACCAACGCGAAAGTGCTGAGCGATCTTGCCCGCGACCACGAGATCGTGCGTCTGATCTTGGACTGGCGTGAGAAGTCCAAGATCAAGTCCACCTATCTGGATACGCTGGGCCCGCTGCGCCGTGGTGACGGTCGCGTGCATACCACGTACAACCAGACCATCACCGCGACGGGGCGTCTGTCTTCGAGTGATCCCAACCTGCAGAACATCCCGACGCGCTCGGAGCTGGGGCGTACCGTCAAGACGGCGTTTTCGGCAGGCGAGGGAAGCGTCTTTTTGGCGGTGGACTACTCGCAGATCGAGCTGCGTCTGCTGGCGCATCTCTCGGGTGACGAGCACCTGGTGCGCGCCTTTAACGAGGGCGAGGACTTCCACGCCGAGACGGCAGCGCGCGTGTTTGGCGTGCCGGTGTCCGAGGTGACTCCCGACCTACGCAGCCGCGCCAAGGCCGTGAACTTTGGCATCGTGTACGGCCAGCAGGCCTACGGTTTGTCGCAGTCGCTGCATATCTCGATGGCCGAGGCGCGCGATATGATCGATCGCTACTACGAGGCCTACCCGGGCGTGCGCACGTTCCTCGACAATGTGGTGGCGCGCGCCAAGCAGACGGGCTATGCCGAGACCATGTATGGCCGCAGACGCCATATTCCCGAGCTCAAGGCCAAAAACCCGCAACTCCGCGGCTTTGGCGAGCGCACGGCCATGAACCACCCCATGCAGGGCACCGCCGCCGACATCATCAAGATCGCCATGGCCCGCGTAAGCCGCCGCCTGGAAGAAGAGGGCTTTGCCGCCCATATGATTCTGCAGGTACACGACGAACTGGACTTTGAGTGCCCTATCGACGAAGTCGAGCGCCTCACCGCCATGGTCCGCGACGTCATGGAGCGCGTAGTAGACCTCCGTGTACCGTTGATCGCCGAAGCCAGCACCGGCATAACCTGGGCCGATGCCAAATAAAGAAGCACCAACAAACCCAAAGTAACCAAAAGCAGAAGGGGGCTCCTTGCCAACAAGGAGCCCCCTTCATTCCAAAAAAATCAGCCAAGTATCTAGACACCAAGACGCCATCTAGGCGGCAGGTAAGTAAACCTAGGGCCTGGCCGGGCGGCACGGGATAACTTTTCGTAGATTCCGCACGCAAAGAAAGCCACTTAATGTGGCTTTCGTCTTGCGCAGGACCTGACCGAGCGAAAAGTTATCCCGTGCCGCCCGGCCAGGCCCGATGGGACGGCTACCGAG
>UQUX01000054.1 GCA_900544425.1 uncultured Collinsella sp.
TGCAGACTCGGCGATAAGCGCGGTATCGGTATCCAGATAGCGCAGGCGTTTGCCGATGACCACGTCGTCGATATGGAGTTTGGGGTTCAAACCGCCCGCGATACCCGAAAGCACAACTGCCTGTGGAGCATACTTGCTAATGAGGTGCTGTGTTGCGGCAGCGGCATTCACCGTGCCCATGCCCGCCGTTGTGGCGACAAGCGTCAGGCCGTCGAACTCACCGCTCACAACGGTCAAGCCTGCCTCCTGTGCCTCGCAAACGTCGCTCAGCTCTTCCTTAATCTGCATGATCTCTTTTTCGAGTGCACCGATAATCGCGATGGTAGCCATGCCATTCCCCAAACCTATACGAAATTCTCAACCACGGTATGGTACCAGCATTTTGTTTGACCTCGTCAAACGAACACGCTAGGCCAGCGCAGCTCGCGTATCAAACAGAGCCTTTGCAATCGCAGCCGTAACCTCGCCCGAGCGGTCGCTCCACGGCATCGATGTCATGATGCTCATGACATAGGTACGGCCATCGATGTCGATAAGGCCCGCATCGCATGTCGAATAGCAACCATCCTCGCTAATCCAGCCTGCCTTGTTGCGCACCAAGGCTTGGTCGTCCGCAATGCCGTCACGGATAAATGAGCGCGATGTTGATGACAGCAATTCAGATAACCACTGGGAGGTCTCACTGCCACAGCTCAGATACTCGCTCATCTCGCGCCACAATTTGGCCGACGTCCGCGCGCAGTAGGTTGGGAAATCGCTCATCGGATCGAGCGCGACCTCGTCTTCGACGCCGAGCGCGGCAATCCAATCCTCGTAATCGATACGGTCAAACGCCGCGCGTAACGCAACAAACGAATCGTTGTCCGAATTAACGACCGCGGCCTCAATCAGGTTGCGCACCGTCTGCCAGCCCATGTTGTAGCCGCCATAGGTGCCAAGGGAATCATCGAGCGATACTTGCCCTGTCTCGACCAGGGATTCACAGACGTAGAGCACATAGAGCGCCTTATAACTACTCGCACCGTAAACCTCGACATCGGCGTTATACGTCACGCCCTTGCCACTTGACAGGTCGTAGAACACCACGCCCACATCGCCCAATTCCTGGGCCTGATCAAGGGCATCTTGGAGCGCGGCGAGGCTCTCATCCTCCAGGGCGGGGATCTGGTCATCAACCAGTGAGAAGGTCTGCACGGTATCGCCTGAGGGAATATCGTTAAAGTCCGCCTTCGAAAGCCTCGTCTTGAGGCTCGCTGTCGACAGGGTTTGACTTGCGGTGGCTTTAGATTCAGAGACCTTTTTGTTTTGCGTCTGCACCGTTGACGCATCTGAGTGTGCCATTCGCTCCGACGCGTAGGTTTTGGCGGTAATTCCGAGGATAATAACCGCCAACGTTAGCATCCCAATGGCAGCAATCTTCGTCACGCGGATGCGAGCGTCAGCGAGGCCACGCGAAGACGTGCCCTTCGTCTCATATCTGCTGCTATGCTGCGGCACATACTCGTCCCGCGATGCGTTATTTCGCACGTGGTCTCCTGATTGCTACCGTTTTATATACGAGCAGCATAATACCGAGCAGGCATTTCTTTCCAAAGATATTCAGCGGCGTTTAAGGCGTCTTTAAAGAAACCACAAGCGTTTCTATGCAAATACACCGATTCTGTTGCGCATCTCCGCCCAAAACGCAGTTGCGGTGGAATAGTTCCTATTTGGGCGGCATAAGCCGAAAAACAAGAACTATTCCACCGCAACTTGACAGGGCTCTTTGGCAATCAACTTGGTGCCCAGGGGCACTCATTTAAGTCTGTCCCCAATGAGTGAGTGCCCTTGGGGAGCGAAAATGGCTCGCTAGCCGATGGCGTTTTTGAGTTCCGCGCGGCGCTTTTTCATGCCCATCATGACGGCATTGCGTAGCTCGGGCATGCGCGCGGTATCCATCTGGGGAACGCCCTCGAGCTTATAGGGAATCCCCAGCTGCTCATACTTGACGACGCCCATCGTGTGATACGGCAGCATCTCCAGGCCGACCACGTTATGCCACGGGGCAATCAAGCGACCGAGCGCCTCGCACTCCTCCACCGTATCGGTGATACCCGGCACCACCACGTGGCGGATAACGACCTTAATCTTGCGACGCGCGAGCTCGTCACCAAACGCCAGGATGCGTGCGGGATCGCAACCGGTCAGCTTTTTATGCTCGACGGGATCGGCGTGTTTAATGTCGAGCAGCACCATATCGGTCTCGTTGAGTACGGCATCGAACTTCTCGGGATGCGCGGGATCGAACGCATAGCCGCAGCTATCCAAGCAGGTATGCACGCGGCCGTCGGGGTTATTGTGCATGGCGCGGAACAGGTCGGCCAAGAACTCAGGCTGCAGGAGCGGCTCGCCGCCGGATACCGTAATACCACCGCTGCGGTAAAACTCATGGTTGCTCTGAAACTCGTCCATCAGGTGCTCGACGGTCACCATGGTGCCGCCGTTAACCGACCAGGTATCGGGGTTGTGGCAATACGCACAACGCATGGGGCAGCCCTGAACAAACACCACAAAGCGGATGCCGGGTCCATCGACCGTTCCCATCGTCTCAATCGAATGCACGCGGCCCAGGGCAAACGCGGAGTCCTCAGGACGAGCGTCCACACCCTCGAGCGTCATCTCAGCCATTCCCGCTACCTTGCCTCTCTTTGATTTTAGCTACATAAATGCCAGAGCCATTCTAGCCCATACGTTTGCGTTTAAACGTCTCGGGCTAGAATGGCACGTTTTAATCTATCCCCCATTACCGTGACGGGAGCCCATGTCGAGATGTGAAGGCGAAGAATGCTCGCCTACAGCCTTTACGCCTTGAGCGTGAGCACCGCACCGAAGGCGGTCGGGCCGCAATGGCTCGAGATGACACCGCCGACCTGAGTCCAGGTAACGTCTTTAAAGCCCAGGTCGTGCGCATAGACTTCCATGTCGTCGCGCAGCTCCTGGGAAAGGCCTACCGAATACGCCAGGCCAATGTGCGAGTAGTCAATCTCGCCCTTCGCAACCATGTGGTCAATAAAGGCGCGGGCGCACTTGAGCATAGAGCCGCGGAACTTCTTGGTCGCCACAAACTTACCGCCCGTCACCTCAATGCAGGGCTTAATCTTGAGCAGGTGGGCGCCAAGGAATGCCACGTTGGACAGACGACCTCCCGCCTTAAGGAAGGCTAGGTCGGTAGGAACAAAGCCCAGCAGCACACGGTCCATCACCGAATTGGTGAAGGCGAAAATTTCGTCGACGGTGGCATCGGGGTGAGCCTCGATGTATTTGGCGGTCTCGACGGCAACGAGCGACTGGCCCACCGAGACAAAACGCGTATCCATGGAGAATACGTAGTCGCGGCCCTTAGCCGCAATCTTGGAGGACTGATGCGAGCAAGTCGTGACTTCGGAGTACGCAAGATGCAGAATGGTCGCATCGGGCTGCTCGGCATGGATACGGTCATATACGTGCGCAAAATCTGCAGGCGCGCAGCCGCTGGTCTTGGGCATTACGCCAAACTCGTTGCAGCGCGAGTAAATCTCGAGCGGATCGATGGAGCCGTCCTCGACGGTCTCGTCACCAATCGTGACATGCATGGGCACGCGCACGATGCCGTAGCGCTCGCAGAGCTCCGGCGTCACATCCGACCCAGACTCAACCACGATTACGTACTTGCCCATTATTATCACGACCCATCTCGACATTGGCTTTTCAATACATGGCACGCGCCGCCGCACTGTTGCACAACGGCGTCCAAGCGCCAAAGAGACGCCGCCCCTTGCGCACAACAAAGGACAGCGTCTCCCTGGAAAACTCCGTGCTAACCTGAGATTCTACACGGTTTATTACTAAGTGTTACTTACTCCGCAAACGGTCGCTATACGCGATAAACGGTAGTTGGCCGCGGCAACTGCGATTCATTTCGCCCAGCAAGTCCAATCGTGCCCCATGCACGGTTAATGCACGAGGCGGTAGAAATTCATCGATGCCGCACCCTCGGCATGCAACCCCATCGCCGAAACCGCCGGCGAATAGGTACGGCTCGTAAGTGCCGCCTCGCCGCCATTTGCAAAAATCTCGACCATCGTAGTGTCCGAAAGCACGCGCAGGTCGCGAAGCTCGCTGAGCTCGATCGACCTCTGGTCGCGCCCATAGCCTTCGTCACCCATGTCGAGGGTAAGCATCCCGTCTGCATAGCGCACAAAGACACCCTTGCGAATCTCGAGCTCGACCATCTTGGCGCCCTCACAGGAAACCACAAGATCAAACAGGCGGCCCGGCTCCTCAACGGTTTCACCGCCTGTCGCGCGAACGCAGTCGCCGCGCATCCTCTCAATCTCGTGCGCCGGCTGCTGGCAGAGCTTACCATCGCGCATGCTCAGCTCTCGCGGCACCGTCAACGCGCACTGCCACCCGCGCGCCACCGTCGGGTTTTCTGCCGTCGCATCGGGGCAACCCGACCATCCGATCATCAAACGCCGGCCTGCAGCATCCTCAAAGGACTGCGGAGCATAGAAATCAAAACCGGCATCGACCATCGGGGGCATGCCCTGCCCGACGATTTTAAAGCTCGGCGCCTCCCAATCGGCCTCGATAGGGAACCACACGCACTGATGCGGATTGCGGTAACGCCAACCATCGGCAGGCACACCCTGCGGACAGCAAACGAGAATAAGCTCGCCATCGAGCTCAAACAGATCGGGGCACTCCCACATAAAGCCAAAGTTCTCGTCCAGCTCAATGCGCGTCGCATAGCTCCAGACCCCTAAATCACGCGAAGTATAGACAAGCACGCAGCCACGGTCGTCTTTCGTACGAGCGCCCAGAACCATGTAGTAGATACCATCGTGCTCAAGGATCTTGGGGTCGCGCACGTGCGTACCGATATCGTCGGGGTAATCGACTGGTCCAACAGCCATGCGCTTCTCGCCCAATTCGTCGGGATTCTCGGCAACCATATGAATCTGGTTTTGCTCACGGCCCGTCAACACGTAGTCGTAATCATCGCGGTCAAAATGCTTGACGTTGCCGGTATAGAAGTAGTGAATCTTGCCATCACGTACAAAGGCAGAACCAGAATACGCTCCGCTCGAATCCAAATCGGAATCGGGGAACAGCACGGGGCCGTGATTCTCGTACGTCACAAAATCCTTTGTCGTCAGATGGTTCCAAAGCACTGGACCGCCATGCGCAGCATCGAAAGGATCGTATTGATGATAGATGTGATACGTATCACCAATCTGAACCAAACCGTTGGGGTCGTTGAGCCAGCCAAGCTCAGGCTCCACATGGAACAGAAGCCTATCGGGGTCGGACGCGATGCGAGCCGCCGTCTCATCCTGTCCGGCACGCCACTGCTCATAGTCCGCGCGTGTCACCTTGTTTTTTTGATTTAACATCGCCGTTGACTTTCTCGTCTATGGGGAAGGACGCTCGACTCACACGAGTCGAACGCCCTTCCTCAAATGAACTTATCCTCAGATTACACTGAACGGCTCAACTAGAAGCTAACGTCGAAGCCAGCGCCAGCGCCCTCTTCATCGGTGGTCGGCACGCCCTTTGCCTTGTTGTAGGCAAAGATCAAGACGATCGGCACGATAAAGGCGATGAGATTGCCAGCCACATACCACACGAGGGTCTCGGGCGTGACGATGAGCAGGCCAAGCACGCCGGTCAGACCCTGACCGATAGCGCGCACCTCAAAGAGCTTGACGAAGGCACCGCCGCAGCCTGCACCGATGCATGCGCAGATGAACGGAATGATCGAATAGCGCATGTTTGCAGCAAAGATAGCGGGCTCGGAGATTCCGACCAGCGTCGGGATAAAGGACGACATGCAGATGTTGCGCTCTTTGGAGTGCTTCTTGTGAATGAGGTACATACCGATGGCGCCGCCGCCCTGGGCGATGATGGAAACCGACCAGATGGCCTGGATGTAGTTGAAGCCAGTCGTGGCAACAAGGTTTGCCTCGATACCCTGGATGAACTGATGCGTACCGGTAACGACGAGCGGCTGCAGGAACGCGGCGAAGACAAAGGCACCAAAGACGCCCATCCTGTTGTACAGGATATCGATTACGCCGGCGAGGACGTCACCGATCAGGTTGCCGAGCGGGCCGAACACGGTGAACAGGGCGACGTTAGCAAGAATCAGGGTAACGGTCGGGACAAAGACGAACGAAACGACCTCGGGGATGTACTTCTGGGCAATCTTTTCGACCTTGGCCATAAACCAGGCAGTCAGGATTGCAGGGAATACGCCGCCCTGGAAAGCAACCATGGGAATGGATAGCGGACCAAAGTTCCAATACTCAGCACCCGTCGGGTCCATAACGAACGTGTTGCGGTTCATAAGGCTCGGGTGAACCATGACGATACCGACGAGGATGCCCAGGATCGGGTTACCGCCAAAACGCTTGACCGCGCTGTACATAACCAGGACAGGCAGGTAGTCGAACGTGGTGGCGATAATGGCAAAGAAGCTTGCGAGGTTCTTGAGGAACTCGCTGTGATCGGCGAGGCTGCCTTCCATGCCAAAGAGGCCGTTGGCAACGATCAGCGACTTAAGGCCGATGATGATTGCAGCGCCGACGAAGGCGGGAATGATGGGGATAAAGATGTCCGAGAATACCTTGAGGACCGAGAAGAACTTGCCCTTCTTGTCCGCCTCAGCGCCCTTGACCTCGGAAGCACTGATCTCCTTAACGCCCGTCAGAGCCATAAACTCATCGTAAACCTTGTTGACGGTACCGGTACCGAAGATGATCATGAGCTGGCCGCTGTTGTACAGCACGCCCTTGACGCCATCGATGTTCTCGAGCTCGGCCTTGTTGTATTTGCTCGTATCCTTGAGCACCAGACGCAGACGGGTCACGCAATGCGTGGCGCCCTCGATGTTCTCCAGTCCGCCGACGTTGTCGACGACTTGCTGGGACACTGCCTTGTAGTCCATGTTCCTCTCCATTCCTTTTCTAAATCATAAAACGGTTCGTTGCCGCTACAGAGACGCGATCGTTGCGTTTGCGCACTTGAGCGCACCGTCGGTGACGGTAAGCGCCACACCCTGGCCCTGCTTGTTGCAGAAGCGAGCGTTGAGCGCAACATCATCGACAAAGATGGTCGCGATGTCGTCGTCGACGACCAGACGCACATGGTGAGTGCCCTCGCCCTTAAAGAACAACGGACGCTCGAGGCCCATGTTGTTGACCTGGAACCACGGGTACTGGGGAGCCGGCGTGAACTCGAGCTTGCCCTCGCGCAGGTTGGCGCGGAACTCATAGGCAAGACCGGTCTCGGCGTCCTCGGCGAACTTGACCGAGAAGCCGGCAGCGTTACCGCCGAGCTCAATGTCGGCATCGAGCAAGTAGGTGGAGCCGGCATCCGCGGCGAGCACCTGCTCGACCTTGCCCGACTCGCAGGAAAGCTCAAAGGTCTCGACTGCCTTAGCCTCGCCAAAGGCGCCAAGCATGCTGTCGGGGAGCTTGGTGCCGAGCGTTCCGTCGGCACGCTGAACGATCTCGAGGGGCATAAAGGTGCCACCCCATAGGTAAGAGCTGGGGTCGCCGCCCTCGTCACGCGTAGGAACCCAACCAAAGAGAACGCGACGCTCGCCATCGAATGCGGTGCGAGCGGCGTAGTACGCGCGGCCGTCGAAGGAGTCGTCAGCGGGGGTAATCCAAGGACCGTTGATGGACTTGGACATGCGGTAACGGGTCTTGTTGCCGTCGCTGTACTCGGAAAAGACGAGGTACCACCAGTCGCCCATCTTAAAGAGATCAGGCATCTCAAACATGGTGTACAGGCCCGGGTTCCACCAGTCGCCCTGGAACTCCCAGTTGGTCAGATCCTTGGAGGTGAACTTGACCAGGCGGCCGGTCATCAGACGCTTGTCCTCGCCCACACGCGTGCCGAGGATGAGCATGTACTCTTCGTTCTCCTCATCCCAAAGCACAAAGGGATCGCGCCAGTTGCGGTCATCGTAACCCTCCTGGGGCGGAAGCAGCGTCTCGGCGATGTTCTTCTCCCACTTGACGGCGTCGTCGCTCGTTGCGTGAAGAAGAACCTGCTTCATCAAACGTGCGCGGACCTTATCGCGATTGCAACCAGTGTAGAGCGCATGGTACTTGTCGCCCACCTTAAACACCGTGCCGGCATAAATGTACTGGTCGACTTCCTCGTCGCCGCCGCGCTCAAGGCTCTCGCCAAAGTCCTTGTAGTTGACGAAATCCTTGGTCGTAGCGAGTGCCCAGCCAAACGGCTCTCCGAAAGGTTCGGGGTTACGCGTGTCACGCTGATGATAGAGATAGAACGTGCCGTCCTCGCCGTACGGCATGATGTCGCCTACCCAAATTCCCTCAGGCTGGTAATACACCTTGTGCATCCGAGACTTCCTTTCCACGACATACTAACTCGGTACAATGGCAAGATATGTCAATCGTTTTCATATGTCAAACGTTTTCACACCAATACGTCTTTTCGCAGTTCCAGTCGTCGGCAAACGGTTGACATATGCCGGTGAACGGTCATCAGAGGCGTTTGAGGAATTCTTTTGGCACGGGATGAACTACGCGGTTTTGCCCTCAATGAGTTCAACGGGGAGCTTGATATTCGATTCGGGATTATCGCCGTTAATAAGAGCGATGATGGATTGCGCCGCGAGCTCTCCGATGCGATCGATATCTTGACGTACGGTTGTTAAGTCAGGCATAAACGTCATAGTTCGGCGGGCACCATCCGCGCCCACGACCTTAATATCGTCTGGAGCGCTCAAGCCGCGCTGCTTCATCACGTTGAGACAGATGGCCGCCATCGTATCGTCTCCCGCAAAGATGCCGTCAATATCGGGGTTCTCATCGAGGATCTTCGCAACGACCGCGCCCTTTTCGTCGTCGGGCTTAACGAACTCAACCTCACGGACAAGCGCGGACAAACCGGCCTGCTCAACAACATCGAGGTAGGCATCGGTACGCTTATTGGCAGGCATGCGCATGCGGCTATTGCTGCGCAGGCACAGGATACGCCTGCAGCCGTCATCAATCAGACGGCGCGTGGCGAGCTCGCCAATGCCATAGCTGTCACTTGCAATCTGGACAGAGCCCTCGCCAAGATCGCAGTCGATGCCAACCAGGCTCAAGCCCATCTCGGCATATGCCTCGGCACCGATATTGAGGGAGTTGACGATGACGCCGTCGACCATATTGCGGCGGAGCATGTCAATATAGGAACGCTCAAGATCGGGTCGATTGGCGCTGTTGCACAGCAACATCTTAAAGCCGTTTTCCGCTAACGTGCGCTCGACCGCCTGCA
Source organism: uncultured Collinsella sp. (assembly GCA_900544425.1). Lineage (GTDB taxonomy): Bacteria > Actinomycetota > Coriobacteriia > Coriobacteriales > Coriobacteriaceae > Collinsella. The sequence continues at coordinate 9,322 of UQUX01000054.1, forward strand.
CAACCTGAGCATGGAACGGGCTGCTCACAAAGGGAACGATCATACCGATAAGATTCAGGCGACCGTTGAGCATGGCACGGGCGATATCGTTGGGCGTATAGTTGATGCGCTCCATCGCGGCATGGACCTTATCGCGGGTCTCTTGGCTAATATAGCCGCGATTATTAAGCACGCGAGATACCGTAGTAGGCGAAACCCCCGCCACCGCTGCAACTTCCTTGATGCCAGGCTTAGCAGAATCCTTAGAACGAGCGCCCTCGCGAGCCATAGCACCCTCCCCCATCAACATGTCAAACGTTTACATACGAACAAAGCATACCCCAACAACAGCGGGAAGACGGTAACAGCACAAGCAAGTAAACGACTCATCCAAATAATTAGGAGAGTTCCGCCTAAAGGGTGACTACACAGGACCCCCGCCGGGCCGCTTTGGGTTACTTTCCAAAACATTTCCGCAGGACGCAAAGGGCTCCGCCGCGCGAAGCGCGCAGCGGAGCCCTTTGCATGTCCGAGGACGTTTTGGAAAGTAACCCAAAGCGGCCCGGCGATCCTGCGGGAGTTAAACCCCTTTAGAACTTGTTGTGGAAGGTACGCGCAATGACCTCGTCCTGCTGCTCCTTGGTGAGCGTGTGGAAGTTCACGGCATAGCCGGAAACGCGGATGGTCAGCTGCGGGTACTTCTCGGGGTGAGCCTGAGCGTCGAGCAACGTCTCACGGTTGAAGACGTTAATGTTCAGGTGGTGGCCACCCTTCTCGGCGTAAGCGTCGAGCATGTGGACCAGGTTATCGGCCTGAGTCTCGGAAACTTCAGAAACCTTCATAATGTGTCTCCTTCAATCGATAGGCGCCGGCCGAAACCGGCGCACTAATCAGTAATCGTTATTGTTAGTATAGCACTAACAATAGTTACTCGCCCAGCTGATCAAGGTCGATATCGCCAAAGAACACCTGGTCCTCCTTGCCGAGCGCACTCGGGATGATGGAGAAGGTGTTGGAGATGCCGTCCTGAGCATCGCGGAACGGGAGCTTGGAAACCGAAGACAGCGAAGCGATGGCGCCATGGCTATCGCGCTTGTGCATGGGGTTAGCACCCGGGGCGAACGGCTGGCCAGCCTTGCGGCCGTCGGGCGTGGAGCCGGTCTTCTTACCGTACACGACGTTGGAGGTAATGGTCAGAACCGAGGTCGTGGGCACGGAGTTGCGGTAGGTGTCGTTCATGCGGATGTACTCCATGAACTGGTGCACAACGTCGTGAGCGATCTGGTCGACGCGGTCGTCGTCGTTACCGTACTTGGGGAACTCGCCCTCGGTCTCGAAGTCGACGATGATGCCGTTCTCGTCACGGACGGGGTGGACCTTGGCGTACTTGATGGCGGACAGGGAGTCAGCCACGACGGAAAGGCCAGCGATGCCCGTAGCGAACCAGCGGTGCACGTGCTTGTCGTGCAGAGCCATCTGGATGCGCTCGTAGCAATACTTGTCGTGCATGTAGTGAATGATGTTCAGCGAGTTGACGTACACGCCAGCGAGCCACTTCATCATGTCGTTGTACTTGGCCACAACGTCGTCGTAATCGAGCGTATCGCCCTCGACGGCGCGATACTTGGGGCCGACCTGCTTCTTGGAGACCTCGTCAACACCGCCGTTGAGTGCGTACAGCAGGCACTTGGCCAGGTTGGCGCGGGCGCCGAAGAACTGCATCTCCTTGCCAATGCGCATGGAGGACACGCAGCAGGCAATGCCATAGTCGTCGCCGTGGTAAACGCGCATGAGGTCGTCGTTCTCGTACTGGATCGAGGAGCTGGCGACAGAAGTCTTGGCGCAGAACTTCTTGAAGTTCTCGGGCAGACGGGTCGACCACAGAACGGTCATGTTGGGCTCGGGGCTGGTGCCCATGTTCTCGAGCGTGTGCAGGTAGCGGTAGCTCATCTTGGTAACGAGCGTACGGCCGTCAACACCCATGCCGCCGATGGACTCGGTGACCCACTGCGGGTCGCCGGTGAACAGGGCCTGGTACTCGGGGGTACGGGCAAACTTGA
>UQUX01000055.1 GCA_900544425.1 uncultured Collinsella sp.
CAGGCAGCCAAGCGCGGCCTCGACGCCGCACTGGGTCGCAAAGATGCGGTCCTGAGCGTCGGGCTGGCCACCGCGCTGCGTGTGGCCGGGGATGGCGACGCGGGTCTCGCGACCAGTCTTGGCTTCGATCTCCTTGGCGATGTCGTAGACAATCGAGGGGCTCGTGCGCTCGGCGAGCTTCTTCTTGTACTCCTTCTTGGACAGCGCCGCGTCCTCCTTGGAGATAGCGCCCTCGGCGACGGCCACGATGGTAAAGCGGCTGCCGGTCTCCATGCGATGCTCGATGGTCTTGATGACGTTATCCATGTCGTAGGGGATCTCGGGAATCAAGATGACATCCGCGCCGCCCGCGACGCCGGCGTATAGCGGGATCCAGCCAACCTTGTGGCCCATGATCTCGATAACGAACACGCGGCCGTGGCTCGAAGCGGTGGTGTGAATGTCGTCGATGCACTTGGTGGCGACGTCGATGGCGCTCGTAAAGCCAAACGTCAGCTCGGTGCCCCAGGTGTCGTTATCGATGGTCTTAGGCAGGGCGATAACGTTGAGGCCCTCTTCGCGCAGACGGTTGGCGGTCTTGGTGGAGCCGTTGCCGCCCAGCATAAACAGGCAGTCGAGCTGCAGCTTATGATAGGTGTGGACCATTGCCGGCACCTTCTCGACGCCGTCGGCCTCGGGAATATCCAGGCGCTTGAACGGCGTACGGCTCGTGCCCAGGATGGTGCCGCCACGGGTAAGGATGCCGCTAAAATCGGCGGGCGTCATGACGCGGAACCGGCTGTAGATAAGGCCCTGGTAGCCGTCCTCAAAACCATAGATCTCAATAGGCTCTTCGCTATTGGTCATAAGCGTTTTGACAATGCCGCGCATGGTGGCGTTGAGCGCCTGGCAGTCGCCGCCACTGGTAAGAAGACCGATCCTAAGCATGATGAATCCTTCCGGGCAAGTTATAACATGCGCATAAGTTTACCCCCGCACACTGTTGATACGGGGGTAAAACGTGTTAGCTCAAGCGTATAGAAATGTAAACAACGTCAGGCGAGCGTAAGGTCGACGAGCCTGGGTCCTTACAGTGCGAAGGCGTCGACGTCGCCCCAGTGGCGGCGCAGCGTGATGGCGGCAGCGGGCTCGGTGTTGTCAAAGACGACCGACCACTGCGTGTTGCTGGTGATGTCTTCCGGATTGGGCTCTTGCGCCGCAGCGCGTAGGGCCTTCCAAGCGACTGCCTCGTTCTGGGCACCGACATGGGCGTCAAGGACATCGGCGATTGCGACGGCGCGCTCTTTACCATGGCCCAGCTCGCCATTCTTTTGGTTGGGCAGCACTTCGTCGCCATAGCAGGCATAGAAGTTCGTAACCTGGCGTACAGGAGTCGCTTTGAAAGCGCGGTCCGGATCGTGCGGATCCCACTCTACTACGCGCGCGTCACCGGCGGCGTCGTTGATAAAGAAGTGGTAATCGCGTCCTGCCATGGCGTGCATGTCGTAGGCAGAAAGCAGGTCTACGGCCTCCTGCGTGGTGGCGGCACGGTCGAGCACCAGACGGATGGCGAGCGAGGTATTGATGACAGGGCGCTGCGTGTCCTGGTCACAGGGTTTGGAATCCAGGGTGAGTACGGCAATGGACACACCACATTCGTTGATGCCGTCGAGCTGGGCAAACGGGCCCATGAGTGCGGCGGCGCGTCCGGCGACGGAGTCAAGCGGAGTGTTATCGCCCAGGTTGTTAAGGGCGGTAAACCCGATGGAGGCATAGCCGCCGCGTGGGTGATTGCGCACCAGCAGCGCCGAGGTGTCGTCCGTAAAGTCGTAATTGCGACCGGTGCGCACGCGGCCTTCGGCATCTACGGCGACAAAAGCGCTGCAGGCAAACTGGGGCGCCTGGACATGTGCTGGCACGCCGGGCAACACCTGTGCCACCACAGCATCGATGTAGGCCTGGTCGTCGCGCACATCGGCGGCGATGATGCAGTCGAGGTCGTAGTCGTAGGCGATGTCGATCGCGTACAGGTCATAGCCATCCGCATAGTCAGTCAAGCGTTTGAGCGACGCGGCGGACTTGATTTGTTTGTGATAAACGATACCGGCGGCAATGGCGATGCCGACGGCGGTTCCTGCAACACCGCAGGCGATGGCAATGTTACGTGGCTTCATGACGGCTCCTCTCGTCCTGTTAGCGTAATTGTCGCAAAAGGTGCACGGGCATGATGGCTCAACTTGGCGAGCGGCGTGGGATTAAACATGGAATGAAAGGCGCGGCGCTGGCGCGGCGGGGTATGCTGGAGGGGACCATCAACCCAGCGAAAGGGGAGAGCATGACGGATCAGGAAACGCCCGAGCGCGTGCACGTGACTGCCGATGATATCGAGGCCGCCAACGACCTTATCGACTTTATCGAGGCATGCCCCAGCATGTTCCACACGGCGGCGACCATTATGGCCGAGCTCGACGAGGCGGGCTTTACCTACCTGCCCGAGAACGCGGCGTGGGACATCGAGCCGGGCGGGCGTTATTACACGCAGCGCAACACCTCGAGCGTTGTTGCCTTTAAGGTGGGCGAGGACCTGGCCGCGACGTGGGGCGAGGACGGCGTTGCCGGCGACTATCATTTTCAGCTCGCGGCGTCGCACAGCGATTCGCCGACGTTTAAGGTCAAGGCCGTGCCCGAGCTCGACGGCGCGGGCGAGACGCTGCGCCTGAACATCGAGGCCTACGGCGGCATGATCGACTACACCTGGTTCGACCGCCCGCTGGCGCTCGCGGGCCGCGTGCTGGTGCGTGAGGGCGACCGCATCGAGAGTCGCTTGCTCGCCACCGAGCGCGAAGTCGCCATCATCCCGAGCCTTGCCATCCATATGAACCGTGGCGTTAACGAGAGCTTTGCTCCCAACCGAGCCGTTGACCTGTGCCCGCTCATCAGCGCCGGTGAACTCAAGCAGGGAGATTTTGACGCTCTGATTGCCGATGAGCTGGACGTTGAGCCCGAGCAGATTTTGGGCCGCGATCTGTTCCTGGTCAATCGTCAGGATGCGCGCATTTGGGGTTGGGCCGACGAGTTTATCTCGACGCCCAAGCTCGACGACCTGGCCTGCGCCTACACCTCGCTGCAGGCATTTTTGGGTGCCGAGAACGCGCACGACGTTTCGGTCTTTTGCTGCTTTGATAACGAGGAGGTGGGCTCCGAGACCAAGCAGGGCGCCATGTCGACGTTCTTGGCCGACGCGCTGCGCCGCATCAACGGATCGCTGGGCTTTGACGACGAGTCGTACCATCGCGCACTTGCCGCCTCGATGCTTGTGAGCTGCGACAACGCGCATGCCGTGCACCCCAACCACGCCGAGAAGTGCGATGCGCGCAACCAGGTTGTGCTCAACGGCGGCATCGTCATCAAGGAAGCCGCCAACCAGCACTACTGCACCGATGCCTTTAGCCGCGCGGTGTTCCAGGCTATTTGCGATGACGCCGACGTGCCCACGCAGGCCTTCGCCAACAAGAGCGATATGGCCGGCGGCTCCACGCTTGGCAATCTGTCCAATATGCAGGCGAGTATGCATGCCGTAGACGTGGGCCTGCCGCAGCTTGCCATGCACTCGAGCTACGAGACCGGCGGCGTGCGCGACGTGATGTACGCCATCCGTGCCCTCACCGCCTTCTACGAGCGCAACCTAACCATCAACGGCGCCGAAAGCGTGGAGTTGTAGCCATGGGCACCGAGGTCGACGAATCGGTTCGCGCTCCGGAGGACAGCCGTCCGTCTATCAGGCATTTCAGTCTTATGAATTCACTGCTCGCGGTGGTCAATCGAAGCCCCCACGACTCTATGGACAGTACACTCGCCCGCTATTTTCTGGAGCGGTTCGACCGACTCGCCGACCTCAACGTCTATGACGTAGCCGAGGAGTGCTATACATCGCGTTCGGGGATTCGGCGTTTCTGCCAATCGATTGGTTTGGATAACTTCTCGGACCTTAAATCCTATTCGTGGGAATGGTCGCGTCACCGCCGACTATTCTCACGCTATACCGACCATGAGAACTACCGGGACTACCTCGTTGCGGCGCTCGCCGAGATGGACCGTACGATCAACGAGGCTGTTTCCGAGGAGACGCTCGATCGCCTAGCGCGGCTGTTGCATCGGTCCAAGCGCATCGTGATCCTCACATCGGACTTTTCGAGCGGCGCAGTGAGACAGTTTCAACAGTCGATGCTCTACCTGCACAAAGTAATCGATATCGTCACCGATTCGACGGGCGATATCACTCAACTCGAAGCGTTGGCCGGCGACGACGTCCTCGTCGTTATCTCGGAGCACGGAAATTACGCACGTGCTGTTCGCACTGCTCTCGCAGATTCACCGGTCGTGAGCGTGCTCGTCACTGTCGATGCCAATGGCGAGATCATGGCGAACTTTGCATATGCCGTTCGCCTCTCTCCGGCGCCGGCAACGGAGGGGCGCACCGTGTTCGCGCAGTACGGGATTACCTATCTCTTCGATCTTCTCTACAACCGATACTTTGTTCTCTATGGCGGTTCCGGGCTCGCTCGGTTCGCCTAGGGTCCAAATCCCGAACCCCGTGCCGAGAGGGGTTCGTTATATGATGCAGCCATCAGCAAGCGCGCGCTGAGATGTACTACATCAACGGTGAAGGGATAGGCCTCATGGCAGCCAAGAAAGACTATGCAGCGATGTGCTCGGCCATCGTGTCCGCATGCGGTGGCGAGCAAAATATTGCCAACGTCGCGCACTGCATGACCCGCTTGCGACTTCAGCTTAAAGATGCCAGCACGTTTGACGAGGGCGCGGCAAAGGCGGTTTCCGGCGTGATCGGGCTCGTCGTCCAGAACGGTGAATATCAGTTTGTGATCGGGCAGGACGTGCCGAGTCTTTACGAGGAGTTTCTCAAGATCGAGGGCATTGCGGCGGGCGGCTCGGTTGACGATCCGCAGGCGGCAAAGGTCGACCACAAGGATCACGGAAGTGTCGTCAACGCTATCCTCTCATTCCTTGGCGGAACGTTTTCCCCGGTCATCCCGGTCATCGTCGCCGGTGGTCTGACGGGCGCTGTACTCACGCTTCTCGTTAACTTCTGCGGCGTTTCGAGCGATTCGGGCACGTATCAGTTCTTTTCCTGCATCAACCAGGCGACATTCTATTTCCTGCCGGTCTTTATCGGCTTTTCCGCCGCCCAGCGTCTCAAGTCCAACGGTTATCTCGGCGCCTTCCTGGGCGCGGTGTTGCTCTTCTACACCATTGGTCAGGGCAATGATACCGTCTATGACTTCTTTGGTCTCGCCGTTCCCGCGGTGAGTTACAACTCCACGGTCTTCCCCGTCATCTTGGGCGTGCTGCTCATGACCGTGGCTTACCGCTGGTTCCAGAGGGTTCTGCCCGAGGTTTTGCGCACGGTCTTCGTCCCACTGCTCACCATGTTAGTGACCGTGCCCGTTACGTTGCTCGTCCTTGGTCCCATTGGCTACACTGCGGGCACTGTGCTTGCTGACGTGCTCATCAACGTCTATCGCGCTTGCCCTGCTGTAGCTGTCGCGTTCGTGGGTTGCTTCACCCCGTTCCTCGTCTTCTTTGGTATGAATAATGCGCTCTACCCGCTGCAGTTCATCCTTATGGCCGAGGTCGGTTCCGACCCGCTCATCTGTGCCGGCATGACCGCTGCCAACCTTGCCGTCGCCGGTGCGTGCCTTGCCGCCGCAGCCGTCGAGACCAAGGTGGAGGAGCGTTCCGTCGCGGTGGGCGCCGGCGTCACGGCTATGTGCTCTATTACCGAGCCGGGTGTGTACGGCGTGCTGTTCACCAAGCGCTTCCCGCTCGTGGGCGCCATGATCGGTGGCTGCATTGGCGGCATTATCGCCGGCATCACCGGCATGACGCAATACGTCATCACGGCGTGCAGCTTCATTGCTTTCCCGGCGTATATCGGTGCGGACGGTTCTCTCACGAATCTTGCGCTTGCACTCACGGTCATGGCCGTGTCTCTTGCCTGCGCCTTTGTGTCGACGTTTGTGCTCGGTAAGCGCGCCGCCATCAAGGAGCAGACCGCGGAATAACGGGGCTAACTTCTGTCAAGTCACCTGAGCCGGGCGCCTTTTCTTGGCGTCCGCCGCTCGGGCTCCGTCGATTATTGGAGACAACCATGGCATACACTACCACGGCTTTCCCGGAGAAGTTTCTTTGGGGCGCCGCTACGAGCGCCTACCAGGTCGAGGGCGCTGCGTATGAGGATGGCAAGAAGCCGTCTCAGCAGGACATCATCAACCAGCACAGTTACGAGGAACGTGGGTTTGCTACGGCCGATATTGCGAGCGATCACTATCATCATTTCCGTGAGGATGTGGCGCTCATGGCCGAGATGGGGCTCAAGGCGTACCGCTTCTCGATTGCTTGGTCGCGCGTAATCCCCGACGGAACGGGTGCCGTCAACCCGGCTGGTATCAAGTTCTATCATGACCTGATCGACGAGCTTTTAGCGCACGGTATTGAGCCGATCGTGACACTCTATCACTATGATCTGCCTTGGGCGCTCGTGGAGCGTTACGGCGGTTGGATTTCACGTCAGGTGGTCGACGACTTTGAGACCTACGCCCGTTTTGTGATCAACGAATTCAAGGGCCAGGTCAAGTATTGGACGACCATTAACGAGCAATCGATCATCGTTCAATACTGGACGCAGAAGTGCTTTATCCCCGAGGAAATGCGGGGCGACAATCAGCTGCGCTACCAAATCAACCATCACATGAACCTAGCGCATGCCGTAGCGTGCAACTTGGTTCACGAGCTCGTGCCCGACGGCATGGTGGGATCTGTAATCGGCTATTCGCCCATTTACCCCCTGACCTCCCATGCCGAGGACGTGATGGCCGCGCAGAACGCGCACGACCTGCGCAACGGCTATTACCTGGATATCTACTTCAAGGGCCGCTATACAGATTCTGCCATGGCCTATCTTGAACGTCACGGTTTGGCGCCCAAGATCGATCCGGGCGATATGGAGCTCATTGCGAGTGGCACGTCTGACATGCTCGGCATCAACTACTATGCGAGCGAATGTGCGCGATGGTGTCCCGACGACGGTTCCAAGCAGATGCGCTGGAACGGCGTGAACCTCACCGGTAAGAAAGGTGACATCAACGGGTTCGAAACCCATCCCGGGTTCTACGAGATGTGCAAAAATCCCAACCTCGATACGAACGATTGGGATTGGGCGATCGATCCGATCGGTCTTGAGTACCTGCTGCGCGATATCTATATGCGCTACAACAAGCCGCTCATGGTGTGCGAGAACGGGTTGGGAGCGTTCGATGAACTCACGGCGGATGGCCATGTGCATGACCCGTACCGAATCGACTACCTGGAGAAGCATATCGCGGCCATGAAGCGTGCCATGGATTACGGCGTAGAGATGCTTGCTTATTGTCCGTGGTCGGCGCTCGACCTGCTGTCGACGAGCAACGGCGTCAAGAAGCGCTACGGCTTTATCTACGTCGATCGTACCGATGACGACCCGCGCGAATGCAAACGTTACCGCAAGGATTCTTTTGCCTGGTACAAGGATGTTATCGAGAGCAATGGTGCCGGCCTGAGCTTGTAATTAAAACGATCGTCGACGTTATGGGTTGCATATTCGTAAATGAGAAGGCCGACGCCCATTTGGGCGCCGGCCTTTTTAGTGCTCGATCCAGCAGCGAAGCGTTTCGCCGGCTTGCAGGTGACGCAGATTCTCTGCGGCAATGTCGACCACGTTATTGAGCGTGGCGGCCAGGTGGAACCAGCCGGAGACGTGCGGCGAGATGAGCATGTTGGGCGCATCCCACAGGGGGCTTGTCTTGGGCAGCGGCTCGGGGTCGGTGACGTCGACCGCGGCACCGGCGAGATGACCCGACTCCAGGGCGGCAACCAAGTCGTCGGCGACCACAAGGTCGCCGCGGCCACCATTGGCAAAGAAGGCGCCCGGTTTCATCGCGGCGAAGAACTCGGCGTTCGCCAGGCCGCGGGTCTCGGGCGTGCTGGGCATAAAGGATGCGACGACGTCCGCCTCGGCCAGGCGCTCAGGCAGGGCATCCATTCCGTCCATGTCCTCAAACACAATGGGGTAGACGAGCGGATGGCGCTTGATGCCGCGGACGTGCGCACCCATACTGCGGCAGAGCGTGGCAAAGTGGCCGCCGATATCGCCCGCGCCCAGCACCAGCACGTTGGCGTTATTGAGCGAGGTAACCGGGCCCAAATCCTCCCAGCGATGCTCGCGCTGCAAGTCCTGGTAGCCGGGCAGGCGCTTCATCATGGAAAGGACCATGGCAAACATGTGCTCGCTTACGGCCTGGCCGTAGGCGCCCACCGAGCAAGACAATTTGGCGTCGACCGGCACGGTGCCGGCGGCCAAGTAATCGTCATAGCCAGCGGTCTGCAATTGCAACAGCTGGAGATGTTCGCATGCCGTGAGCATGTCAGGGTCGATGTTGCCCAAGATCACGTCGGCATCGGCGACCTGCTCGCGCGTGGCGGCGTCGGAGCTCGTGTAGATAAAGTCCTCGCCCGGAGCGCTCGACTCAAGAATTGCGCGATGGCGGTCATTGACGGGCAGCAAAACCAGGATGTTCACAAGCAGTCCTCTCCGCTCGACCTGCCAAAAAGGGACAGGTTTATTTTGGCAGGTTTTATCAGGCAAAACGTTCAAATAAAACCGCCGGATGCAAGACGAGCGTGCCCGTCAGCATCCGGCGCATCCACGGTTACCAGCTCAGCAGCTCGTAGCCGTCCTCGGTCACCACGAGCTGTACCTCGCACTGGGCCGAATCGCTGCCGTCCTTGGTGCGCACGCACCAACCGTCACCCTTGCTGATCTTGATGTCGGGCGCTCCGGCATTGACCATAGGCTCGATGGTAAAGACCATGCCCGGAGCCATGATGGTGTCCACATCGGGTGCCTCGGTGGTAAAGCCCACAAACGGGTCCTCGTGAAACTCCTTACCGATGCCGTGTCCGCCGTACTCGCGCACCACGCTAAAACCGGCGTCCTCGACCGTCTTTTGCACGGCTTCGGCCATCACGGACAGCGGCAGCCATGGCTTGACGGCTGCCAGACCCGCCTCCACGCTGGCGCGGGTGACGTCGACCAGGCGCTGGCGGTCGGCCGAGACCTCGCCGATGCAGAACATGCGGCTCGAGTCGCTAAAGTAGCCGTCTAGGATCGTGGAGCAGTCCACGTTGATGATGTCGCCCTCGTGCAGCACGTCCGTATCGCAGGGGATACCGTGGCAGACCACATCGTTGATCGAGGTGCACACGCTTTTGGGGTAGCCCTCGTAGTTGAGGTCTGCCGGCGTACCGCCGTGCTCGACGGTGTAGTCGTAGATCATCTGGTCGATCTGGTTGGTGGTCATGCCCGCGGCGATGTGCTCGCCTACGTAGTTGAGCACGCCCACGTTGATGGCGGCGGAGCGCTTGATGCCCTCGATGTCGGCGGGCGTCTTGTAGAGCGTACGGGGCAGAACCTCCCAGCCCTCCTCCCACAGGCGCTCGAGGCGCTCATCGAAGGCGCTATGGCATTTCTTGTATTTTTTGCCGCTGCCGCACCAGCAAGCGTCGTTGCGGCCGGGCACGGGTCCTTTGTCATACATGGCTAACTTCCTTTCATCCGCAGCTAGTATAGCCCACCCACGCGTCCATAAAAGTTGCGGTGATATAGTTCCGATTTAAGCGGTTTAACAGCACAAATAGGAACTATATCACCGCAACTGATGGGGCGGGATAGCGGGCACTAGCTGCTGCGTGGTTTTGCTAGTAGCTCACCTGGCAGGGGATGCCGAGGGCTTGGACGCGCGCGGCAATGGCGTCGAGCACCTCGGGCGCTGCTTTGGCAAGGCCGGCGATCGGCGTCTCGCGCGCCACCGTGTAGATGGTCGCTTCTTGTGGGCGAATGCGCTCAAGCGCCGCGAGCCAGGGGGCAACGTACTCCTCGCCGGTGTTGTCGATGAGCTTGCCCTGATACTCGCCGGTCAAAAAGATCGTCTGGATAATAACGTGACCGTCAAAGCTTGCGAACGTCTCAATCTGGTGCTCGACGTCGTAGGGGCCAACAGGCTGGTCGAGCAGCTGGATAAACGCCGGGTCGACGGTATCGAGCTTGAGGATGTTGTCGTCGACCATCATGAGCGCATCGTGTACCTGGGGACGGTCGGCGCGCGTGCCGTTGGAGAGCACGGCGATCTTGGAGTTTGGGGCAAACTCGTCGCGCAGCGCGACAGCGCCGGCGATGGCCTGCGGAAACTCCGGTGCGGCGGTGGGCTCGCCGTTGCCTGCGAAGGTGATCACATCGGGGAGCTCGCCCTCGGCTGCCATCTCGCGCAGCTTTGCCTCGAGCGCGTTGAGTACCACGGCGGCTGTGTTGTACGGCTCATGGCAGGGGCGCTCGGCGTTGAGGCCGTTTTCGCAGTAAATGCAGTCGAACGTGCAGATTTTGCCGCTGGCCGGCATCATGTTGACGCCGAGCGAGAGACCAAGGCGACGGCTACGAACGGGCCCAAAGATGGGGCTGGCATTCAAAAACGTAGACATAGGCATATGCTCCTCAAGACAATTGTGCCTAAGCATAGCATCGGCTCCAAAGCAAGGTGCGGGCTCTTGCTTTACAAGTTTCGTTTTTTCACGTCGCCCATTATGCCGTGCCATGAAAAGCCTCGGGTCGGGTAAAGTTAATCTGTTAACAAGATGTAAGGCAATGCGGGTCCATCCAACCGCACTGACGTGCAACTGGATGAGCATTGATGATGGGGGCACAACATGGATTTTACGGTCGAGAATGCGGGCACCACGATTGCCTGTCGCGAATATGCCGGCCCGGATGTGTCGCCTGATGCTCCTGCCCTGGTGTGCGTGCACGGCGCTTGTGTCGACGGCACATTTTTTGACGGTATCGCTTGTGAGCTCAGCCGCAACTACCGCGTAATTGCCTACGACCGCCGCGGCTGCGGTGACAGCAGCGATGCGGCAGACGGCAGCTATGATCTTGCCGCTCAGGCCGCCGACCTGCAAGCCGTGATCGAACACGTTGGCGCTCCGGCAAATGTGCTTGCGCATAGCGCCGGTACGTTGGTGGCGCTGGAGCTTCTTCGCACCGAACCCCATCTCGTCGCCCGTGCGATTCTGCATGAGCCGGCCGTGTCGGCCGAAGGCGTCGGCATGGGCGCAGCTCCGGTTTTGCTCGATATGATTGCGGCGGG
>UQUX01000056.1 GCA_900544425.1 uncultured Collinsella sp.
GAGATTTCAGAGCAGATTTCCACGGCGGGAACAGAGGCCTCCGGCACCAGCAACATGAAATTTATGCTCAACGGCGCTGTGACCTTAGGAACCTATGACGGCGCCAACATCGAGATCGCCGACCTGGCCGGCCGCGAGAACGAGGCCATCTTTGGCCTGACCGCTCCCGAGGTCGAGCAGCTCTGGGCATCCAACAGCTACTTTGCGTGGGATACCCTCAACGGCGACCGCGAGCGCCTGGGCCGCGTGATGGACGAGCTCAAGGACAACACCTTTGCGGGCCTTTCGGGCAACTTCGAGAGCATCTACAACGAGCTCATGAACAACAACGACCCCGACCTGGTCATGGCCGACTTCCGCAGCTACGTCGACGCCTGGGAGAAGCTCACGAACAGCTACGGCGACCAGGAGACCTGGAACCGCAAGGCGCTGCTCAACACCGCCTCCTCTGGCTGGTTCTCGAGCGACCGCACCATTCGCGAGTACCGCGACGAGATCTGGCACGCTTAAAGGCGCGCGAGCTCCCCTATGCCAGCACGGCATTACTCGACGGGCGCGGCACAACGTCACGCCCGTCGCTAATGGGTTTAAGAACATCGATGACAGAAGGAGAAATCGATGAGTAAGAAAGAATGCATCGCGATGCTCCTCGCAGGAGGACAGGGCAGCCGATTGGGGGCACTCACCCAAAAGATCGCTAAGCCGGCGGTTAGCTTTGGTGGCAAGTTCCGCATTATCGACTTCTCGCTCTCCAACTGCTCCAACTCGGGCATCGACACGGTGGGCGTTCTGACGCAGTATCGCCCCTACCTGCTGCATGCCTATGTTGGCTCCGGCGAGGCGTGGGATCTGGACAGCCGCGACGGCGGCGTGTCAATCCTGCCGCCGTACGAGACGCAGACCGGCGGCGCCTGGTATGCGGGCACGGCCGACGCCATCACGCAGAACCTGGACTACATCAAGGCCAACGACCCCAAGTACGTCCTGATTCTTTCGGGCGATCACCTGTATCGCATGGACTACCGCAAGATGCTCAAGACGCACATTGAGAACAACGCCGACCTCACGGTGAGCGTTATGCCCGTGCCGTGGGAGGAGGCCAGCCGCTTTGGCATCCTGACCACCGACCCCGAGGACGGCCGCATCACCAAGTTCACCGAGAAGCCCGATAAGCCCGATTCGAACCTCGCGTCCATGGGCATCTACATCTTCTCGGCCGACGTGCTGATCGAGGCGCTCGAGGAGGACGCTCTGGACCAGCGCTCGAGCCACGACTTTGGCAAGGACATCATCCCCAAGCTGCTCGGCGAGGGCAAGCGCCTGTACAGCTACGAGTTCCACGGCTTTTGGAAGGATGTCGGCACCATCGCCAGCTTCCACGAGACCTCGATGGACCTGCTGGGCAACAACCCCGAATTCGATCTGTTCGACAAGCACTTCCCCATCATGTCCAACATCACCACGCGTCCGCCGCACTACATTGGCCCGGATGGTCGCCTGGACGACTGCCTGGTCTCCAACGGCTGCAAGATCTACGGCACCGCTCGCCACTCGATCCTTTCGACCGATGTCATCATCGAGGAGCGCGCCGTGGTCGAGGACTCCGTGCTGCTGCCGGGTGCGCACGTTAAGAGCGGCGCGCACATCTGCCGCGCTATTTTGGGCGAGAACTCCACGGTCGAAGAGGGCGTGAAGCTCGGCTCTGTCGATACCACCAAGGATACGGCCGTCGTTGGAAATGACGTCGTTATCGGGAAGGGGGAATGATCCGATGATCAATCGCAAGGCCATCGGTTATATCACCGCTAACTACTCTTCGACCTACGGCAGTGTGCTGCTCAAGGACCGCCCCATCGCGTCCGTTCCGTTTTTGGGCCGCTACCGCCTGATCGACTTCCCGCTGTCCAACATGATGAATGCCGGCATTAAGACCGTCGGCGTCGTCATGCCGGGCAACTACCGCTCTCTGATCGACCACGTGGGCTCGGGCAAGGACTGGGGCTTGGACCGCAAGAAGGGCGGCCTGTTCATGGTGCCCGGCAACGCGTATGGCACCACCAAGGGCGGCATGCGCTTCCTGCTGCGCGACATCATCTCCAACAAGACGCTGTTCCAGCGCTCGGACAAGCCCTACGTTGTGATGATGGGCACCAACATCATCTTTAACATGGACCTCAACACCATCATCGACGCGCACGAGAACTCCGGTGCCCAGATGACTGTGGTGTACTGCAAGGCTACGCGCAACGTCGATGACGAGACCAAGCTGCAGATCAACGAGAACGGCCGCCTGACGGGCGTGAGCGCCGGCGTCGTGTATGGCGACAACGCGTCTATGGACTGCTGCATCGTCAACCGCGAGACACTGCTCGAGATCATCGACCACTACCAGGCCGCTGACTATCTGGACCTGCTCGAGGCACTCCAGGGCGACTTTGGCAACATCGACGTTTGCAGCTACGAATACAAGGGCGAGGTCGTGGGCGTGTTTAGCGAGAAGTCGCTGTATCGCCGCAGCATGGACCTGCTCGACCAGACCGTGGCCGACCAGCTCTTCGACCCCGAGCGCCCGATCCTGACCAAGGCTCACGACGTGCCGCCTTCGCGCTATGCGACCGGCAGCCACGCGTGCAACTCGATCATCTCGGCCGGCTGCATCATCAAGGGCACCGTGCGCAACTCGATCCTGTCGCGCGGCGTCGTGGTCGAGGAAGGCGCTTCGGTGACCAACTCGATCATCAACCAGAGTTGCATCATCAAGAGTGGCGCCCGCGTTGAGAACGCCATCCTGGACAAGAACAACGTGGTTCCCACCAACACCGAGCTTCGCGGCACGCCCGAGAACATCCTGGTGCTGGGCAAGGCTCCGTTAACTTCCGATACCACCATCGTACGTTAACGTTGGCACTGCAACATCGCTCGTAACATGTAGAATAGCCGCCCGGTTAGCGCCAGGCGGCTATTCTCGAATTGCAACATGGGAGACAATATGGCTGATTCCAGCAAAAAGATGCAGATCGTGTTTGCCTCGGCCGAGTGCGCACCGTTTGTGAAGACCGGTGGCCTGGGCGACGTGGCAGGCTCGCTGCCTGCGGCGCTTGTGCGCGCCGGCGCCGAAGTCATCGTGATGGTGCCCAAGTACGCCACCATCAAGGACGAGTACAAGGCGCAGATGGAGCACTTCTCCGACTTTTACGTGAGCCTAGGCTGGCGCAATGAGTACTGCGGTCTCGAGAAGCTCGAGCACGACGGCGTCACCTATATGTTCATAGACAACGAGCGCTACTTTGCGCGCGACTATCCGTACGGCTTCTTTGACGACGGCGAGCGTTTTGCGTTCTTCTCCAAGGCTATCACCGAGAGCCTGCAGCACCTGCCGGCCGGCTTTGAGTGCGACATCCTGCACTGCAACGACTGGCAGACGGCGCTGGCGCCCGTGTTTTTGCGCGAATTCTATCAGGGCCTGCCGCTGTATGACCGCGTTAAGACCGTGTTCTCGATCCACAACGTGGCGTTCCAGGGCCAGTTTAGCGACACCGTGATGGAGGACATCCTGGGTGTGGCGCACATTCCGGCAGCCGCCTCGCAGCTGCGTTGCGACGCTTGCAGCATCAACTACATGCTGGGCGCCCTGCGCTATGCCGACGCCATCACCACGGTGAGCCCCACCTATGCCAACGAGATCCAGACGCCCGAATTTGGCGAGGGCCTGGACGGCGTTCTGCGCGAACGTTCGTACGCGCTGCAGGGCATTTTGAACGGCATTGACGTGGCGGGCTTTGACCCGGCGACCGACAAGCGCATTGCCGCCAACTACACCGTGGAGGACCGTTCTGGCAAGGCCGTGTGCAAGTCCAAGCTGCAGGAAGAGCTGGGGCTCGAGGTTCGCGACGACCGTCCGCTCATGGTGATGGTCACGCGTCTGACGCGCCAGAAGGGCCTAGACCTGGTCATGTACGCGCTCGACCGCATCCTGGCCGGCGGCGTGCAGGTGGCGGTGCTGGGCACCGGCGACCGCGACTACGAGGACGGCCTGCGCTACTTCCAGGACAAGTACCCCGGCACCATGGCGGCTCGCATCGAGTTTGACCCGGCGCTGTCGCAGCGCATGTATGCCGCCGCCGACATGTTCCTGATGCCGTCGAAGTTTGAGCCCTGTGGCCTGTCGCAGATCATCGCCATGCGCTACGGCACGCTGCCGATTGTTCGCGAGACCGGCGGCCTGAAGGACACTGTAATTCCGTATAACGAGTTTACCGGCGAGGGCACGGGCTTTTCGTTTAGCAACTTTAACGGCGACGAAATGGGCGACGCGGTGTTCCGCGCGGCGCGTCTGTTCTGGGATAACCGCGAGGCCTGGAACCAGCTGGTCACGCAGGCCATGAGCCAGGACTTTAGCTGGACGCGCTCGGCCGATAAGTATCTGGACCTGTACTTCTTTATGCACCCGGAGATTGAGAGGCCGGCGGCGGTTGTCGACGAGCCAGAGGCTGTTGCTGAGCCGGTGGCCGCTGAGGAGCCCAAGGCCGAGGAGAAGCCGGATGAAGCTGAGCCCGCAAAGGCCGAGCCTGAGGTGAAGGCTGAGGTTGCTCCTGAGCCCGAGCCTGCTGCGAAGCCTGCGGCAAAGAAGACCACGACTCGCAAGACGACAGCTAAGAAGGCTACTGCGACCAAGGCGGCGGCAACCAAAACCACCGCTACCAAGACAACGACCACGCGCAAGCGCACGACCGCCGCTGCCAAGAAAGCCGCCGAAGCCGAGGCTGCTCCCGAGGTAAAGGCCAAGGTCGCTGAGGCCAAACCGGCCGCCAAGGCTCCGGCAAAGACTGCTGCCAAGAAGACAACGGCAACGAAGTCGACGACTACGACAAAGGCCGCTGCGGCCAAGGCTACCCCGAAGAGTGCCGCAAAGCCCGCCGTCAAGGTCGAGGAGGCGGGCGCCGAGCCCAAGGCCGAGGCAACTGCCGAGGCAAAGCCGGCCGCCAAGACCACCGCGCGTAAGCGCGCAACGACGACGGCCAAGAAGACCACGACCAAAGCTGCTGCCCCCAAGGCAGAGGCCAAGGCCGAGGTAAAGGCCAAGCCGGCGCCGAAGGCCGCTAAGGTCAAGGCCGCACCGAAGGCTACGGCCAAGCCCGAGCCCGCCAAGGAGACTCCGGTCTCCCCCGCCGCTCCGGCAGAGAAAAAGGCCCCGTCCAAGAAGACGTCCGTCCGCAAGGCCACGGCCACCCGCAAGCGCCGCTAGCCCAAAGACGATTCAAAACCTAATCAAACCCCATGCAAGGGGCGCTCCAACCGGGCGCCCCTTCTCTGTAGGTAGTTGGTAAAACGATTTTCTAGGACAACCGTTCGCCGATGGTAAACGGATGTTGTTTATACAGCCTGTGTACAACAGATATACTTACATCCTGTGCGTAAAGCCCATGGCCAGCAGGCCGTGATTCTATTGAACTGGACCGTACTATGAGATTGATACACAACAGCCGTCTGCCGCAGTTTCGCACTCCGTTTGGCGCTGTGACCACAGGAACAACCCTTTCGCTCTCCGTGATTCTGGAGGACGCCGATCCCGCGCAGGCAACGCTTACGCTGCGCACCTGGGTCGATGAGATCGGTGAATCTCGATATCCCATGACGCACGAGGGCGACGGCATATTTACCGCAGAGCTTGAGTGCACCGAGCCCTGTCTTATTTGGTACAGCTTTATCTGCAATATTGAGGGCCAGCCCGAGGTTCGTCTGGGCGCACCACAGGGCCGCACCGGCGGCGAAGGCGTAACCTACGACTACGCTGAGGTGCCGTCATTCCAGGTCACCGTCTACAAACACCGTGAGAACCGTCCCACCTGGTACGAGCGCGGTATGGTCTACCAGATCTTCCCCGATCGCTATGCCCGCGACGAGCACTGGCGCGAGCGCACGCTGGCCGAGGTCGAAAAACCGCGTAAGGGCATTCAGCGCCGCATGGTCGAGGACTGGAACGAGCCGCCTGTGTACGAGCGCGCCGAAGACGGATCCATCAAGACCTGGGACTTTTACGGCGGCTCGCTCAAGGGCATCCAGAATGACCTGCCCCGCATCGCCGAGCTGGGCTTTACGGCCATCTACCTCAACCCCATTTTTGAAGCCGCGAGTAACCACCGCTACGACACCGCCGATTACACCAAGATCGATCCGATTCTGGGCACCGAGCAGGACTTTACCGAGCTGTGCGAGGCGGCCGAGAAGCTAGGCATTTCCATCATTCTGGACGGTGTGTTCAACCACACGGGCGACGATTCGATCTACTTCAACCGCTACGGCAACTACCCCGGCGTGGGCGCGTGGCAGAGCGAGGATTCGCCGTGGCGTGATGCGTTTTATTTCCACGAGGACGGCTCGTACGACTGCTGGTGGGGCGTGGGCAATATGCCCGCCATCAATGAGAGCTCCGAACTGGTACGCGAGCGGCTCCTGGGCAAGGATGGCGTGATCCGAAAATGGCTACGTGCCGGCGCTCATGGCTGGCGCCTAGACGTGGCCGACGAGCTTTCGGACGATTTCCTGACCGAGATCAAGAAGGCCGTGCTCGCCGAGAAGCCCGACGCGCTGCTGCTCGGCGAGGTATGGGAAGACGCCTCCAACAAGATCAGCTACGGCCATCTGCGTCGCTATCTGCAAGGCTCCGAGCTCGACTCGGCCATGGATTACCCCTTCCGCGACATGGTCATCGGCTTTTTGATGGGCTACAAAAACGCCTACCAGGCAGCCGAGGATATCGAGACCCTACGCGAGAACTATCCGCGTGAGGCCCTGTCTTGCGCGCTTAATCTGCTTTCGAGCCACGACCGACCGCGCATTATCTCGGTGCTCGGCGGCGGCCCCGACGAGTCGCAGCTGCCCGAGTGCGAGCGCAGCAAATGGCGTCTGGACGAGAACGCGATGGGCCTGGCCAAGAGCCGTTTTTGGCTCGCGACGCTCATGCAGATGACGTTCCCCGGTGTGCCTTCGATTTACTATGGCGACGAGTACGGCCTTGAGGGCCTGACCGATCCGGGCAATCGCCGCACCATGCCGACCAAGGAAGACCTGCACGACTTCGATACGTTCGCGATCGTCAAGAACGCATCTGCTGTGCGCCGCGCGCTGCCGTTTATGATCGACGGTGAAATTAAGGCCTTTGCGCTCAATGATGAGGTGCTGGCATACAACCGCACGGGCAAGGATGGCGAGTCCGCGACGGTTATCATCAACCGCAGCCTGCGCAATTCACACCGCGTGACGATTCCGGCACTCGGCGAATGCGCGAGCGATGTGATTAGCGGTCACGAGTGCGAGATCCACAACGGCACGGTCACGCTCGATCTGTATCCGCTGGGTTCGTCGATCATCTATCACCACGCCGAGCAGCGCCTGCAGGAGCCGCTCGATCACGGTGCGGGTGTTGTGTGCCATATCACATCGGTGCCGACCGATGACGGCAAGCCCGGTACGATCGGCGCGCCCACGCGTCGCTTTATCGACCATCTGGCCGCCATGGGCATGCGCTACTGGCAGGTTTTGCCCGTCAATCCCACGGACTTCTTCCGCTCCCCCTACGCCGGTCCTTCGGCCTTTGCAGGCAATATCGACCTGCTACCCGAGAGCCACGAGGAGCTGGCAGCCGACTTTGAGACCTGGAAGGCCCGCGGCGGGGAGGATGCCGATCCGCTGTACACCGCGTTTAAACATCGCAATGCCGATTGGCTCGAGAAGTACTGCGTCTATATGGCCGTCAAAAAGTACTTTGAGGGCGAGTCGCGCCACGATTGGCCGGCAGATGTTGCTCGCTACAACGAGCATCTGATCGACGACAAGCGCTTCCACAACGAGGCCGAGCTTCAAGCGTACATGCAGTACCGCTTTGACCTGGCTTGGTGCGAGCTCATGAACTATGCGCACAAGAAGGGCATAGAGGTTATCGGCGATATTCCTATGTACGTGTCCGACGATTCGGCAGACGCGTGGAGCGAACCCGAGAACTTCTGGCTTTCCGATACCGGCAAGGCGATTGAGATTTCCGGCGCGCCGCCCGACAACTTTGCGCCCGAGGGCCAGGTGTGGGGCAACCCGACGTTCCGCTGGGACCACATGAAGCAGAACGGCTATAGCTGGTGGATGGATCGCCTGCGCCGCGCGTTTTCGCTCTACGACCGTGTGCGTCTGGATCACTTCCTGGGCTTCCACAGCTACTTTAGTATCCCCGCAGGCAAGGCTTGCGCCGAAGGTCGCTGGCTGGCGGGCCCGGGCAAGGACCTGTTCCAGACCGCTTATGACGAGCTGGGTCCGCTCAACTTTATCGCTGAGGACTTGGGCTATCTGACGCCCGGTGTTCGCGCCATGGCATCGACCTGCGGTTTCCCCGGCATGGACGTGCTGGAGTTTAGCGACTACGACGTTCGTTGCGGTGTGCATCCCACGCCCGGCAAGATCCTGTACACCTCGACGCACGATACGTCGACGCTGGCCGGTTGGTGCACCCGTACCTTTGCGGGCGGCGATGAACCGAGCGGTGTTGAGGTGGCGGCCAAGCTGATGAGCGACGCGCTGGCAAGCGACGCTCCCCTAGTGATGATGCCGCTACAGGATATCCTGGGACTTGGCGACGACGCGCGCATGAACGTTCCGGGCGTGGCCACGGGCAACTGGACCTGGCAAGCTGACGAGGCGGACATTGCAGCCGCCGAAAACAAAACCACACAGCTCCTGCGCAACAACCATAGATTCTGGGGCGAAGCGTGATAAAACCCCCGATATAGGGTACAGTTACAGACGTTTGAATTTTTGCGGGCAGAGTAATCTGCCCGCTTTATGCTGAAAAGGAAGTATTATGGCGCGCTACGATTACAAGTGCTCGAGCTGCGGCAACGTGTTTGAGGTTGAGCATCCCATGTCCGAGACTCCCGAGGTCGTGTGCCCCAGCTGCGGTGCCCCGGCGGCCAAGACGTTCTCGGCCAGCGGCATTAAATTTGAGGGAAGCGGTTTCTACAACACCGACCAGCGAAGCGGCGGCTCCAGCACCAGCGCCACCAGCGGCTGCTGCGCCAACTGCCCGCATAACCACTAGGAACCAAACAGCCCCGCGATCGACACCGATCGCGGGGCTGATTCTTTAGCTACCCAGGTTTCCTTATGAGTTGCGGTGAAATAAGGACTGTTTGGTGGGCAGAAGCCGCTATTCAATCCCTATTTCACCGCAACATATTAGTTA
The DNA here is from genome assembly GCA_900544425.1 of uncultured Collinsella sp. Taxonomy (GTDB): domain Bacteria; phylum Actinomycetota; class Coriobacteriia; order Coriobacteriales; family Coriobacteriaceae; genus Collinsella. The sequence continues at coordinate 9,230 of UQUX01000056.1, forward strand.
CTTACGAATCAGGCGGGCGCAGAAGTGGCCGTCGTAGGAGTCGGCGTTTACTGGCACGCTTTGGAAAAGACCTCGGTCGTTTTGGCGTACGAAAACGAGCTTCTTGGCCTGCTCGAAATCAGGCAGTTGCAGAATCTGTGCCTCGGAGAGAGGCGCCACGGTAAAGCAGGCGCCCTCGGGAGAGGCCAGGAAGGCATCTACGACCTGCGTGTTCTCTTCATCAAATACCGAGCAGGTGGCATAGATAAGTTCACCGCCGGCAGCCACGCGTGCGGCTGCTTCCTTGAGCATCATCAACTGCAGTTTGGGCAACTCGGTCGTAACGTCATTCTCAGTTAGGCGCCACGGGATCTCGGGATGACGACGCATGGTGCCGGTGCCAGAGCACGGCGCATCGATAAAGACCGTATCGAACTTAACCGGCTTGCCAAGCATGGCATCAAACGACGTCAGTACTTCATCAAGCTCGCAGGCATCACCCGAAACCGTACGAACGCCCTGAATACCGGCCTTGTGCAGGCGAGCGAGATTCAGATCGCATTTGCGATCATGCAGATCGAGCGCCGTATGCTGACGCTCATAGCCCGCACGCTTGGCCTGGCACATCATCACATAGGTCTTGGTGCCACGACCGGCACCAATCTCAAGGCAGCTTCCAGGGCGCGTGGCAGCTGTGGCGATAAGCTGCGCATTGAGATCAGATGCCACCGCGGCAGCACGCTCAAACACACCCGATGCAACCGTGACCTGCGCATCTACCGGGGCATGGCAGCCCGGGAAAACGGGCGCGACGAGCTGCGAGACATACGGATCGGGCTTGGTCGCAAAGGCGTTCTCATGCAGGGCCAGCGGCGCGGGGGCCAGATTGCCGGCAAAGTTAAGCGCACCCTCAGGCGTGTCGAACGATGCCATAATGCGAGCGCACAGCCAACGCGGCAGACCCATCAGGCGCGACAGACGAACCAGGCGTCGCTCAGACTCATCTACATCGGACGCCGTGGCAAAGTCCTCAACATTGTCCGCAACCTTATGCAGCACGGCATTGGCCAAGCCAGCGGCGGACTTAGCGCCGCAGCGAACCAGCTCAACACCCTGACTTACAGCAACGCGCCCAGGCGTATGTAAATAGAGCATCTCGAAAGCCGAGATACGAAGCGCCATGCGAACACGCGGCGCAACCTTTTTAGGCTTATCGAGAAACTGGTCGAGCAGCTCGTCCAAAATACCCTGCGTGGCGGCCACACCAAGTGCCAAGCGGGCGGCAAAAGCGGAATCGCGCTGATCAATAGCCTTGGCCGATGCGCGAGAGGACAGCACGTCGCGCGCATACATGCCGCGGCGATCGGCCTCCATCAGCACATCGAGCGCAAGCTTGCGCGCGGGAGACAGCTTGCTCATGACAGAACACCCCACGAAAGATCGGCGCCTTGCAGCCCAGCAGCCCAAGCAGAAGCGGCCATACCACGCTTGCCATCGGGCTTAACCTCGAGCAGTTCAACCGCACCATCGGAAAGGCCAAGGAAAACACGCTTGGCCTTAATGAGAACCTGACCCTCGCCAAGCGACACATCAGCCGGCGCAGCATCGAGCACGCGCACGGTCTTGCCGGCAATCACGCAACGAGCAGGCGCAGTATCGGACGAAGCGAGCACATGACGCACGCAATCGAGCGCAGCCATCTGCGGATCCAGACGCATCTCCAGCTTGGAAATCTTGGCAGCATGGGTAACGAGCGCCTCATCCTGTTCAGTCCACACGGCGGTGCCATCGGCAAGAGAAGGAAGCGTATCAGCAAGCAGTTTGCCGCCAAGCTCACCAAGCTCCATGGTCAGCGCCTCAGCATGCTTACCGGCAACCGA
>UQUX01000057.1 GCA_900544425.1 uncultured Collinsella sp.
GTCGCCGAGCCGCAAGACGATGATCCTCTCATTTGGGAAGCCGCCCATATTGTGGTGGAATCGCAGCTTGGCTCCACATCTGGCCTGCAACGTCGTCTGAAGGTTGGCTATGCGCGCGCCGGGCGTATTATGGACATGCTGGAAGAAAAGGGTGTCGTCGGTCCGCCCGACGGTTCCAAGCCGCGCGAGGTCCTGCTGGACGAGGAGGGGCTTGCCGCGCTGGAATCTGTCGACGCCGAGATGGCACGTGAAGATCGTGAGTTTGGAGGATTCTGATGGCTGCACGCTTTGGTGACATGCTACTCGAGCAGCGTCGCCGAATGGGCCTTTCCATTCAGCAAGTCGCCAACACCATCAAAATCAGGCCGCAGATCATCGAGTTTTTCGAGACCGGTAACTTTGCTTCGATGCCGCCGCGCGGCTATGCGCAGGGCATGATTTCGAGCTATGCTCGCTTTTTGGGCCTCAATCCGCGCGAGGTCGTCAATGCCTACTTTGACGATCTGATGGCATATGAGCGCGAGACGTCGCAGCAGGGCGGTCGTTTTCAGGACGCCGCTGGCTACGTCAATTCGCGTTCCTCGGTCGATAACGGGCGCTTCCTGATGGTTCAGGGCGGTCGTTCGACGCGTTATGGACAGCGTCCTCAGCAGGCCGGTTATATTACCGAGACGGGTTCGGGCGAGGAGATTCGTTCGCAGCGTGACCGGTTCCGCAGTACGCCGATGCCCGAGGACCGTGCACTTCCCGCTGCCCGCGGCGTGGCTCGTGACCCTCGTGCCGGCTACGGCGACGGCGGCTATTCCGATCGCGGTTACCGTGGGGTCTCTTCTGGTCGCTCTCGCGGTGGCTATGCGGATGCCGATACCACGCAGGTGACGCCGCGTCTTCGCTCTCAATCACAGCCGTATGGCCAGCGCTCTTCGGCTCCGCGTTCGGGCCAGCGTGGCTATCAAGGCCGCGGTGAACTTGCGCCCCGCTCGGGTCAGCGCAGCCTTCAGGGCCAGGGTGGCTATCGCGGCCGTTCCGATAGCAATCGTGGTCGTATGCCTCAGGGAGGCGGCCGCAGCAGTTCCAATCGTGGACGCGGCGGATCACGTACTCCTCAAAACAACGGGCTCGATCCGCGTATCGTCTACGCCGGCATCGGTGCCGTTGCGCTGTTGTTGATTGTGCTCATCGTGGTGCTTCTGCGCGGCTGCGCATCTTCGGCGCCCGAGACCACGCCCGAGACGCCCACTGCTACCAAGACGACGACCAAGAAGTCTTCTAAGAAGACCGAAACGGTCGACGAGGACGAAGACACCGATGAGGCGACGGATGAGTCGACTGACTCGGACGCTACCAAGACGACGGCCAAGAAGGAAGAGAACGAGGTCACGAAGGTCAAAGTCTCCGTTGCCAAGGGAAAGACCGCGTGGATTGAGGTCAAGGTCGACGGCAAGTCGGTCTATGGCGCCCAAGCGACTGGCCCCTTTGAGCAGGAGTACTCGCCCGAGTCCTCGATCGAGATCACCACGTCCAAGCCTTCCGATGTCACCGTTACCAAGAACGGTGAAAAGGTTCGTTACGATACCAAGACCTCGGGCGTGGCGCGTGTGACGATCACCGTTCCCAAGAAGGAGACGACTGATTCCGAGAATGGTGAAAGTTCTGATGGTACCGATACCACCGATGGTGCCGATACCACCGACGTTACCGATGTCCAGTCCACGGATGGCGCCGATACCGCAACTGACGGTCAGACACCCACCGATTCTACCGACTATTCGTACGATAGCTACTAAGCCGCTCGTACGCGAAAGGAAACATCATGGCTAAAGATTCCAGCTTCGACGTCGTGTCCGAGGTCAACATGCAAGAGGTCGACAACGCCTTCCAGCAGACCACGCGCGAGATTTCCCAGCGCTATGACCTTAAGGATTCCGGCGCCACGATCGAGCTTTCGAAGGGCGACAAGCTCTTTACGATCAGCGCCCCGGCTGACTTTGTCTCTAAGCAGATTATCGACGTGCTGAGTTCCAAGCTCATCAAGCGCGGCATTGACCTCAAGGCTGTCTCGTGGGATGCTCCTCAGGCGGCATCGGGCGGCACCGTGCGCGTGCTCGGCCATATCGTCGAGGGTATCGACCAGGCGACCGCCAAGAAGATCAACAAGGACATCAAGGACCAAAAGCTCAAGGTCAAGGTGACCATCGAGGCCGACAAGCTGCGTGTTTCCTCTGCTTCGAAGGATGCGTTGCAGACCGTAATCCAGTTCCTGCGCGACCAGGACTACGGCCAGCCGCTACAGTTCACCAACTACCGCTAATATCATTCGAAAGGACCGCTCTCCAACATGGATACACCGTTGGGCTCCGTGCTCTACATCACCCTCGGGTGCGCTAAGAACGAGGTCGACACCGACCGCATGCGTTCTCTTTTGACCGCTGCGGGCTACGAGGAGGCATTCGACCCGCAGGATGCCGATGTCGCCATCGTCAATACATGCTCGTTCCTCGCCTCCGCAACGTCCGAGAGCATCGAGACCACGCTCGAGCTCGCCAACGAGGTTCAGGACGGCGTTCGTTCTTGCCCCATCGTTATGTGCGGCTGTGTGCCGTCGCGCTATGGCGACGACCTGCCTGACGAGCTGCCCGAGGTCGCTGCCTTTGTGAAGGCCGACGAGGAGGACGGCATCGTGGCGGTCATCGATGGCGTGCTGGGTGTCGAGCGTGAGATCGCGGCCTATATCCCTCAGGTCAAGCGTACCGTCGAGGGCGCCGTTGCTTACGTCAAGATTTCCGATGGCTGCAACCGCTTCTGCAGCTTCTGCATGATCCCCTATATTCGCGGTCGCTATCATTCGCGCAATGCCGAGAGCATTATCTCCGAGGTGCGCGACCTGGTTGCCGGCGGTGTGCGCGAGATCGTGCTGATCGGCCAGGACACGGGTATTTGGGGTAACGACTTTGCCGACGAGGACGTCGCCGAGGGCTCGCCGCGCAATCTGGCGCAGCTGCTGCGTGCCGTCGCCGAGACCGTGCGCCCGCACAACGTCTGGGTCCGCGTGCTCTACCTGCAGCCCGAGGGCATGACTGACGAACTCATCGAGACGATTCGCGATACGCCCGAGGTGCTGCCCTATATCGATATCCCCGTGCAGCACTGCGACGCGCGCATCCTCAAGGCCATGCGTCGCTCCGGTTCGCGCCAGGAGCTCGAGGATCTGTTCCGCGACCTTCGCGAGCGCATCCCCGGCATCGTGATCCGTTCCACGGCTATGGTCGGCTTCCCGACCGAGACCGACGACGAGTTCCGCGACCTTATCGACTTTATGGACACCGTCGGCTTTGACTACACGAGTGTCTTTGCCTACTCGCGTGAGGAAGGCAGCCTGGCCGCCAAGATGGAGGGTCAGGTCGATGAGGAGGTTAAGCTCGAGCGCGCCCAGGAGGCCATGGACCTGGCTGAGTCGCTCGGTTTTGCCGCCACTGCCGCACATGTGGGCGAGCGCGCCCAGGTGATCGTCGACGGTATCGAAGAGACCGAGGATGGCGCCGAGCTGATCGGCCATGCCTGGTTCCAGGCGCCCGATTCCGATGGCGCGGTTCACTTGGACGCCAGCGAGGCGTCCGTGGGCGATATTCTGACTGTCGAGTTTACCGATAGCTTCTGCTATGAGCTTATCGGTCATGTTGTGGAGTAGGAGAGCGTCGTGGCTAACGAGAGCAATAAGGAACTGACGAGTGTTTGGACGCCCGCCAACATCGTGACGTGCGTTCGCATCGTCTTTATCCCGGTGTTCATGATCGTGTCGGCGCTTTCTCACACGAGTGTTGCCGGTACGGATTGGAGCACCTTCGACGGCCCGCTCGCCGCCGCTGCCTTCATTCTGTACGTGATCCTGTCGTGCACCGATAAGGTCGACGGTTATCTGGCGCGTTCGCGCAACGAGATCACCGACTTCGGTAAATTCTTGGACCCCATCGCCGATAAGCTGCTCGTGTTCTCGGCCCTGCTGCTGTTCTTGGATTTTGGCGCGGTGACCGTGTGGTCCGTGTTCATTATCCTGTTCCGTGAGCTTCTGGTGAGCGCCCTTCGCATGGTTGCGAGTGCGGCCGGCGTGGTCGTTGCGGCCGATAAGCTCGGCAAGTACAAGACGGCAACCACGATGGTCTCCATCTGCGGTTACCTGTGCGTTTTTGCGATGGCCGGCTTGCACCTTGGCCCGGTGGCCCTGACGCTCGGCATCTACTCGGTGTCGCGCTTCCTGTACGCCGTTGCCGTTGTCTTGACCGTTATCTCGGGCGCCCAGTACTTCTGGAACTGCCGCAAGATCGTCTTTTCGGTCTAGGTCCTGGTGGGCATGACGGAATCATTTGAGCAGATTGCCGCGCATAACGAAGAGCTCGCACGCGATATTGTCGAGCGCGCGAGCGCTCGGGGCGTGACGGTCTCGACGGCTGAGTCGCTGACGGCGGGTATGATCGCCTCGACGATTGCGGATATCCCGGGCGCCTCGGCGGTGCTGCGTGGCGGTGCGGTGACCTACTGCGATGAGATCAAACATCGCGTGCTGGGTGTTGAGCAGGAGACGCTCGACCGCTATACCGCGGTGTCGCATCAGACCGCGCGCGAGATGGCGGTGGGTTCGCTGGAGCTGTACCAGAGCGATATTGCAGTGAGCGCCACGGGTTATGCCGGTCCCGGCGGCGGCACTGAGGACGATCCGGCTGGCACTTTCTATATTGGCTGGGCGTATCGCGCGGCTGATGGGGGAGTGCCGGTCGTGGACTCTGTGCGCTGCCACTATGAGGGCGACCGTTCGTGTGTTCGTGCCCATGCGGTCGCGGAGGCATTGGGGCGCATTGCCCTTGTGCTCAACTCTATGGAATAGACGTGTTTTAAGGGGCCTCCGGGCCCCTTAATTGTGGAGATAGGGACCTTAGGCTCATTTGGCGTTTGTGCTGGCTGTAGACGTATTCTTGCCTTCCTTGCTCTTATTTGGCCCTTTGTGGTCAAGCATTTGGTCAGTGTTTGGTCGGCGTTTGGTTGGGTTTTGGAAAGACTGCCTGTATATGATTGGCCTGAACGGTTGACCACGAACAGCCGTTCGTTTATTATCGATTCAGGTTGTTAAGAGGAGGGCTATTCATGGCCAAGAATTCAGGTCCCGTACGTACCGTTCATGCTCGCACGACGGGTAAAGAGCGCGATGAGATGATCGCCACCACCAAGGCCGAGATCGAGAAGAAATTCGGCCAGGGTTCCATCATGAGGTACGGCGACGGTGGTCCCGAGCTCGAGGTCGAGGCCATTCCCACGGGCGCTCTGGCCCTCGATGCCGCGCTGGGTATCGGCGGCGTGCCGCGCGGCCGTATCGTCGAGATTTACGGTCCCGAGTCCTCCGGTAAGACGACGCTTTCGCTCGAGATCCTGGCCGAGGCCCAGGCAATGGGTGGCGTTGTGGCATTTATCGATGCCGAGCATGCGCTCGATCCCACGTATGCCGCGCGCATCGGCGTGGATATCGACGAGGTGCTCATTTCTCAGCCCGATACGGGCGAGCAGGCGCTCGAGATTGTTGACATGCTCGTGCGTTCCGGCGCCATCGATGCCATTGTCGTCGACTCCGTCGCCGCTCTGACCCCGCGTGCCGAGATCGAGGGAGAAATCGGCGATACTACGGTCGGTCTTCAGGCTCGCCTGATGAGCCAGGCGCTCCGCAAGCTCGCCGGCTCGCTGTCCAAGTCCAACACGACGTGCATCTTCATTAACCAGCTGCGTGAGAAGATCGGCGTCATGTTCGGCAACCCCGAGACTACGACGGGCGGCCGCGCCCTTAAGTTCTTCTCTTCGGTGCGTATCGACATTCGCCGCATCGACAGCATTAAGCTTAAGGACGAGGTTATCGGTAACCGCGTGCGCGCCAAGGTCGTTAAGAACAAGGTGGCAGCTCCGTTCCGTTCTGCTGAGTTCGACATCATGTACGGTACGGGCATCTCTAAGGAGGGCTCGATTCTGGACATGGCTGTCGAGTGCGGCATCTGCAAGAAGATGGGCTCCTGGTTTGCCTATGGCGAGGACAAGCTCGGCAACGGTCGCGAGGCCGCCAAGGCGTTCCTGCGCGAACACCCCGATTGCGCCGACGAGATTGAGCATAAGGTCCGTCTTGCCTGCGGGCTTGAGTTTGATGACGATGCTCCGTCCGAGGTAGAGCTGACCGATCAGCCAGCGCCTGAGGAGTTTGACGAGCTTTACGCCATCGATGGTTCCGCCATGCTCGATGATGATGACGAGTAGCGGTTACGCTCATGTCGTATACGGTGACTGAGGCCACGGTCGTCTTTCCCGATAAGAAGGCGGCCTCCTCGTTCTCGAGCGGGTATGCGTCCAAAAAGCCTTGCGCACATATCGATTGTGAGCTTGAGGGCGGTTTTGAGCGGTCCATTTGGATTCCCGTGCGGGTTGCGCGCCTGTATGTCAAAAACCGCCCCGATCTTCCCTGTGATTGGGATAACTTTCGTGAGGCTGTGCAGCTCGTCGAGCGTAAATGTGCACTTACCATGGTGACTGAGATGTTATCGCGCCGCGACCATGCGACGGGTGAGGTCCGTGACAAGCTGGCTCGCTACGGCTTTCACCAGCCCTCGATCGATTTCGCCGTCGAGCGCGCCACCGAGTATCGCTTTTTAGACGAGAACCGCTTTTGCTCGTACTTTATCGAGGAACGCAAGCGGCGCGGTTGGGGACAGCGCAAAATCGAGACCGAGCTCAAGCGTCGTCATGTCGTGCTCGATGACATTCCCGGTTATCCCGAGGAATATTTTGCCGTCGAAGACGATTTGGCGCGTGCGTCAGCCCTACTTGCCAAGCGGCGTGTTCCAGAGACGCGCGGATTCGAAAAACTGGTTCGGTTTTTGATGGGCAAGGGCTTCTCGTATCACATTGCCGCCGATGCCGTTAAGGCACGCCTCGATGCTGAATGCGAGGAATGGGCGGTTTAGGCATATGCGTTTTGTGGTCCTGCCGTTCACCGCGTTTTAGCCGCCGTGCTGGGGCTATTTATTTGACAGTTGTTGTGGTTCAACGTACGATAAACACTGTCATTTGCTTTGTGATATGTGCTCATCTGTGATGAGTTTGTTTATATGTTTATCTGTATCCGACCCGCATAAGCTGCGCCCATATTACTCAAATGTCGCGAGCCGTTCGTAAGGACGGTTCGCTTAGTTGTGTAACGAATCCATAAAAAGGAGTGAGCATGCCTATCATCGCAGCGCTCGTTGGCATCGTTTTGGGTGCTATCGCCGCCATTGCCTACATGCGCACCGCCAAGCAGGGTAGTCTTCACGAGGCCGACGAAAAGATCCAGTCGGCACACGCACAGGCTGAGTCCCTGATCGGTGATGCAAAGCGTCAGGCCGAGACCCTCAAAAAAGAGGCTCTGCTCGAGGCTAAGGAAGAGATAATCAAGAACAAGCAAGCCGCCGAGGCCGAGGACAAGCAGCGTAAGAACGAGATTCGTACGCTCGAGAATCGCGTGATGCAACGCGAGGAATCCCTCGATCGCCGCAACGACGCTCTCGACAAGCGCGAGCATCAGCTGTCCAGCCAGGCCGGTCAGGTCGAGAAGCGCTCCCGTGAGCTCGAGGAGCTCTGCGCCAAGCAGACCTCCGAGCTCGAGCGTATCGCCGACCTGACCCGTGAGGACGCCCACAAGGAGCTCCTCGATAAGGTTCGCGGCGAGGTCACCCACGAGGCTGCCACGATCATTCGCGAGTCCGAGCAGCAGGTTCGCGCCGAGTGCCACAAGACCGCCCAGGAGATTCTGTCCCTGGCGATTCAGCGCTGCGCTGCCGACCACACAGCCGAGGTCACCGTTACCTCCGTGCACATTCCCTCTGATGACCTCAAGGGCCGTATCATCGGTCGCGAGGGTCGCAACATCCGGACCTTCGAGCAGGTTTCCGGCGTCAACCTCGTGATCGACGACACGCCTGAGACCGTCGTTCTTTCGAGCTTCGACCCGGTCCGTCGTGAGACCGCCCGTGTTGCCCTCGAGAACCTCATCGCCGACGGCCGCATTCACCCCGCCCGCATTGAGGAGATGTATCACAAGGCTGCCGACCTGGTTCAGCAGCGCGTGCGCGAGGCTGGCGAGCAGGCTGCCTTTGATACCGGTATCCACGACCTGCACCCCGAGATCGTCAAGACCCTTGGTGCCCTGCGCTACCGTACCTCGTTTGGTCAGAATGTGCTTCAGCACTCCCTCGAGGTCTCTGATCTGTGCGGCGTGATGGCTTCCGAGCTTGGCCTGGACGTTGTGACCGCTAAGCGCGCCGGCCTGCTGCACGACCTGGGCAAGGCAATCGACCACGACGTCGAGGGCCCGCATGCCGTCATCGGCGCCGAGCTTGCCCGCCGTTATGGCGAGAAGCCCGTTATCGTTCACGCTATCGAGGCTCACCATGCCGATGTCGACCCCAACACGGTGCTCGATGTCCTGGTACAGGCCGCCGATGCCGTCTCCGCCTCTCGCCCCGGTGCCCGTCGCGAGTCTGCCGAGAACTACATCAAGCGTCTTGAGAAGCTCGAGGAGATTGCCAACTCCCATGAAGGCGTCGAGCGTACCTATGCCATGCAGGCTGGTCGCGAGGTCCACGTCATGGTTCAGCCGGACAAGATCTCCGATGCCCAGTCCACGGTCCTGGCTCACGATATCGCCCATCAGATCGAGGAAGAGATGGAGTATCCCGGTCAGGTGCGCGTCGTCGTGATTCGCGAGAGCCGCGCTGTCGATATCGCTAAATAACATGAGCGACGCGAACGAGCTCATCTCATTTATCGCGTCGATGTCGGGGGAGGGCAACCTTCGCGTCGAGGAGAACCTTGGCGAGGGGTATGTCCGCCTCCGCGTTTCGGAGGCCGAGCGGCGCCAGGCAAAACACGACATTCAGCATGTCGAGGATATCGTCATCGAAATGCTCCGTAATGCTCGCGATGCCGGCGCCGACAAGGTCTATCTCGCCACGACCAAGGAAGATGGCGTCCGCACGCTTGTCTTTCTGGATAACGGTTCGGGCGTTCCGCAGGATATGCAAGAGCGAATCTTCGATGCCCGCGTTACCTCCAAGCTCGAGAGCATGAAGATGGACTGTTGGGGCGTTCACGGTCGTGGCATGGCATTGTTTTCGATCAAGCAGAACACCGACGAGGCCCGTGTGGTCACGTCCGGCGTCGATCTTGGTTCAGCCTTTAAGGTGAGCGTTGCAGCCGACCGCCTCAGTGAGCGTGCCGATCAGTCCAGCTGGCCCCAGGCCGTCAAGGATGAGGACGGACGTTATGTCTGTGCTCGCGGCCCGCATAATATTATTCGCGCTGCCTGTGAGTTTGCGCTCGAGGAGCTGCGTGGTTGCGATGTCTATCTTGGTTCTCCGTCTGAGATTGCCGCGACCCTTTATGCTCAGGCGTCAAGTCGGCTCGATACGTCTCGTCTCCTGTTTATTGATGACGAGAGCGAGCTTCCGGTTGTCGATCGTTTAGGCCTTGCCTCTGATGCCGAGGACTTTATCCGTGTCTGCTCGGGTTTGGGTCTTGAGATGTCCGAGCGCACGGCACATCGCATTTTGGCAGGGCAGATTAAGCCCGTTCGCGGTGTGACCGCGCGTCTGCTGCGCGAGCGTGATTCTTCCTCGCATGCGCCGGCTCCTGTCGATCTCGCGAAGGATCGTCGCGGGCTACGTATTGCCAAGGATGACATGGCACAGTTTTCGCGTGCTGTGGAGCGGGACTTCAATGACCTTGCCGCCCGGTACTATCTCAACCTTTGCGGCGACCCAAAGATTCGTGTTTCGCGTGATCGAATCACTGTGACCTTCGATCTTGCCAAAGAGGAATAGTGCCTTTACCGAGTCCTCTCGGTACGATACAGTTATTGCAGTTAAAACGTACTTTTAAACGCAGGAGTTTCTTCATGGATTGCCTGAAGGTATCAAGCAAATCATCGCCCGCGTCCGTTGCCGGCGCCATCGCCGGCATGGTCAAGGATGGTGTACCCGTCAACATCCAGTGTGTCGGCGCCGGTGCTGTCAACCAGGCCATTAAGGCCGTTGCCATCGCGCGCGGTTTTTTGATCCCAACCGGTTTTGATATTTCCTGCGCGCCCGTGTTCTCCGACATTCTCATTAACGGGGAGTCGCGGACGGCCATCCGCCTTTCTATCTACGTTCACCAGATCAATCGAGCTGCTATGGATAACGTCGTCATGGATGATGTTAAGCCTGTGGCATAGCTTCTGCTAGCCTCGTTTCGCTCCCCAACGTTAGGACTTATGCACATGGATCAGCGTTCCGTACGCGATATTCTTGCCGGTAAAACCTACTTTATCCGCACCTTTGGCTGCCAGATGAATCAGCACGACTCTGAGCGCGTGAGCGGTCTGCTCGATTCGTATGGTTGCCTCATGGCGCTCGATCTTGAGCATGCCGATATCGTTGTCTTCATGACATGCTGCGTGCGCGAGGCCGCCGATACTCGCCTGTACGGTCAGTGCAATTCCTGCAAAAGCCTGCCGCCTTCGCCTTCGGGCAAGCGTGTGGTTGCCGTTGGTGGTTGCATCGCGCAGCGCGATGGCGAGGGCCTGCTCACCAACGTCGATAACGTCAATGTCATCTTTGGTACGCATTCCATCGCACATGTGGCAGAGCTCATTGCCGAGGCGTTCCTTGATGGCAAGCGTCATATCCGCACCAATGAGCATGAGGATACGGATGCCATGAGCATGCCGTGGCATCGCGAGACCCAGTATCACGCCTGGGTGCCCATTATGACGGGCTGCAATAATTTCTGTACCTATTGCATCGTGCCGTACGTGCGCGGTCGCGAAAAGAGCCGCCCCTTCGAGGAAATTGTCGACGAGGTGACCGGTTTGGTGCGCCAGGGCGTGCGCGAGATTACGCTGCTGGGCCAAAACGTTAACTCATATGGTCGCGATCTGTTTGGCAAGCCGCGTTTTGCCGATCTGCTGCGTGCCGTGGGTGATACGGGTGTGGAGCGCATCTTCTTTACCTCTTCTCATCCTAAGGATCTGCTGCCCGAGA
>UQUX01000058.1 GCA_900544425.1 uncultured Collinsella sp.
AACATTCGACGTTTTTTGCCAAAAACGGGAAAAGCATCGAATGTTGTGATGGTTTGTATGCTGAGGATGGGCTTGGAAAGTCCGTTTTGCTCGAAGCGACCTGTCCTGTCGTACGGGTGTCGGCATGATTCTCCCGTGCGGTATTATGTTTTCCGAAGAATAAAACGCCGCGTGAGGGGAGGCTGCGTGGACGGGCACGTGCAACATGACGGCTTTGGCCGCGATATCAACTACCTGCGCATTGCCGTTACCGACAAGTGCAATTTCCGCTGCATTTACTGCATGCCGGCCGATGGCGTGGCACCCCGCGCGCACGATGAGCTACTCAGTGCCGAGGAAATCGCCCGCTTTGTGCGCTTGGTGGCGGGGGAGGGCATTCGCCGCGTGCGCCTGACGGGCGGCGAGCCGCTGGTCAGCCGCCGTATCATTCCGCTTATTCGCGACATCCGCGCGATTCCGCAGATCGAGGACATCTCGCTCACCACCAACGGCGCCCTGCTGCCCAAGCTGGCGCCGCAGCTCAAAGATGCCGGGCTTAACCGCGTCAACATCTCGCTCGACACACTCGACCCCTCGCTGTTTGGAAAGATCACGCGTCTGGGTCGACTCGAGCAGACCATGGCTGGCATCGACGCGGCGCTGGTCTGGGGCTTTGAGCCGGTTAAGGTCAACTGCGTGGTCGTCCGCCGGCTCAACCAAGATGTGGCGGCCCTCGCGCGCCTGACCGTCGACCGCCCCATTCACCTGCGCTTTATCGAATACATGCCCATCGGCGACGAGCACACGAGCTCGCATTGCGTCGTGGACCCGCACGCGCCAACGCTCAATCCCGAGCTGTGGGACGCGAGCGACACCGTGCCGAGCGACGAGCTGCGGGCCAGCATCAATGCCGGCGCCGCCGCGGCGGGCCTGGGCGAGCTTGAGCCACTCGACATCAGCGACGCTCCTGCCGGTGCCGGTCCCGCGCGCTACTGGCGCTTCCCGGACGCGGCGGGAACGGTTGGCTTCATTAGCGCCATGTCCAACCATTTTTGCGCGAACTGCAACCGTCTGCGCCTGACGGCCGATGGCAACGTACGTCCGTGCCTGTTCAGCGATGCCGAGTATTCGGTGCGTGAGGCGTTGCGCCGTGGTGATGATATGCAGGTGCTTTCGATTTGGCGCGATGCCGTGGCCCACAAACCGCAGGAACACGCGATAATTGAGGGCACGCAACGATTTATGTCCCAAATCGGAGGATGATCATATGGCCAAGAGCAGGTACGCCGATGCCACCAAGGCCGCTCGCAGGGCCGCGATGTCTGCCCACAAAGCCACGGCTGCGGCCAGCGATGCCGTTGCAGGCGCGCAGCCGTCTGCCGGTGCTGCCACTGAGCCCGCCCGTGACGCCCGTCGTGACGAGCTGACGCACGTGGACGCCAAGGGCGAGGTGCGCATGGTCGACGTGTCCGACAAGGCCGAGACCCATCGCATTGCTATCGCCGAGGGCACTATCCTCATGCATTCTGAGACGCAGGCTATGGTGCTGCAGGACCGCGCCAAAAAGGGCGACGTGCTTGCCTGCGCGCGCGTGGCGGGCATTATGGCCATCAAACGCACAAGCGACATCATCCCCATGTGCCATCCGTTGCTCATTACCAAGATCAAGTGCGACATTGCGCCCATTGCTTCGGCGGGGACGCCGGCCGAGGACGTGCCCGAGGGCTGGGCGCCGGCGCGCGTTGACGGGCAGGTTGGCTTTCATGTATTGGTTACGGCCGGCGTGACGGGTAAGACGGGTATCGAGATGGAGGCCCTGACTGGAGCGAGTGCTGCGTGCTTAACAATCTATGACATGTGCAAGGCGGTCGATCGCGGCATGGAGATCGTCGACGTGCGCCTGCTGCACAAGGAGGGCGGCCGCTCGGGCGTGTGGGATCGTGCAGAGCGCCAGGCCGCTGCTGCTGAGGCTGCCGCCGCAGACGGTAGCGCACCCGTCGCCGTCGCGCCCGCAGCTCCCACTCCGGCCGTCCCCGCGATCGCGTTTATCGGCTACCAAAACTCGGGCAAGACCACGCTCGTCGAGAAGGTTATCGCCGAGCTTACTCGCCGCGGCCTGCGCGTGGGTTCGCTCAAGCATCACGGGCACCACGGCTTTGATATCGATGTGCCCGCTAAGGACACCTGGCGCCATCACCAGGCCGGATCCAAGCACGTGGGCCTTATCTGCGCCACGCGCTGGGCGGAGTACGCCGACACGCGCGAGGAGGACGAGATGCCCGCGCGCGAGCTGCTGTCGCGTTACAACGATGTCGACGTGGTGATCATCGAGGGCTACAAGACCGAGGGCTTCGACAACATCGTGGTCGCGCGCTCCGGTGTCGACCGTCTGCGCGGCAAGAGCTCGCTCGACCTGGTCGACGGTCACACGCTGGCCCTTGCCTGCAATGAGGCCCTGGCGCGTCAGGCCTTCGACGCCGGCTTTGCGACCCGAGCTATCAACATCAACGACGCCCGAGCCATCTGCGATCTGATTCAGGACCATCTGGCCTAAAACCTGCCAAAAAGGGACAGGTTTATTTTGGTAGGTTTTATCTGGGCAAACGTCACTTCCACCACAAAGGGGCCAGGCACCTTTGTGGTGGTTTTTGCTTTAGTAGATGTGTGGGACATGTCTTACAATCTACCAAGTAGTTCATGACGGGCGAAAAACGGAGAGAAGGGTCCTGATGCGTCCTTAATGTTTCATGCGGATAGATTGATTTGACAGACGGTGGCGAATGCCCGCCGTCCGCATTCGTACGAAACAAGGAGTCTCCATGCTCGCCTCTCTTTTCTCAAAGCCTCAACCTTCGCTGTCCGTGCAGGCCAAACGCCTGGTGGCGATGCGCTTTCTCATCTACACCGGTTTTCAGACCAGCTACTTCATCGGCGTCATCGGAACGCTCACCTATGCAGACGATGCCTCGGTCGTGGCGACATCGCTGGCCGTCCTGTTTATGAACGTATTCGTGATCTTGGGATCCTTTGCGGGTGGCGCGGCGCTTGACGCCTGGGGCCCGCGCCGTCATTTCTTGCTGAGCATCGTGGGCACGTTGGCAACCGGCGCGGCGATCCTCGTTTTTGGCAGCGCGACCGGCATCGTCCTGCTCGGCGCGGTGCTCCTGGGCTTTGTGATGGGATTCGCCCAGCCCATCGCCACATCCTATCCAGCCTACCTCACTGACGATCCTGTCGAGCTCAAAGACATCAACTCCGCCATCGCCATGTTCTCCAACGTGAGCATTATCGTCGGCCCCACACTGGGCGGCTTTGTCGCGGCGGCTGCGTCGTCGCGCGCGGTGTTCGTGCTCATGATGATCTTTACAGTGTTGGCGCTCGTCGCTGGTTGGGGCTTTAGGCCGCAGACCAGCCATGTCGCCGGGGATGCGGATGCCGATTCGGCAGAGGAAGGGGAGCGTGCGGGACAAAGTCCCGATCCCAACGCATCTTCCCGCGCTACCTTCGCAGCCAGCATCAAGACGGTCTTCACCAACAGCGTCCTCGCCCTGCTGTTCTGCATTATTTTCCTTTCAAACTTTGGCTACGGTGCCTTCGATCCGCTGGAGTCGTTCTTCTACCGCGATGTCCTGGGCGTCGGTGTCGAATGGATGGGCTGGCTCTCGTCGGCCTCGGGCGTGGGCGCGGTGCTGGGCGCCGTCGTTGCGCTCCGTTTGCCGCCGCACCTGGTCAACCTTAAAACGCTGCTCGTGGCGCTTATATCCGTGGGCCTGGGAAGTTTGCTCTACGTGGGAACGCCGTACGTGGGCGTAGCCCTTGTCGGCCAGATTGTCCTGGGCGTGGCCTGGGGCGTTGTCAACCCGCTCCACAACACGATCGTGCAAACGACGGCCCCGCTCGAGCAGCTCGGTCGCGTCAACTCGGTCATGGGTTTTGGCAACATGTTTGCCGGCGTGGCCCCGCTGGCGATTGCCCCCTGGCTGGTGGCGACGTTTGGCGTGCAGCAGACACTCGTTGGTGCGGGCATGGTCGTGACGGCGGTTCCCGCGGCGTTGCTGCTGTTTGGACGCCGGCATTTGGATCGTGCCGCAAAGCAGTAAAAACCATCACAGCATTCAGCGAAAATCGCGATTTTGCCGAAAAACGTCGAATGTTGTGATGGTTTGCGCCCCGGGCCAGGCCACCACAAAGGGGCTAGGCTCCTTTGTGGTGGTTTTTGCTTTGACTGGCCGCGTCTGTGCCTTGGTATACCATGTACGCCGTTCGCGAATACACCCCACACCGCCGCGCAACCCAGAAAGGCCCCCATGGACACCACCTTCAGCCACATCAAAGCCGTATTCTGCGATATCGACGGCACGCTGCTCACGAGCCAGCACACGGTGTCCCCGCGCACCGTGGCGGCGATCCGCGCCCTGCGCGAGCGCGGCGTGCTCTTTGGCCTGTGCACCGGGCGCGACGCCCACGCGACCGAGGCCATGTACGAGCTCTGGGGCATCGAAGGCCTGGTAGACGTGATGGTGGGCTGCGGCGGCGCCGAGGTCATCGACCGCGCGCACGGCATCAACGAGCTGAGCTATCCGCTGCCGGGCGAGACCATCGCGCGCATCTGCAAGCACATGGCGGACCTTCCGGCAACGCCCGTCTGCCCCCGAGACGGCGTGTTCTACGTGCCCGAGAGCAACGCGTGCGTCGAGCACCTGTCGCGCGTCGACGGCGTGCCCTACCAGGTGGTCGATTTTGCCGAGTTTTTGCGCGAGCCGCAGCCCAAGGTGATGTTTACCATGGCGCCCGAGGTAATGCCGCGGGTGATTGAGCGGGCGTCGACGTTTGCCGATGACACTGTTAAGGCGGCGGCTCTGCAAACCACGCAGCGGCTCTACGAGTTCATGGATCCGCGCGTGTCCAAGACGCGCGGCCTTGTGCGCGTGGCGGAGCTCAACGACATGGAGCTCCAGGACATCTGCGTGTTTGGCGATGCCGATAACGACACCTGCATGGTGGCCGACGCCGGCGTGGGCGTGGCCATGGCAAACGGCAGCGACGCCACCCGCTCCGCCGCCGACTTTGTAACCGCGAGCAACGACAAAGACGGCATCGCGATCTTTATCGAGGAGCATCTGCTGTAGCGTTGGGGGGGACCACCGCAAAAGGGGACAGGCTCCTTTGCGGTGGCCTCAGGCGATTTGGGCGAATTGATGTCTAAAATCTGCGCGAAAATTCAGATATGGTTGTCTGAACATTACGCTTCTAACTACCGATGAAATAAAGATATTCTCATCAATTTGGTAGTCTATTCCTCCCGGTTAATGACCTACCGTTCACGGTCGATTTTCGACCGTTCACAGGATGCTTGCTCTTGAGCAAAATGTTGTGCAAATAAATAAAATGCTATTAAAAAACTGATAACTAACTTAATTACCAGTAGAAACAGATATTTTATAGCGAATAAACGAAAGCAAATCTGAGTAAATGTCAAGAGAATTGAGAACTGGCTACAAAACTATCGGTTTTGTTGCTCGGATGTTTAAACAATAGTTACAATAGTATTACTACGCGAGCGCAATCACAGATTGCGCAAATACGTTTGATAGTGAAAGAGCAAGATCGCGGTCTCTTGGGGAGGAGACATCGATGAAAGCGAATTCAGAAAAAACTAAGCAGAGTAAAAAAGCGACGCGCCGTGTACTGGCAGGCGTTTTGTGCGGAGCCTCCGTGTTGAGCCTGGTACTGTCGCTCGTCATGCCCCCAATCTCGCAGGCCATTGCCAACGATGCCCCGGCAGATTCTACCGAGAAAACTGTGATGGGGGGGGGTTCCTCAAGTGAGTCTACTGATGTAGACAACACCAACAACGGGGATGCCGAAAAGCAGGATAGCGTCGAGACCGACGAAAATGCCCCTGAAGTGGATTCGCTGTCTGACGACACTGAAGCAAAGGGTGCTGAACAGCCTGCCGACAATAGTGCTAACGGTGAGAACGCAATCGCGCTTGCCGGTGAGATTGTTAACGGCTATACCACAATACAGGGCGATGTTACCAATACACTCCGCAGTGGTGGCAAATATTGTCTGACGGGCGACGCTTGTTCGACCACGCCGATTAAAATTGAACAAGACACTACGATCGACCTTGCAGGCCACAAGCTTTATTACCACACTGGTAAAGACGACGCGTTCATTACGGTGACGAGCGGCGTGCTTACCATCGAAGACACTGCCGAAGCGGTCGATGAGTCTTCGACTGTCATCAAGAACCCCGGCGAGCCTGCAACTATGGCATGGACCGGTGACAACAACGGTACTCCTCAGAGCCTAACCTATTATGAAACCACGAGCACGCCTAATGAAGATAAACTCGGCACCACCGAGACTACGACTAGGCATGTTGTCAGCGGTTTCGGCGCAATCGTTGCCGCATCCGACGGTGGTTCGGTCAAACAAGTCATTTCGGTTGCGGACGGCAGTACGCTTAACCTCAACGGAGGCATGATCACAACGCCTCGTACCCTGGGCAACGACGGTCACGTTATTCTCTCTCAGGGCGCTGTCAATATTTCTGGCGGTTACGTCACCAACGGCAACGGCGGTGGCTGGGGCGGTGGTCTGTGCATAACGGGCGCGAATGCCAGCCTCGTAATGACTAGTGGCGTGATTGCGGGAAACCAGGCTGCTTCTGGCGGTGGCATCTTCGCTAACAATGGCGCGGTGCTGAAGCTTTCCGGCGGTGTCATCTCGGGTAATGCAACATATGTCAAAGATATCTTCGATGGTTATAGCGTCAACGCCGGCGGCTACGGTGGCGGTGTTTATACCCAGAGTGCAACCGTAACCATCAGTGATTCTGCCAATATAACTAACAACCGAGCTGAAGCTCGCCTCGCTAATAAAGAGCTTAACAACAAAGGTCTCCTCGGTGGCGGCGGAATTGCATCGCACGGTGGAACGCTGTCCATGACGGGTGGCTCCGTTACTGCCAATTACTCCCATGAGGCCGGCGGTGGAATCTACGCTGGCCTCCCCGGGCAGGGAGTTGGATTCGCCATGTCCAGCGGTTTTATTGCGGGCAATAAGTCCGATAATGCCGAGGGCGGTGGCCTCCGTATTTCTGGCGGTACTACCGGCGTTATTAATGCGGAAAATGCATCAAACAGGGTTTACATCACCAACAACAAGACGATGACGGGTGAGAAACGTGGCGGCGACTGGGGCGGTGGCGGTGTCTTTATCCAGAAGGGCGGCAGGCTCAATATTTTCAAGACGCTGATCACTAATAATCGCGCCGGTGGCTGGGGCGGTGGCGTCGGTGCTTGTCCTACGGGCGAGACAATCGTTTCGCACTCAAGTGGCGCTGCTATCTATGACAACGCAGATAACGTTGATCAAAATGGCAATAAGCTGACAACCGTTGATCAAAATGGCAATGTGGTACCAACGTATCATTATTCCGCTGGCGGCGACAACAAAATTGAAGACCGCGATGAAATAAATTACGTTACTCCTGACTTCAAAAACGCCGGCCATAAGGATTTCTTCCTGGTGCGTAATAAAGATGGTGCGAATTCGACAATTGCTGTCGTGCTCGGCAAGATGCTCGGTGGCGGCTCGGCTGGCTGGCAGGGCACTCGCGATGGTGAGAAGATAACCATCGATGCCAATGGCGGTGCCGAGGCTAAGTGGATGTTCGGTTTGGAGGCCCATCCGAATGGAGAGGCCGTAAAAAAGGCGCAGGCAGAGGCTACGACCGTCATCAGTGGCAACTACTCTTACACCCACGGTGGCGGCATCATGACCAACGGCGATCTTGTCGATGGCGAGGTCAGTGATCTGAGCGTTTATCCGAGCATGAAGCTCAATGCCACCAAGGTGCTTGTGGATGCAAAGGAAGACAAGCAAAGCCTTAATGGGCACGAGTACAAGTTTCAGCTGCTGCGCCAGAAGGTTAACGGTACCAAGGCACCTTCTTGGAAAGATGACGGCACGTTAGATATGGGCGATTGCAGTGGTGCGGGTGAGGCGACTGTTGATCAATCAAACGGCAGTATCACCTTCGACTCTGGCAAGGACTATTCTTCAGGGAAATACGTTTTCTATCTCGTTGAGGAACCCATCAGCGGCCAAAACGAATTAGACATCAAATTCGATAAGACAATTTACAAGATCGAGGCAACAGTTGAGGACGATGCATCCCACTCTGAAACGCTCATGGGGTTCACGATTAACTATTACAAGGTAAAAACGGTAGCCGTCTATAAAAAGGCCGAGGACAATAAGAGCTTCGTATCACTTGGTTCCGGAGACTATTCCGTTGGGTACTCAGAGGACAAAACAGCGGCTACGGTTACTATCGGTGGCAGTGATAACCCGACCTTTACCAACAGAATCGTGCCCTATACCTCTAGCGGCTCCTGGATTCCTAAGGCGACCAAGGTCGTTAAGGGTGGCGAGATGAAGGAGTTTACGCTTCAACTTGCGACCGATGACAGTTTTCAGAGCATTATTCGTGAGGACAAAACTACTGGCGATAGCAAGGAGCAGACGCTTTCGTTCTTAGATGACTCTGGTAAGGGGATTGTGTACTCGCTCTCTGATATCACGACGAATCCCTACGTCGCGGGCGACTCCACGGGCCGTGGCGCTTCCAAGACCTTCACGTACTTTGTGCGCGAGAAAACCGATGGTTCGCTGTTCTCGCACTACAAGTACGACAAGTCGGTCTATCGATTTGATGTCACGATGACGGACCAAAAAGACAGAACAATCAAGGCCACCACGGTAACCTACACCAAGATCAAGGGCGTCGACGGTAAACCGGTGAACGATACGCCCCATGAACTCACCGACAAGTCCACCCCCACCTTCACCAACACCTACTCCACTTCTTTGCCCCTTTCTGGTATGTCGGGCGTCACTCTGACGTACCTTGCCGGCGCGGCGGTGCTTTGCGCTGCTGCGGCCTGGATGCACATTCGTCGCAAGGCGAATGCGAAGGGAGGCGAGCGTCGTGAATAAGAAAGTTTGCTCCTTCCCGATCTTGTTTGCGCTGCTTGCCCTCCTGATCGGCACCTGCGCGGTTGTGTTCCCCGCTTCCGCGCAGGCCGCGCCGACCTCGACCGGTTCCATTACGGTGAGCGGCACCGTGGCGCGCAGCTACGACGCCTACCAGATCTTTAGCGCCAACGTCGTCGACGGCGACAGCGACGCCAAGATCGCCACCGACCTCGCCTGGGCAAGCGACGCCGTGCGCGACGCCGCGCTGCCTGTGCTGCACAGCGCTGGCATGCCCAATTCCCAGACCACCGCGCAGGAAGCCGCCGAGTGGCTCAACGCCGATTCTCACCTTTCGAGCGCGCTGAGCGCACAGCTCGCTCGTTCCCTCCAGAGCTCTGGCGCCGAGCCCGTGGCCCTTAACGCGGGCACGGCGGCCGAGCTGCCCTGCGGCTACTGGCTCATCGTCGCCGACGACGACGCCATCGCCCAGAACGAGGCCGGCACCGCGCCGATCATGGCCCTGGTCGGCGGCAGCGCCGTCGCCGTCAAGCCCAAGGCCGCGACCCCCAAGGTCCAAAAGCACGTGCTGGAGGACAGCACCGCCGCCTGGCAGAAGGCCGCCGACGCCACGGTCGCCGACGACCTGTACTGGCGCCTCTCTGCCACGGTCCCAGCGGTGCTCACGGCCTACGACACCTATACGGTGCGGTTTGTCGACACCATGAGCGCGGGGCTCGACCCCTCCAAGGTGGCCGCGAGCATGCATGTGTACGTGGCGGCGGGCGCGGACGGCGGCTTTGACGCGGTCCAGACCGGCAAGGACGGCCGCGCCGGTACCGAGCCCGCGAAGGGCTGGGCCGACATCACGGCCCAGTGCGCCACCAAGGTAGCGGCCGACGGTAAGACCTTCACCGTGCGCACCGGCGACCTGATCGCCGCGCTCGGCGGGGCCGACGCCTTCGCCGCGGGCGCCCGCGTGGTCGCCGTGTACAACGCGCCGCTCGCCAGCGGCTGCAACCACGGCATCGCGAAGGGCAACCCCAACGAGGTCTACCTGCGCTACCCGCGCTCTCCCTTTGCCGACCAGTCCGGCGACGCCGGCTTCACCCACACGCCGAGCGATGATGCGTGCGCCTACACCTGGGATCTCGCGCTCACCAAGCGCGGCAGCGACGGCGACAAGCCGCTTGCCGGGGCGGTCCTGAGCATCGCCGACGACCGCGGTCGCACGCTGGCGGCCGACGGCACGTGGGATGCAGAGGGCAAGGCCACCGTCACCACGGGCGAGGACGGCCGCGTGACCGTCTCAGGCGTGGATTCGGGCAAGCTGGAGGTCCGCGAGCTCAAGGCGCCCAAGGGCTACACCGCCTTCGAGGGCACGCGATCCGTGACGGTCAAGGCCAAGGGCCTGGACGTCGACCAGGTGGTCGCTGCCAAGCCCAAGCTCACCATCACGGCCGAGTCGCCCCTGCGCGCCGACAGCGCGGACGGGTCGACGGGCAGCCTGGAGGCGTCGCTCATCAACACGCCCGCCGGCACACCCCCTAGCATTACCACCGGAGGCTTTATGCCCTCGACTGGCGATATGGCAATGTACGCCGCGGCCGCCGCAGCGGTCGCCGGAGCTGCGCTCATCGTGGTCGCGCTCCTGGTCAAGCGGGGAGGTGGCAGCCATAAAGAGTAGCTGGCAGCCCCACAGAGAGCGGGGCGAGACGTAGCGAAGTAGATGCTAAGACGCAGACAGACAGATTTAGATCAAATGGAATTCGAGCAGAAAGCAGAGGAAAAGAAGATGAGCATGAGCAAGAACATCGCACGCCTGGCAGTAACGGCGGGCC
>UQUX01000059.1 GCA_900544425.1 uncultured Collinsella sp.
GAAGGCCACATTAAGTGGCCTTCTTTGCGTGCGGAACTCGCGATGAACTTCGTGCCCCGCCGTCCGGAAGGACGCCTCTTTATTGATGGGAGGCCTGATAGGTCGATGGTTCCGTGCCCGGATGCGTCCAAAGTGGGACGGGCTTTCCGGATGGGCAGGCTTTCGAAAAATGCGTCCTGGAATTTGCCTTTGGAATGGGACGTAGTTTCCCGTTGAGGTGCTTTGCGGAAAGTGCATCCCACTCTGGGCGGTCGAAGTGGGACACACTTTCCCAAAGGCGCTCCAACGGGAAATTGCGTCCCATTATTCGGTCAAGAAACGGGATGCATTTTCCCAATGAGAGCAAAACCGGAAAATGCATCCCACAATCAGCCCTCAAAGTGGGACGCCGTTTCCCGATGAGGCACTCGACGGAAAATACATCCCAGAAATGGCCTTTGAGCTGGGATAAGATTTCCGCGGCATCTCGGATTCTCAAAAATGAGACACGCCGTTGGCGAAAATGAGACACGTGATATCGGGCATCGGATGTATCATTTGCAAAAATGAGTCCACTCCACTCGAGTAAAGCGAGGTCCCTCATGTACGTTCCACACCCCCGTATCCGTAGGCTGTCGAAAATCCCGCTTGTTGGGACGGCGGCGCTTGCTGCGTTGATCGCCACGAGCGTCGCCTGCTTCACGGCCACGCCCCAGGTTGCCCAGGCGGCAGACGCGCCCGCAATCACCGATATGACCGAGCAGGATTATCAAGCCCTGGGTCTGGGCACGAGCGAGGACATTCCGGCCGATACCGTTGGCCCCTATTCCACTGATACCCCCACGACGTTTGCCACGCGCAGCGAGGTCTATATGGCAGCTAACGGTAGCCATGGCAATCGCTACACTCTGCGCGACAAGCTCGAGAACGTCGAGCGCGGTGACATTGGCGGCAGCAGCAAACTCACCGATGGCTATGGAAGTGTGTGGGGCGCCGCAAAGTTCTGACAAAACGTCAACAACTTCGATACGAACAGCGATCTCTACAAGCATAGCGACTACGGTGGCGGCACCTGGTCGTACCTAAGCAACAATGAGTCCTCAACAGTACTCGCCAACGACAACAACGGTTTCTCGGGCATTCACGCCACGAGTGTTGAGTTCTGCAGCGACGCCAGCACGGGCAAAAAGAGCCGCGTTGCCGAGCTCCGTGCCTACGGCGACAGTTCCTCCACGACGATTGACGGCAAGTCATACGCCGGAAAGGTTGAGCTGGTCCTCTACTCGTTTAGCAACGGGCGCACGCGCACTCTCGACACACACCTGCCGGTGACGGTCAACACTAATATGATGTACGAAGGCCGTTTTAAGTACCTGGATGCCGGTTACCTGCAAGAGCACGACGCCGTCTTTGATGTCGAGGCGGGCGATGTCGATGGCGACGGCGTCGACGAGCTTTTTGTCTACGCGGGCTGCTATGTCGACGAGAACGGCGTGCGCAAGGCTGTAGTCGACATGTATGACTTGGAGGGCGGCAACTGGAAGCAAAGCGTCGTCAAGATCGATGCCGGTAACGCCGCGGACTACACCACGCACAACAAGGGCGGGAACGACTCCTGGACGCAGCTTCAGTCAGCTCCTGTCGTTTCGCTAGCGGCCGGCGACCTCGATCGCGATTTTTGCGATGACCTCGCCATCGTGGTCTCGGCACCCTACGGCAAGAAGAATATTGATAAGTCGACGCATTGCGAGCTGTTTTCGTGGGATGCATCCAAGGGTGCGCTCGTCCATGTCGATGCTCTGGGCGACGCGGGCGCAATCTCCCTCTCCGCGAACGGCAAGACCATGGTCGCTGCGAATGCGACGTTCGGCACGTTTGCCGCCTACGATGAAGAAGGAAAGAAGACGGGTGAAACCGTCACGGGCCTTATTCTTGCGGGCTATGACTGGCAACGCAGCGCTTTTGATTACGGCGCTTCTGACGGCAGCAAGGGGCTGTACGGCGCGCTGTACCGCTACGCGTATTTTGACTCGGAGTCTGGCGAGTTCAAGCTTTCCGATTGCAAGGAATACAGAGACGGCTCCTCGCCTCCTATGGGCTGATGCATGTGCCCAACAGCGCATGGAAGGATAGCGCTCAGGATAAGCGCTATCCGTGCACCTTGGCGCCTATTGCCCTTGCCACTGCCAACCTTGACGGCCTGTCCGAGCAGCTGGCGGTCGACGAGGTGCTCGTGGGCGGCGATGTGTTCCGCGACTTTGCCTGCAACACGGCACAGAGCGGGGCTCAGGGCTTGGGGTCCATGGTCGGAACCATGAGCATGAGCGGTCAGCAATACAACAGCAGCAACAAGCATGACCACAAGGGTATAGAGCAGGTGTGGATCAGCGACGTCAAGGCGGGCAGCGTCTCGGGTTCGGACCGCTATAACGAGAGCTTTATCGCTGTGGTGGGCAAGCACCGCGACGAGGACCTGCGCAAGAACGATGACTACTATTGGATGACCGCCTCGCATTTTTCGCTCGACGAGAACGGAAAGGTGCGCCGCGGCGAGGAGCAGGTGATTAGCGAGAGCAACCGTCGCGGCACTACCTACGGCACATTTATCTCGCTCGCGCTGCCCGATGTCGACAACGACAGCGTCAAGATCACGTACAAGGACCGCTACAAGGTCTATACCAACCCGCGCGTGCTTGCCGTGCTGCAGGATGCGCCCTATGTTGAGGATCTGGAGCAGGCATACGGCTATCTGGTGTTGGGCGGCACGTCATACGGAGAGGAAAAGGGCACGGGGACATCCCAGGGCTATACCATTGGCGCCGAGTTGGGCGTTGCCGTCGAGGTGCAGACCGGTCCGCCCCTGGTCGCGATGAATGCTTCAGTCGATTTTGCCGCCGAGGGATGCTATGACTACCGGAGCGAGCGCACGGTCAGCGCAAGCGTAAGCTATGAGTCGCATGCCGGCGAGGGTGACAAGGCCGTGCTCTACACGATTCCGATGGTCTATTACGAGTATGAGATCGAAAATGAGGAAACTGGTGGCAAGGGCGTGATGGCGGCGCCCGTGTCGCTCGGCGCGCAGACCTCGGTCGTTAATGTCGAGGCCTATGACCGCATTGCCAAACAGCACAATATGACGCCGCTCAGCTACTTTTTGACCAACCGGTCGGGAGAACCCGGAACCTATCAAACGACGCTCAACGGCGAGACTCCCGTTGGGGATTCCTTTGGTCTGGGCAAGCCTGGCGTAACGCGCGCCTACACGCACGATGGGTTTAACGGCGCCGCCGCGCAGTCGGGGGCGAGCATTGAGCAGACCATCGAAGTCGAGGAGGGCAAGGAGCAGGAGCTCGAGCTCGGCTTGACGCTGAACGGCAGCGTTGTCATGGGCGCGAAGCTCGCAAAGCACGAGTTGTTTGGCGGCCTGTGCTTTGGTGCCAACGCCGGCTTTACTACGGGTAACTCCTCGAGTGAATCGACCGAATACGGCGGCACCGTCGACAACCTGCCCGAGGCCGCGCAGGGCAAGTACGGTTTTGTGTGGCGTCTGGGTGTCAACGCGGTGGATGTCGACAAGTTCGAGGCAGACTCGGGCGACAAGCTCGGCACCAAGGACACCGACCAGTTCTGGATCGTGGGCTATGACGTTAAGGACGTCGAGATGCCCGACGCGCCGGCCGTGACGGGCTTTACGGCAAACGCCGTCGATTCGACCAGCGTTACGTTTAGCTGGGACGATGTACTCGCAAACAAGAGTGGCTTTAGCTACGGCGTGGGCATGCTGCAGAGCAATGCGGCGGATGCGGTCGTCAATAGCTGGAAGATTGCCGACAACACGAAGACCTCGCTCAAGTGGGATGGGCTGCAGCCCAATACGGAGTATCGATTCGCCATCGCCGCCGTTAAGAATGGATCCACGACCGAAACAGGTATTCGCTCGGCAATCATCACGGTCAAGACCATGCCCGATGGCATGACGATGACCGTGAGCGGACCTGCGGCGGATGCTGCGGAGGGGTCGGATCTTGGATACGGCTCTTCGGTTGAGCGCACGGCGGGAAGCCGCCTGACGCTCTCGGCGATTGGCCATGTGAAGCAACTCGGTGCCGACGATAGCGAAACAGGGCTGGCACCGACCTATATGTGGTACCGCAAGGGCCGCGGCGAGACAGAGTTTAAGCTCGTGGGTGCCGATGGCAACCTCGCGGCTGGAACGGCCTCAAAGCTCGAGATTGACCTGACCGCAGACGATGACGGTGCGCAGTATTACTGCCACGTGGGATACAACGACGTGGGCCTCGACACCGGCACGACGCTCGTGAATATCGAGGCCGAGGAGACGGCGCCCACAACGGTGAACGCCACCCCGATCCGCACGCGCCGCCTGTTCTCACAGGCAAGTGCGGGCGCCAAGAAGTTCCTGGACCATACGCTGGTAAACACCGCCGGCCCAACCGATTCCGAAGGCTCAAAGGACCCCGAGACTCCTGAGACCCCGACGAACCCGGACAAGCCCAAGTCCGACAACGGAGCTAAGACCGACACCAAGGTCAAGACTACGACCACAGCGAAGAACCTCGCAAACACCGGCGACCAAACATTCGCCCTAGTCGCCACCGCAGCAGCAGCGGGAGCAACGCTCGTAGTGATAGCCCTCATCATGCTGATCAAGCGCCGCAAGACCCACTAGTAGCCAGTCGAACATATCGACAACCCAAAAACCCGGGTAGCCAAAAAACAGGCCACCCGGGTTTTCTGTTGAGTGGAGACTCCGCAAGCGGAAACTGCATCCCACAATTAGCGCCCGGAACGGGACACATTTTCCGTCAAGCCCTCATCCGGAAAATCCATCCCAGTTTGAGCGCCCAGACCGGGACGCACTTTCCCAAAGGGTCCTCAACGGGAAACTGCGTCCCATAATTTGGCCGAGAAATGGGATGAACTTTCCCAATGAGAGCCAACCGGAAACCACGTCCCAGAATCAGCCCCCAAAGTGGGACGCACTTTCCCAACGAGCCTCAACCGGAAAATACATCCCGGAATCCAGCTGAATAGTGGGACACACTTTCCCAATCGGGTCCCAAGCGGAAACTGCATCCCATTCCAGACAAGAATTCCGGGACACACTTTCCGCAAACAAAGAAGGCCACATAACGTGGCCTTCAACTTATATATGTTCGGCGATACACCCAAGACAAGCCACGCCCCAACATCAGGGCGTCTGTCCAGGCGGAGGCATATAAGGTTCATCGCGAGTTCCGCACGCAAAGGAGGCCACTTAATGTGGCCTCCGTCTTGCGCAGGACTGTCCGAGCAGGGAACCTTATATGCCTCCGCCCGGACAGACGTTTCAGTTATGAACTCGCAGCTAGTCGCTATTTGATCTTGGTCGTACCCGGTGCCAAGTTGGGGTCGGTCTCGTTGGCCTCGGTCTGGAAGTGCTCGGTGTACACGTTCTTGCCGTCGCGGAACATCTCGTAGTACTGCATCTTGGCGTAATCCTCGCGCGCCTTGGTGGCGGCTGCTGCGGCGGCGTCGTCACCGGTGACGTTGGAGGAGAGCGCCCAGCGCAGGCTGGCGTCCTCGTAGCCGACCGAGTTGATGGCGGGCAGTGACTCGCGCAGCGTCATGTGCGCCTTCTGATAGTCGGAAAGCGGGGCACCGATCAGCTGCATCAGCTGCGTGGACAGGTAGTTGGTGGACAGGTCGTCGACCTCGCTCGTTTGGTCGCAACCGGCAACGTCGTAGTTAGCCCAAATGATGTAGTCGGTCTGCCACAGACGTTCCTGGTGCGTGGCATCGTCCTCGCCGGTAAACCACTTATCGTTGAACTTGGACGGGAAGAACGGCTGGTGATCGCCCCAGAACACCACGACCACCTTGCGGTCGAGTTTGCTCAAGGCGTTGAGGAAGTAGCGAAGCGCCTGGTCGGACTGCTCGATGCACGAGACATACTCGTCGACATCGGAGAGCGTGCCGTCCTCGACGGTCTTGGCGTCCAGGTCGGTCGTGTCGATGTTCAGGTGCATCTGCTTGTCGACCGGCAGCAGGCCCGTATCGTAGCCCGAGTGGTTCTGCATGGTCACGTCGAAGATGAACTGCGGATCGGCGTTCTGGTCGAGCAGCTCAAGAATCTTGTCGTAGGTAGCCTGGTCGGTCACCATGCCGCGCAGGGTATCGGCGCCCTGGAAATCGTTGATGGACAGGAACTGGTCAAAACCAAAGTCCTTGTAGACGTTCTCGCGGTTCCAGTTGGTCGCGTGGTTGGGGTGCATAGCCGTGGTGGAATAGCCGAGCGATTTGAACTGCTCTGCCAGGTTCCCGGTCGTCTCCATGTTGTAGATGGTGTAGGGGTACACGCCCGAGCCCAGGTTGGCCATGGAGTTGCCGGTCATAAACTCAAACTCGGTATTGGCGGTACCGCCACCGTAGGCGCTCACATAGAGCTTACCGCGGCTGAGGCAGTTGGACAGGCTCTTAAAGTACTGCGGACCCTCGTAGCCGGCGCGCATGTTCTGGTAGATCGACAGATCCGAGAAGGTCTCGTTCATGATGGCGATGACCGTGGGCTTCTCGCTGTCGAACTGTTCCTTTGCGGCGGCGCGCTCGTCGCTCTTGGCCGCGTCGGACTTGTCGTAGGTCTTGGCGTACTTTTTGAGCGTGGCTTTGGCATCGTCGACGGAGTAGTCGGCGGGTTTGGGCGGCTTGATGGACTGCGCTGCGCTAATGAAAGCGGGCAGGTAGCCCTCGCGCCAGTAGCTCTCGAGCGGGCGCCAGGTGTAGACGGTGATGCCGAGAGTGTTGTAGTAGTCGATGAGCGTGACGTGTGCGGTCACGCCGCCCAGGCACAGCACCGCCACGAGCAGGTTGGTGAGCAGCATGCGCTTGGCGTTGGCGGCGCCCTTCTGACGGTGCGGTGCCACCAGGCCGGCGTACTCGCATAGCAGCATGGCGATGGCGGTAAAGCCCATGGACAGCACGCAGAACAGTGAGATCGAGAAGGTGTAGCCGGTGCCGGCGACCGCGGCGGCGGTGGAGATGGCCGAAAGGTCGCCCGGCTGGATGGGCATGGATTTAAACGTGATGACGAAGAACTCGGCAATGCCCAGGACAAAGAGGGCAAAGGCCAGGACCGCGGGAGCTGCGCCGTGGCGCTGGAACAGGAAGAACAGGCCGACCATGAGCGTGGTGATGATGGCCCACTCGAGCAGGATGCACAGGGGGTAGACCCAGGTAAAGTCGTGGTTGGACGAGACCTCCATGCCCAGCAGCGCAAAGACGCCGGCGAGCAGCAGGCACAAGACGGCGGCGACGAGCGGTTTGCCCACAAAGGCGCCGCGCAGGCGGGCGAGCTTGCCGGTGGGGGCGGGGGCGTCGGGCCCGGCGAACGCAAAGACGCGCGGGGCGATGCGGTCGCGGGCGATGCTGGCCCAAGCGCAGCCGGTGAGGATGGCGTTGGTCAGGATGAGCATTACGAAGGCGAGCGGCTCGTTTTGCGCGACGAGGCCAATGGCGCTCCAAATGGTCAAAAAGAGCTGGAACAGGCCGAAGGCGACGCTCCACCCAAGAGCGCTTTTGGCAACGGTGCCCGACTGAGCGCGAATGGCCTTGGCCTCGCGCAAAACAAGGTAGACGGTCGCCGCAAGACCGACGAGCGAGATGGCGGCAGCGAACATGCTGAGACTCCTCACAAACTTAAAACCTACGAAAGCGGGGGTTTACCCGATTGTTACCTAAATATGCACTGCATTTGCGGGCTGCGCACGACAACCAGCCATATTAACGCGCATGTGCGGCGGTGTGGCGCAATGTAGTGGCGACCTGCGCGATAATGGACGGGAATTACACGGAAACGTAAAGGCTTCTTAAAGAATTGGCGAGGATAGAGCTATGGGCGAGCGGGTTTGTATGACGGGTGCCGGGCACTGCGGCGGAGCTGCGGGCGTGGATGCGAACGGTTATCCGGTCGAGACTACGGGTAACGCGGTGCTGGACATCTTGGAGCACCGCTCGTCCACGCGTGCCTTTGCGCGCGATGACGACGACCGTCCCGTGGCGGTGACCGACGAGCAGCGGGCAGCGATTCTGCACGCGGCGAGCCGTGCGCCGTCGGCGGGCGCCATGATGATGTATTCCATCGTGAGCATCCGCGAGCAGGCCACGCTCGATCGCCTGGCCGACCTGTGCGACCATCAGCCTATGATTGCCAAGGCGCCCTGGGCACTTATATTTGTGGTCGACTATGCCAAGTGGATCGATCTGTTTGAGCATGTGGGCTGCTTTGAGCCCGAGTTTGTAGAGCGCACGGGCAAGTCGCCCCGTCGCGCGCCGGGTCTGGGCGACTTTGCCATCGCGGCACAGGACGCCGTGATCGCCGCGCAAAATGCCGTGGTCGCCGCCGAGGCCCTGGGCCTGGGGAGCTGCTACATCGGCGATATCGTCGAGAATGCCGAGGAAGTGGCCGAGCTGCTGGATCTGCCTGCGTATACCGTGCCGCTGTCGATGCTCATCATCGGCACGCCCCGTAAGGAACGCCCGGCAATCGCGCACCCCGTGGTAAACCTGGTACACGAGGAACGCTATCGCCGCGCCGATGCCGCGACCATGGACGCGCAGGTGGCCGAGATGGATGCGATGTTTCGCCCGCATGCCCGCGAGGTGGGGGAGCGCGTCGTGGACATCTATACCCGCAAGCACACCAGTCCCTTTATGGCCGAGATGAGTCGCTCCATGGAGTGGTGGTTCAAAAACTGGCTCGGAAAATGACGAATGTGACAAGGGGACAGTCCCTTTGTCACATTCCATATCGCCGCGGTAGCCTAAAGACTGTATAAATCTTTATCTAGCTGGGAAAACAATGCATTAAAACATGGGCCGATTACCTATAATCCCCTCGAACGTTAAAGTTGGGAGGAAACCGGCTTATGGAACAAAAGGCCAAGGAGGCAGCCTCGCACGCTGCGATTCCTGTGAGTATCTCGGCGATGCTCGTCACGCTGGGCGTGGTGTACGGCGATATCGGCACCAGCCCTATGTATGTAACCAAGGCGCTCGTTGCCGGCAACGGCGGCATCGGAAGCGTCACGGAGGAGTTCGTGCTTGGTGCGCTCTCCCTTGTCGTGTGGACGGTCACGCTGCTGACGACCGTCAAGTACGTGCTGATCTCGCTGCGCGCCGACAACCACGGCGAGGGCGGTATCTTTGCCCTGTACAGCCTGGTCAAGCGCTGCGGCAAGTGGCTCATCATCCCCGCCATGCTGGGCGGCGCCGCATTGCTCGCTGACGGCATCCTGACGCCCGCCGTTACCGTTACCACGGCCATCGAGGGCCTGCGCACCATCCCGGCGGTCCATGCTGTGTTGGGTGACGATCAGGGCCGTGTCGTGGCCATCACGCTTGCCAT
This sequence comes from uncultured Collinsella sp., assembly GCA_900544425.1. GTDB lineage: Bacteria > Actinomycetota > Coriobacteriia > Coriobacteriales > Coriobacteriaceae > Collinsella. The sequence continues at coordinate 9,383 of UQUX01000059.1, forward strand.
CATCATCGCGCTCTTCTTGGTACAACGTATCGGTACGGCCAAGATCGGTCACGCCTTTGGCCCCATCATGACGCTGTGGTTCCTGTTCTTGGGCGGCACGGGTCTGTTCTTTGTCTTCCAGCACCCCGCGGTGCTGCTGTGCCTCAACCCGCTGCGTGGCATCGGCTTTTTGTTGAGCCCCAACAACCACGCGGGCATCATGATTCTGGGCAGCTGCTTCCTTGCCACCACCGGTGCCGAGGCGCTCTATTCCGACATGGGCCACGTGGGCCGCGGCAACATCTACGCCACCTGGCCGTTCGTTAAGTGCTGTCTGCTGCTTTCCTATATGGGCCAGGGCGCGTGGCTTATCAACAACGCCGCCAACCCCGAGCTCATGGGTATCGCCGACCTCAACCCCTTCTACCAGATGCTCACCCCGGGCCTGCGTCCCTTTGCCGTCGGCCTTTCCACCGTTGCGGCCATCATCGCCTCGCAGGCGCTCATCACCGGCGCATTCTCGCTGGTGTCCGAGGCCAGCCGTCTGGACCTTATGCCGCACATGCAGGTCTTCTACCCTGCCGAGACCAAGGGCCAGCTCTACATCCCCATGGTCAACAACGTCATGCTTGTCGGCTGCGTCATCGTGGTGCTGCTGTTCCAGAACTCGGCGCATATGGAAGCTGCCTACGGCCTTGCCATTACGCTGACTATGATGTGCACCACGCTGCTGCTCTTCTTCTACCTGCACGAGGAGCGCAAGCTCAAGGTTGCTCCGTGGATCTTCGCGGCCTTCTTCCTTTTGCTCGAAGGCTTCTTCTTCGTGAGCTCGCTCACCAAGTTCTTCCACGGCGGCTACTTCACCATCCTCATGGCTGCACTCATCATGGGCATTATGGTGTGCTGGTACAACGGCACGGCGGTCGAGCAGCGCCAGTTTACGCTGCTGCCGCTGCGCAGCTACCTGCCGCAGCTCAAGCGCCTGCGTGACGACGACCGTTACGAGCGCATGAGCGACAACGTCGTGTACCTGACCAAGGACGCCCATACCGACTACATCGACCGCGATATCGTCTATTCGATCTTGGACAAGCATCCCAAGCGCGCCCGCGCCTGGTGGTTTGTGAATGTCGAGACCATGGACGAACCGCACACCTTTGCCTATTCGGTCGAGACGTTCGGCACCGACTACGTGTTCCGCGTGCATCTGTACCTGGGCTACAAGATCAACCAGCGCGTCAATGCCTACCTGCGTCAGGTTGTTCAGGACCTGGCTGCCACCGGCGAGCTGCCGCCGCAGACGCATGACTACTCGGTCTACAAGGATCCGGGTAACATCGGTACGTTCAAGTTCGTCCTGATCCGTAAGCTTCTGGCGCCCGAAAGCGATGTGGAGCCCAGCGAGCGTACGGCCATCACGCTCAAGTACATCATTCGCCGCG
>UQUX01000060.1 GCA_900544425.1 uncultured Collinsella sp.
AGGCCGCACATGACGTTGGCGGTGGTGGACTTTCCGCAACCGGACTCGCCGACGATGCCGATGGTCTGTCCGGGCATGAGCTTAATCGTTACACCCTGGACGGCGTGAACCAGGTTGGGGTGCAGAATCGAGCCGGTACGGGTCCTAAAGGTGACGTGGACGTCATCAAGGAAGATGATCGGCTCGACGCCGTTGACTGCGGTCTCGCTCATCTACATCACCTCCGCGTAAGGGGTCAAACCATTTGCCTTGAGCACCTCGTCGGGGAGCTCGGAATAGAAGTGCTCGGTGCCGGGCACGCGCTTGAAGACCGGACGGGTGTCCAGGCCAATGCGCGGATGGCTCGAGCGGGGTGCGAAGCGATCGCCCTTGGGGAAATCGCGCGGGCTCGGAACGGCGCCGGGCACCTGGTGCAGGCGGCCCGAACCGCTCTCGATGGACAGGACGGAACCCAGAAGGCCGCGGGTGTACTCGTGAATCGGGTTGGTGAGCAGCTCCTTGGTGGGCGCCTGCTCGATAACCTGGCCGGCGTACATAACCGTGATGTTATGAGCGACCTCGGCGACCAGTGCCAGGTCGTGCGAAACGAAGATCATGGCAAAGCCGAGCTTGGCCTGAAGATCGTTAAGCAGCTTGATGACCTGCTTCTGGACGGTAACGTCCAGAGCGGTCGTGGGCTCGTCGCAGATGACCAGTTTGGGGTCGCGGGTAAGGGCCATAGCGATCAGAACGCGCTGACGCTGACCACCGGAAAGCTCATGCGGATAGCTCTCGAGCGTACGCTTGGGGTCGAGGCCCACGAGCTCCAGGAGCTCCTCGGCGCTACGGGTACCGCCGCGCTTGGTGAGCTGCTTCATCTGGGCGGAAATGAGCATGGAGGGGTTGAGCGAGGACAGGGCGTCCTGATAGACCATAGCGATATCGGTACCGCGCAGGCCGAACCACTCCTTCTTGCTCATCTTGAGCAGGTCGCGGCCCTCCCAGAGAACCTCACCGGAAAGATGCTCGTCATCGTCGGTCAGGCCCATGATGGCCAGCGTGGTGATGGACTTACCGCAGCCGGACTCACCGACCAGGCCCATGGTCTGGCCAGGACGGACATCAAAGTTGACATGATCGACGACGTTGATATCACCGTGGTGCTCAAACTGGATGCAGAAATCACGGACCGAAAGGATCGGCTCAACGGACTCATCGGGCACATGGCGGTCGTTACGCTTGAGCTCGACATCGCGCAGGGCGCCAAGACGGGCGGACAGGGACTGAGCCTGCTCCTTGTAAGCGCGAACAGGGTCGGAGACCAGCAGGTCGGCCTCGCGGCGCTTGGAGGAATCGGTCGGATCCAGGGCGGCGGAGGGAGCAGCGGCCATGGCGTCGGTAATGCCCTCGGAGAGGATGTTGAGCGCCAGGCAGGTGATCATGATAGCCAGACCCGGGAACAGCGCCTGCCACCAACGGCCAGCGAGCACGCCACCGCGGGCGTCGGCGAGGATGTTGCCCCAGGTAGCGGTGGGCTCCTGGATACCAGCGCCGATAAAGGTCAGCGAGGCCTCGAAGATGATGGCGTCGGCGACCAGGGTAACGGTGAAGACCATGATCGGGGCGATGCAGTTACGCAGAACATGCTTGATCAAAATCCACGGAGCCTTGGCGCCGGAAACGATGACCGCGCGGACATAGTCCTCGCCGTACTCGGACACGATGTTGGCGCGCACGATACGGGCAATCTGCGGAGTGTACATAAAGCCAATGGCGAAGATGATCGACGGCACGGAATTGCCCAGGATGGAGACGAAGACGGCAGCGAGGGCGATGCCCGGGATGGACATGATGATGTCCAGGATGCGCATGATCGCCTCGGAAACGGACTTGCGCGAAACCGCCGCGAGGGCGCCCACGACCGAGCCGCAGACCAGAGCCATGGCAGTAGCACCGAAGCCGATGATCAGCGAGTAACGGCCACCGTAAAGCATACGCGACAGGATGTCGCGGCCCTTATCGTCGGTACCGAAGATAAATCCATTGCCGGGAGCCTGGCGAGCAGTGAAAATCTCGACCGGGCTATAGGGGGCAAGAAGGGGCGCCAGAATCGCGGTCAGGGCGACCAACACCAGCACGACGGCGGCAATCTTAGAAGACAGCGTCATCTTCTTCCAGCCACCGAGCTTGAGCCCCTTGGAGGCAGCCTTCTCGAGCTGCTCGGTTTGCTTCTCTCGAATCTTTACCATAATCTACACCGTCCTGATGCGCGGGTTGATGAGCAGGTAGAGCATGTCAACCACGATGTTGATGATGATGAAGGCAAGAGCAACGACGATGACGACGCCCTGAACCAGGTTCGCCTCGTTGCCCTGAACGCCCTGCAGAATCGCAGTACCCATGCCGGGGAGGTTGAAGATGACCTCGATGACGACGGCGCCGCCCATAAGGTAACCGATCTTAAGACCGAGGGTGGTGACCGGGGTGATCAGCGCGTTGCGCAAAACGTTGATGCCGACGACGACCTTCTCGGGAACGCCGGCGCCGCGAGCCATACGGACATAGTCCTTATCGAGCTCCTCAACCATGGCCGTACGCACGATACGAGTCATCTGGCCCGTCAGCGGGAATGCCAGAGCGATAGCGGGCATGATCATACGTCCCAGATAGCCAGCCGGGTTGGTGGTGAAGTGAGGCAGAGCACCGGATGCCGGGAGCACCTTAAGGTAGGAAGAGAACAGCAGAATCAACAGAACGGCAAGCCAGAACGACGGGGTTGCCAAGCCGGCGATGGAAAAGACGCGGATCACTTGGTCCGGCCATTTATCGCGATACAGCGCCGCGATGACGCCGAGCAAAAACGAGACGACCGCGCCGATGGCAAGACCGATGAAGGTCAGCTGCATCGTGACGGGCAGGGCCGTGGAGATGCGCTTGGCAACGGAGTTGCGAGCAGCACCATAGGTGCCCATGTCACCATGGATCAGATCGCCCATGTAGCGCACGTAGCGCACGGGCCAGGGGTCGTCCAGACCATACTTCTCATGGTACTCGGCAACCGCCTCGGGCGAGGCACCGTCACCCAACGCCGTATAGGCGGGGTCGGTCTTGGAGAACGACATAAGGAAGAACACCAGGACGGTGACGCCCAATGCCATGATCGGCAGCGCCACGAGACGCCTTCCAATCAAACGTAGAAAGTTGTTCACGTTCTCTCCCCTTTCTTTTGTCGGTAGGACCAACTGGTATATGAGTATGGATACTCATTACAAGACCCGAGCGACATCGAGGCCGCCCGGGTCTTTGTCTCAACTATGAGAACGTTGCCTTACGACCGACGCCCCACATATGACTCAAGCGAGTCTTAGGCCTTGACGGTCGCGACGCCCCTGAAGGACATGCTCGTCGTGCCGATGCCCTTGAAGCCATCGAGGGCCTCGCCGTTGGGCGCGGTGGACGGATCGTCCCAGGAAGCGGAGACGGTCTTGACGTGGACAACGGGGTACAGAACGGCGTTGTCGGCGATGATGTCGAAGCACTCGTTCCACTTCTTCTGCTGCTCGTCGCCCTCGGCGGCAAGAGCCTCGTCCATGAGACCGTGGAGCTTCGCCCACTCAGCGGAATCCTTCCACGGGCAACGGGTCTGCATCCAGACGTTGTCGCCATACCACCAGTTGAGCAGCAGGTCGGGATCGGCGCCGAAGCAGGACGGATCGCCAGGAGCGAGAAGGATATCGTAGGCCTCGCCGCCGTCGATGGCAGCGTAGGTGGCCGGCGAGGTATCGGTCTGGATGGTCACATCGAAGCCGAGGGCGTCGAGGTCGTTCTTGACCTGAGCGGCCATACCCTTGATCTGCTCGTTGTCGGTGGTGCGCAGGGTGATGGCGCCCGGGGTGATGCCAGACTCTTCGATGAGCTTCTTGGCCTTCTTGGCGTCAGTCTTGTACACCGTGGAAGCCTCATGATAGTTGGTGAAGCTCTTGGGCAGGTAGCAGCTGGCAGCGGTGGCAAGGCCGGCGAAGGTGTTGGTGATCATCTTCTCGGTGTCGAGCGCGTACATGACGGCCTGACGGACCTTGACGTTGTTCCAAGGCTCCTTGGCGACGTTGAACATGATGAAGCGGGTGCCGAAGCCCTGGACGTTGTCGATCTTGCAGCCAGCGCTCTCGAGCTGGTCGACGGCGTCAGCGGTGACGAGCTCCATAACGAGCGTGGAGCCTTCCTGCTGGGCGGTAACGCGAGCGGTGGGGTCGGTCAGGATGCTGTACTGGATCTTCTTATCCTCGGCAGCATACTCACCGTTGTACTCGGGGTTGGGAACCAGGGTGATCTCGGTATCGGAGATAGAGTCGTACATCCAGGGGCCGGAACCGATCGGCTGCTTGGCGCGATCCTCCTCGGACTGAGTAGCCGGGGTAACACGGATGATGGCCAGACGATCCTTGAGCAGGGAGAAGTTGGGGACCTTGGTCTTGACCGTTACAGTGCTGGCGTCCTTGGCCTCGATGGACTCGAAGGGCTGGAAGAACGGAGCATAGGTAGCGGAAGCAGCGCAAGCGGTGTAGGAAGCGACGACGTCGTCAGCAGTGACCTCGGTGCCATCGGAGAACTTGGCGCCCTTGCGGATGGTGACCTCGAAGGTAGTGTCGTCCACGGACTTGGGATCGTCGGTGGCGAGCTCGTTGAAGGTGCTGTAGTCGTGGTAATCGATGCCGTAGAGACCCTCGACGACGTGCCAGTTAGCACCCAGGCCCACAGCGGAGCCGGTGCTGGCGGGGTCGAAGCTGGACGGAGCGTAAGCGGAACCAGCGGTAATCACACCGCCGCCACGGTTGGCGGAATCGGCGGAACCGGAAGCGGAACCCTCGTCGTTGGAGCTGCCGCCGCAGCCGGTGAGACCAAGCCCTGCGACAGCAGCGACGCTGCCGGTGAGGCCGAGGAACGAACGCCTGGACATACCCTTGTTGATGATGGCCATGTCTTCTCCTATCAATAGAGAATCTTACCCGGGAGCACCTAGACTTGCCCCCGCGCAACTTGCGGACGATATATACCTTACCTACCGACGAACCCAACTGAGGTGCCGCGCTCGGTGACCGATACATACATACGCTTGAACGGTATTTACTACCGTTCACCGAATTCATTGACAAACGATTTGCCAGACAGTATGTATCGACAAGGTGAGATATCAGTCTTCGTCAACCCGCAGGATAGCAGGGTTATTCACCATGGCTAGTCAAACGTTTTAGCGTTAATAAAACCCGAAATCGACAGGTAATCGCCGCGAAATAAATGATTGAAAATCGGCCAATCATGTATATCAGTTGTTTAGAAGCGCGTTTAGTTTTCGGAACGGTTGGCCGATGCCTGGGCGCGCTCGGCATTCCATGCAACAAGCGCCTCGTGGACCGCTTTGGCGACATCGGCCGGAACGCCTCGAACTTCCGCAATCTCCTGCTCGCTGGCCGCGCGCAGACGCTTCATCGAGCCAAAATGGCGCATGATGGCACGCTTTCTAGTGGGTCCCACGCCCGGAACGTCGTCAAGCACCGAAACCGTCATAGCTTTATCGCGCAACTCGCGGTGGAACGTAATCGCAAATCGGTGGGATTCATCGCGAACCTGCTTGATCAGATAAAGCGAAGCGGAGCCGGTCGGCAGCACGACGGGAGTCTCGTCCCACGGCACGAAAACCTCCTCATCGGCCTTTGCCAAGCCACAAACTGGTATATCGAGGCCGAGCGCCTCAAGTTGCTTAATTGCAGCGGTCAATTGCGGCTTGCCGCCATCGACAACGAGCAAATCGGGGCGCGAGCCAAAGCGCTCGTCCGCCATGCGCTCGGGAGCATAGCGACGCCCCAGAACCTCGGACATCGATACGAAGTCGTTCGCCTCGTCCAATTCGGCCTGAATTTTAAAGCGACGATACTGGCCCTTATCGGCACGGCCGTTGGTAAATACCACCATCGAAGCGACGGTAAAGGTGCCGTGCAACGTCGAGATATCGAAGCACTCGATGCGCAACGGCGGCGCAGGCAGCGCCAGCGCACTTTCGAGCTCCAGGAGCGCCTGATTGGTGCGATCGTCAGCATACCCCGTGCGCATCATGTAGCGCATGAGGGCATGGCGAGCATTTTTGGAAGCCATATCGAGCAGGCGGTGCTTTTCGCCGCGCTGCGGCCTATGGAGATGGCAAGAGCGTTCGCGCTTGCCCGCAAGCCACTCCCCCAACGCTTCGGCATCCTCAAGCTCGACAGAGAGATTGATCTCGGCTGGAATATCAGCCGTCTCGTCGTAATAGCGCTTAAGAAAGCCCGACTGGAGCTCTTCCTCGTCAACATCAAGACCCTTGTCGAGAATGAACTCGCAGGTGCGAACTGTTCGGCCCTCGCGAACGACGAAGACGCAAGCGGCGGAGATGGTCTCCTCGCGATAGAACCCGATGACATCGATATCGACACTGGAGGGAAAAACGACTTGCTGACGATCGTCCAGACCCCTGATGACCTCCAAACGACGTTTGACGCGTGCCGCGCGCTCAAAGTCGAGCGCCTCGGCGGCATCCGTCATCTCGGAGGTCAGCTCATCGACGACATCCTTGCGATGGCCCGACAAAAAGCGCTCGACACGCTTGACGTTCTTGGCATAGTCTGCCGGGGAAATCGCGCCGACACACGCACCCGGGCCGCGCCCGACATGGTAGTCAAAGCAGGGACGCCCGTTTTGCGCGCAAATCATATTGACGATGTCTTCCTCGCCCTTGTGGGACTCAACGATACGGCGACAACGACGCCACTCCGCACAGGATGCGGAGCAGATGGGAATAACCTTGCGCAGCGTATCTATCGTCTCACGTGCCGCACGGCTATCGGTATAGGGTCCAAAATAGCGCGTTCCCGGCTTATGACGCTCACGCGTATATTTGATAGCGGGATACAGGTCGCCCTTTGTAATGGCGATAAAGGGGTAGCTCTTGTCATCCTTGAGGTCGACGTTAAAGTACGGATGGTACTGACCAATCAAATTGCGCTCGAGCACCAACGCCTCATGCTCGGTCTCCACCACGATATAGTCAAAGCTCGCCACCAGCTGCATCATCAGCGGAATCTTTTGACGCTCATCCTGCAGTGTCACGTATTGACGCATGCGGGCGCGTAGGTTTTTCGCCTTGCCCACGTAGATGACATCGCCCTTGGCATCCTTCCAAAGGTAGCATCCGGGCTGTGTGGGAACGCGCGAAACCTGCTCGGCAAGCGTTGGAATGTTGTCGTGACCGGCCACGCGCACCTACTTGCGACGAAGCAGCGCCGAGACCTCGGGCATCTTAAGGACGACGGCAAGGCCAAAGGTAACAGCAAGCGAGACGACACCCGCAACGCAAACATAGCCAAGAGTAATCAGAATCGAACCGCCAAGCGCCCCGACAAAGTGCTCAAGCGCCCACATGACGCCGGCGCCTGCGGCAGCACCCAGGCCACCGAGCAAAAGGCCAAAGAAACCGCCATGTAGGATAGATTTGACCTGAAGGCCACGCAGACGACGACGCAGCCACCACAGCGAACAACCGACCAAGATCACGTAGTCGACGACATACGAAAGCGCGATTGCCGGCATGCCGAAGCCCAGCACAACGCCAAACAGCAGAACCGAGCCGGCCTGGCCGATGGCAGAATACAGGCAATAGCGACTATAGGGCTTCATGTCGAGCAAGGCAGAGAAGCTCTTCTGCATCAACACGACCACGCCGTAGAGCGGCAGCGAGAGCGCCAGGTAGACAAGGTACTCGGACACCAGCGTCACGCCGGATTCATCGAACTTGCCAGCACAGTAGATCATGTTGAGCGGACGCGCGAAGACAATCAGGTACAGCGCGAACGGAATCAGGAAGAACAGCATCTGGGCGACGCCACGCGAAATGCCCGTGCGAACGCTGTCGTAATCCTTCTCCTGCGCGTCGTGAGAGAGCTCGGTATAGAGCGCCGTCGAAAGCGAGGCGGCAATCAGCGCGTAGGGCAGCGTGTACCACAGGCGCGCATAGGCGATGACGGAAGGACCAGTCTCGGGCTGGACCACCAGCGCGGCAGCGTTGGTGATAGAAGTCGAGACAAACATGCACACCGTGGCGAGCAGCGTCGGGATACCGAGCGCAATCGTCTGCCGCAGTGCGGGGTCCTTAAAGTCGATATGGATATGGGGATGCACGCCGTGCTTGCCAAGCGCGGGGATCTGACATGCCATCTGAACAAAGACACCGAGGGTCGTACCGGCCGCAATCAAGATGATGCCGGCACGTTCGCCAAACTGTGCGGACACGGGCGCAAAACCCATAAAGCTCGCAATGACGATCACATTGTTGAGGACCGGAGCAAACGTCGACCAGAAGTAGTCGCGGTGTGCGTTGAGAACGCCCGAGAACACCGAGCCCAAACCATAAAACAGAATCTGGATGGCAAAGAAACGGAACATGAACGCAGCGGTATCCATGCTGCCGCCGTCACCCGAAAGGAACGATTGCGTCCAGATAAAGCCCGGGGCGAACACGGTCCCCAGCAACGAAATGCCACCCAGCACCAAAAGCAGAATGCCGAGCAGGTTGCCCACGTACTCGTTTGAGGCCTCGCGACCCTGCTCACGCCTCACGCCCATGTACACGGGCAAAAACGCCGTCACGAGCATGCCGCCCATCACGAGTTCGTAGAGCATATTGGGCAGGTTGTTGGCGACCTGATAGGAGGACGAGAGTAGCGACATGCCGATAGCGGCCGCCATTGCCCACGTGCGGATAAAACCGGTGACGCGAGACACGATAGTCAGGATGGTCATAAGCCCGGCGGAACGACCAACCGTGGAGTAGTCCGACGAGCCCATGTCGTCAGTGTCATCTCGCGACGAAGAAGCTTCGGATGAGGGTGTCTGAGGCGCAGATTCTTTTGCAAAATGAGCTCCGCGCTTCAATTCTTCCTGCGGCATCGCTCAGTCCTCTCTCGTAATCGCGGCAACCGTCGCCCCGCAAAATGCAATTAAATCATCGGGTGCAAGCTCGAGCTGATAACCACGCTTGCCTCCCGAAATAAAAATGGTATCCCAAAGGACACATGTCTCATCAATGAGCGTCCGGTAGCGTTTTTTCATACCGACCGGGCTGCAGCCGCCGCGAACGTAGCCAGTCGCCGCAAGCAAATCCTTCACATGCATCATGGCCAAGGACTTCTCCCCCGCGGCACGCGCGGCGGACTTTAGATCGAGCTCGTCGGCAACAGGGATGCAGCACACGACATAGTCGTTGGACGGTGTCACACAGACCAAAGTCTTAAATCCTTGACCGGGCTCCTCGCCAAGCTGCTCCGAAATCGCGACCCCCAGGCCCACCGACTCATCGCCATCGTCTTCGTACGTATGTAGAACATAGGAAATGCCGGCGCTTTCCAGCTCGCGCATCGCATTGGTTTTTGGCGTCTTTACAGCCTTTGCCATGACATATCCTTTCCCTCGCATTCGGACGCAAGGATTAAGTATATGTCCAATTCGGCTGCATACGTCACTTCGGCACAGCAAGCGCCATCGAATCACAAGGAGTCGATGGCGCCCATAAACTGAATCGCCTATTTATTGAGCATCAAGTTGAGCCTGGCGCTCCCGGTCACGCCTGAGCAACGGCGCCAAAAACTTGCCCGTATAACTCTGCGGACAGTCCGCAACCTGCTCCGGTGTACCCGAAACCACGACGGTTCCGCCGCCGTTACCGCCCTCGGGACCCATATCGATCAGGCGGTCGGCAACCTTGATGACATCAAGGTTGTGTTCAATCACCAGCACCGTGTTGCCCGCATCGACCAAGCGCTGCAGTACATCGAGCAGCTGGCGGACGTCCTCAAAATGAAGGCCGGTCGTCGGCTCGTCCAAAATATAGAACGTCTTGCCCGTCTGGCGTCGATGAAGCTCCTTGGCGAGCTTTACACGCTGCGCCTCGCCGCCCGAAAGCGTCGTGGCGGGCTGGCCCAGGCTCACGTAGCCCAAGCCTACATCGTACAGCGTCTGGAGCTTGCGCTTAATCTGCGGGATATTCCCAAAGAAGGCCAGCGCCTCGGTAACGCTCATGTCGAGCACGTCCGAGATGGTCTTGCCACGATAGGTGACCTCGAGTGTCTCGCGGTTGTAGCGTTTACCGCCGCAAACTTCGCAGGGAACGTAGATATCGGGAAGGAAGTGCATCTCGATCTTGATCTGTCCGTCGCCCTTGCACGCCTCACAGCGCCCGCCACTCACATTAAAGGAGAAACGACCTGGCGAGTAGCCGCGCGCCTTCGACTCCGGCGTACTCGCAAACAGTGCGCGAAGATCATCCCACAGGCCGATATAGGTAGCAGGGTTGGAACGCGGCGTGCGGCCAATCGGCGACTGGTCGATATCGATAACCTTATCGATACACTCGATGCCCTCGATTTTCTTATACGGACCCACAGGGCGCGTCGAGCGGTGAATGGCATTCGTAAGGGCAGGCGCAATGGTGTCGGTAACTAGGGAGCTCTTGCCCGATCCCGACACGCCGGTAACAACCGTAAGCGTACCAAACTCGATCTTGGCAGTAACGTTTTTGAGGTTGTTGGCTCGAGCGCCCGTAATTTTAAGGCAGCCGCGACCGGGTTTGCGCCGTTCATCAGGCACCCGGATCATTCGTTTGCCGGTCAGATAAGCGCCCGTCATCGACTCAGGACACGCCATGATATCGGCAGGCGTTCCCGCC
>UQUX01000061.1 GCA_900544425.1 uncultured Collinsella sp.
TCGACCTCGGTGATGATGTAGCTGGCAAAGTACAGAACCTTCTCGAGGTCCTTGGACTTGATGTCGAGCATACGGCTCATCGGGAAGCTCGTGGGGCTCTTGAAGTACCAGATGTGGGACACGGGAGCGGCGAGCTCGATGTGACCCATGCGCTCGCGACGAACCTTGGCCGAGGTGACCTCGACGCCGCAGCGCTCGCAGACGATGCCCTTAAAGCGGATGCCCTTGTACTTGCCGCAGGAGCACTCCCAGTCCTTGGCGGGACCGAAGATCTTCTCGCAGAACAGGCCGTCCTTCTCGGGCTTGAGGGTACGGTAATTGATGGTCTCCGGCTTCTTGACCTCACCGTGCGACCAGGAACGGATCTGGTCGGCGGAGGCAAGGGAGATCTTTACCGAGTCAAAATCAGTAGCTTCGAAATCTGCCACAGTCAACTACTCCTTATCAGTGGTCGTGGCGGCGACAGCCTCGGGTGCCTCGGCGGTCTCGGCATCCTGGGCCTCGACGTCGGTGTCAACGCCGGCGAGCGCAGCCAGGTCGTCGAGAGCAGAGGTCTCCTCGGCGGTCACAGGGGCGGAGGCGTCCTCGTCGGCATCGTGCATGGGCTCGATGTCCAGTGCGAGGGAACGGATCTCCTTGACGAGAACCTTGAAGGACTCGGGGATACCCGGAACCGGGACGTTCTCGCCCTTGACGATGGACTCGTAGGTCTTGACGCGGCCCACGGTATCGTCGGACTTGACGGTCAGGATCTCCTGCAGGACGTTGGCAGCACCGTATGCGTACAGTGCCCAAACTTCCATCTCGCCGAAGCGCTGGCCGCCGAACTGAGCCTTGCCGCCCAGCGGTTGCTGGGTAACCAGGCTGTAAGGGCCGGTCGAACGGGCGTGGATCTTGTCGTCGACCATGTGGCCGAGCTTGAGGATGTAGGACGTACCCACGGTAATGGGCTCGCGGAACTCCTCGCCGGTGCGGCCGTCGAACAGGCGGGTCTTGCCGCGCTCGTCAAGCTGGGTGACAAACTCGGGGCGCATGTGATCGCCAAAGGCAGCGGTGGCCTTGTTGAGCATGTTCTTGTTGGCGCGACGGATGACCTCGGCGATCTCGTCCTCCTTGGCGCCGTCGAAGACGGGCGTCGAGACGAAGAACGGACCGGGGACATACTTGTCGGAGTCGGCATCCTCGGTATCCCAACCGCAGGCAGCAGCCCAGCCAAGGTGGCACTCGAGCAGCTGACCGACGTTCATACGCGAAGGAACGCCCAGCGGGTTGAGGATAACGTCGATCGGGGTACCGTCAGCCATGTAGGGCATGTCCTCGACCGGCAGAACGTTACAGATAACGCCCTTGTTGCCGTGGCGACCGGCGATCTTATCGCCCTGCTGGATCTTACGACGCTGGGCGACGTAGACGCGCACCTGCTCGTTGACGCCGGGGGCGAGGTCGTCGCCGTTCTCGCGGCTAAAGCGGACGACGTCGATGACGCGGCCATAAGCGCCGTGAGGCATCTTAAGGGAGGTGTCGCGAACGTCGTGGGCCTTGGCACCGAAGATGGCGCGCAGCAGGCGCTCCTCGGCGGTCAGAGCGCTCTCGCCCTTAGGCGTGACCTTGCCGACCAGGATGTCGCCAGGGCCGACCTCGGCGCCGATGCGGATGATGCCGTCCTCGTCGAGGTTGGCAAGCATGTCCTCGGAGAGGTTCGGGATCTCGCGAGTGATCTCCTCGGGGCCGAGCTTGGTGTCGCGGGCGTCGATCTCGTGACGGGTGATATTGATGGTCGTCAGCAGGTCCTCGGCCACCAGGCGCTCGGACACGACGATACCGTCCTCGTAGTTGAAGCCTTCCCACGGCATGTATGCCACGGTGAGGTTCTGGCCCAGTGCGAGCTCGCCATGATCGGTCGAAGGACCGTCGGCCAGAGGCTCGCCCTGCTCAACGGTGTCACCGACGCGCACGAGCGGACGGTGGTTGATGCAGGTGGACTGGTTGGAGCGCTGGTACTTGGCCAGGTGATACTCGTCCATGCCGCCGGCGTGCTTGACGATAATCTTGGAGGCGTCGGCATAGATGACTTCGCCGGCGTTCTTGGCCAGGGTAACCTCGCCAGAGTCCAGGGCGGCGCGACGCTCCATGCCGGTACCGACATAGGGAGCGGCGGGGTGAACCAGCGGCACGGCCTGACGCTGCATGTTGGCGCCCATGAGCGTACGCTTGGCGTCGTCGTGCTCGAGGAACGGAATCAGCGTGGCTGCGACGGAGAGCATCTGACGCGGCGAGACGTCCATGTAGTCGACGTCCTCGACAGGCACGTCGGCGGGAGCGCCGAAGGAGCCGTCGAAGTCGCGGGTACGGGCGATCACGGTATGCGGACGGACGATCTTGCCCTCGGCATCGGTCGTGATGAACTCGTTGGTCTTGGGATCGAGCGGCGTGTTGGCCGGCGCGATGACGTGCTTCTCTTCCTCGTCAGCGGTCATCCAGTCGATCTGGTCGGTGGCAACGCCGTTCTCGACACGACGGAACGGGGCCTCGATGAAGCCATACTCGTTGACGCGGGCGTAGAGGGCGAGCGAGCCGATCAGGCCGATGTTGGGGCCTTCGGGGGTCTCGATCGGGCACATGCGGCTGTAGTGCGAGTTGTGAACGTCGCGGACGGCCGTCGGCACGTTGGTGCGGCGGCTGGAGCCCGACTTGTGGCCGGCAAGGCCACCAGGGCCGAGTGCGGACAGACGGCGCTTGTGAGTCAGACCGGTCAGGGGGTTCGCCTGGTCCATGAACTGCGAGAGCTGCGAGGAACCGAAGAACTCCTTGATAGAGGCCACGATCGGACGGATGTTGATGAGCGACTGCGGGGTGATCTCGTCGATGTCCTGGGAGCTCATGCGCTCACGGACGACGCGCTCCATACGGCTCATGCCGATACGGAACTGGTTGGCGACGAGCTCGCCGACGGTGCGAATGCGGCGGTTGCCAAAGTGGTCGATGTCGTCGACCTTGAAGCCCTGCTCGCCGGCAGCGAGGGACAGCAGGTAGCGAAGCGTAGCGACGATGTCCTCGTCGGTGAGCACCGTGACCTCTTCCTCGGTGGTGAGGTTGAGCTTCTTGTTGACCTTGTAACGACCGACGCGGGCCAGATCGTAGCGCTGCGGGTTGAAGAGCAGGCCCTCGAGCAGGCTGCGGGAAGCATCCACGGTGGGAGGCTCGCCCGGGCGCAGACGACGGTAAATCTCGATGAGGGCGTCCTCGCGAGTGAGGGCGGTATCGCGCTCGAGGGTGCGCTTGATCACATCGGAGTTGCCGAGCAGCTCGATGATATCGTCGTTGGTGACGGCGATGCCAAGGGCGCGCAGGAACATCGTGGCGCTCTGCTTGCGCTTACGGTCGATGGAGACCATGAGCTGGTCGCGCTTGTCGACCTCAAACTCGAGCCAGGCACCGCGGGACGGGATGATCTGAGCCTTGTAGATCTGCTTGCCCGAATCCATCTCGGAGCTGTAGTACACGCCCGGGGAGCGGACGAGCTGCGAGACGACGATACGCTCGGTACCGTTGATGATGAAGGTGCCCTGATCGGTCATCATGGGGAAGTCGCCCATAAAGACGAGCTGCTCCTTGATCTCGCCGGTCTCCTTGTTGGTGAGACGGACGTCAGTCAGAAGCGGGGCCTGATAGGTCATGTCCTTCTCGCGGCACTCCTCGACGGTGTGCGCGGGGTCGCCGAACTGATGCTCGCCGAAGGTAACCTCGAGAACATGGTTCTGACTCTGGATGGGGCTGGATTCCTTGAACGCCTCACGAAGGCCCTCGTCCTTAAAACGCTCAAAGGATTCCCTTTGAACAGAGATAAGGTTGGGGAGCTCCATGGCCTCCGGGATTTTCCCGAAGCTGACGCGCTTGCGCTCAGTGGCAGTGTATGCGTAGGTCACCAGGTTTTTCCTCCTTCACGGAAATGCTCGGTGGATTGGCGAGGCATAGCTTCGCCAGTTGTCGCAACCTAATAGTTTATCAGGTACCGACCGTTGAGCAAGAAAAGCCTTGACGCGATTGAGTTTTTGGAGTAGCAAAGTTTTTCGACAGAAAATGCGCAGGTAAATGTATGTGTATCGAACACCTGTTCATATATTTTCTGTGAACAGAGGGCTGGCAATCGCAGCTCTTATAAAAAAACGGGCGCGAACCGAAGTCCGCACCCGTAAATGTCGATGCCCGAAAGGCTTATTTGCGCATCAAACCGCCGCGCTCGTCGATGGCATCCCAGAAGGCGCCGGCAAAGCGAGGATCGCTTGCAGCCATGAGGGCGTTGGTGGCCATCCAGCCAGACGGGGTACCGGTATCGTAGCCCGACAGCGGGTCGATGACGACGGCATACATGGCCTCGCGGTCGAGCGAGCGGGCCATGGCGTCGGTCAGCTGGATCTCGCCGCCCTTACCGGCCTGCTGATCGGCCAGCAGATCCATGACCAACGGGCTCAGCAGGTAGCGACCGACGATGTACAGGTTGGACGGAGCCGCCTCGGGAGCGGGCTTCTCGACCAGGCCGCCGATACGCCAAACGGCACCGGGCTCGTCGTCGGCGGCATTCTCGAAGCCCTCGAGAGCGCCCACGCGATCGCCGGCGATAACGCCATAGCGGCTGACCTCCTCGGGAGCGCACGCGGCAACGGCGATAACAGAAGCGCCACCGTGTTCCTTGGAGACGGCAAGCATCTTGTCGCAGATGTCACGGTTGGGCACAACGTAATCGCCCAGAAGAACCAGGAAGTTCTCCCCTGCCACGGCGTCGGCGGCAGAGCGAATGGCGTGGCCAAGGCCCTTGGGCTCGTACTGATAACGGAAGTCGACCGGCATACCACCAGCATGGGCGACGGCGTCGGCGTAGGCGTCCTTGCCACGCTCGCGAAGCAGGTTCTCGAGCGAGCGATCGGGCTGGAAGTAGTTCAGTAGCTCAGGCTTACCGGGAGAAGTAACGATGATGGCATCGTCGACCTCCTCGGGATCGAGCGCCTCCTCGACGACGTACTGGATGACGGGCTTGTCGAGCACCGGCAGCATCTCTTTGGGCGTGCACTTAGTGCCAGGCAGAAAACGCGTGCCAAGACCGGCGGCGGGGATGATTGCTTTCATGTTATTCAAAGATCCTTTCGCAGGCGCAAGATGCGCCCTGTGCGTGCGGCACGGCGGCCGCAGACCAAATTGCGATACCCAAGCATCTTACCGCTGGAACTATATGTCGCTACAAGGCAGAGACAATTCTTCAGCAGGTCAACGCAAATTATTGCTCGAATGGTGCAATTTTATTGCCCAACGGCAGGGCACCCGATACGACGCAAATCACAGAACATGGCAGTTTGAGCAACCGACGTCGAGGGACCGAAAAACAAAAAAGACGGGGCTCGCAATGCGAACCCCGTCTGCAAAGAAATCTGGCGAGAAAGCCTGATTACTTGAGGGTGACAGCAGCGCCAGCAGCCTCGAGCTTCTCCTTGGCAGCCTCGGCGTCCTCCTTCTTGGCACCCTCGAGAACAGCCTTGGGAGCGCCCTCGACGACCTCCTTGGCCTCCTTCAGGCCAAGGTTGGTGAGCTCACGGACGGCCTTGATGACCTGGATCTTGTTGTCGCCGAAGCCCTCGAGCACGACGTCAAACTCGGTCTTCTCCTCGGCCTCAGCAGCGCCAGCAGCGGGAGCGGCGACAACAGCGGCAGGAGCAGCGGCGGAAACGCCGAAGGTGTCCTCGATAGCCTTGACGAGCTCGGAAGCCTCGAGAAGGGTCATTTCCTTAAGAGCATCGATGATCTCATCGGTGGTAAGCTTAGCCATTTCTAAGTCCTTTCGGTTTCCGTGCGGATGCACGGAGATCAGTTAAAACACGGCGCGAATGCGCCAGGGGTGCGGCGTTGCCGCCGCGGGTGAAAACAGCGACTAGGCTGCCTTCTGCTCGGAGACCTGCTGGATCGAACGAGCGAGACCAGAGGAAACGCCGTTGACGCAGACAGCAATGTCGCGAGCGAAACCGGAGATGAGACCGGCGATCTGGCCGAGAAGCTGATCCTTGGTGGGCAGCTCGGCGATAGCCTTAACATCATCAGCGGAAACGGCCTTGCCGTCGGAGATACCGCCCTTGATCTCAAGGACGCCCTTGGACTTAGCGGAGAAGTCCTTAAGGGCCTTAGCGGCCTCGACCGGCTCGGACTCGTAGAACACATAAGCGACGGGGCCGGCGAGGATCTCGTCGAGCTCGGGCTGCTCCTGGTTCTTGAGAGCGATCTTGACCAGGTTGTTCTTGTAGACCTTCATCTCGGCGCCGCACTCGCGAAGCTGATGACGCAGCTCCTGAGCCTGCTTAACCGTCAGACCGTTGTAGTTGACGACGAACAGACCGGCGTTCTCGGCGATACGGGACTCGATCTCTGCAACCTTGTCGATTTTGTACTGCTGGGGCATGAATTACACCTCCTCGAATTCTTTCCGGGCACGGTCCGCCACAAGGACGTGACGGGGGCATGTCCAAAAAGAAAGCCCCCGCGCTGCATGAGCGACGGGGGCGAGAAGACATATCTACTCGACCACCTCGGCTGGCGGGAAGTCCCATTAAGCTCGCGGGTAAGACCCGTTTGCGCCGGCTGTCTCTGGCAGCGGATTCGTGCGTGAACCGAAAGTATTATGGCGGGGACCCCGGCGTCGGTCAACGGGCGCGAGGATTCGTACACAAACCCTGCATACGCTCCGGTCCGAGGGGCCGGGTTGAGATTTTCGCTCGGTCAAGTCCTGGCTCGCACGAAGAGCACATTAAGTGGCCTTCGGCTCGTGCGGAATCTACGGAAAACTCGCCCTGCCCCTCCCGGCCGGAGCTACGTTGCCTTTGCTGCGAATCCTCGTGTCCGTTGAGCGACGCGCCCCACTCATAATGCTTGGGTCGGTGGGCTGATGTGTTGCATCCCTGAGGGCTACAAGGTTGAAATGAAGGTGGACAGGCGGCGGAGACCTTCGTCCAGGTCTTTGTCGGAAACGCAGTAGCTGAGGCGGATGTGGCCTTCGGTTCCGAAGCAGTCTCCCGGGACTAGGGCTACGTTTGCTTCTTTGATGGCTTTGATGCAGAAGTCTTCGCTGGTTAGGCCGAACTTTTTGATGCTCGGGAAAGTATAGAAGGCTCCTGCGGGCTCTACTACGTCGAGGCCCATGGCGTTTAAGGCTTCGAGTACGCGCTCGCGGCGGGCTCGGTAGACTTTTAGCATGGGGGTTGGGTCGACGGTGAGGGCTCGGGCTGCGGCGTCCATTTCGAAGGAGACAGCACTCGATACTAAGTATTGGTGGGCCTTTGCGATCTCGGCGATGACGGGGGTTGCCGCTGCGAGCCAGCCCAGGCGCCAGCCGGTCATGGCCCAGGGCTTGGAGAAGCTTTCGATAACTACCGTCTGATCGCGAAGCGCCGGGTGGCGCTGGGCAAAGCGCTCGTAGCCATCCACATAGACTAGACGGTTGTATACGTCGTCGCAGACCACGTAGATGCCCGTCTGCTCTGCCACGCGCGCCACGGCGTCGAGTGACGCCGCGCTGAGGATGCAGCCCGTGGGGTTGTTGGGCGAGCAGATAACGATAGCCTTGGTCGCCGGCGTCACGCAAGCACGAAGTGCGTCCTCGTCAATCTGGAATTGCGCAGGCTCCGTATCCAAAAAGACCGCCTTGGCGTGATTGGCCACGACGATGCTCTCGTACAGACCAAAGGCCGGCGTGGGAATAATGACCTCGTCGCCGGGGTTGAGCATAGCCATGAATGTTGCCGACAGCGCCTCGGTCGCACCGTCGGTCAGGATGACCTCATCGGCGGAAAACGTAAGGCCCGCGTCCCCCATGTAGGCAGATAACGCCTCACGCAGGGCGGGGCGACCGTTGTTGGGCGGATAGTGCGTGTCACCGCGGCCCAACGAAGCAGTCACCTCGGCGCTAATCACATCGGGCGTGGGAAAATCGGGCTCGCCGAGCGCGAGCGCGATGCACCCCGGATGCTGGGCGGCGAGCGCGTTAATCCGGCGGATACCGGAGGGTTTGAGCGTGGCAAGCGAGGTATTCATGGGCAGACGCATGGCGTTCCTTTCGTAAGGGTTGCACTAGGATAGCGCGGCGGGGCGCCGCCGGACGGTGTAACCTAAACGGAAACCAACCGGAAAGGAGGCAGCATGGAGCCGACCGCGCGCGGCGATGTACCAAAAACGCTGCAAAACATTGCGTATATCAACATTCCCAATAGCGCCGATCTTGAGTTTTTGCTCTGGGACCTGCAGGATGCCATCGCCGCCTATGCCCGGCTTTCCGGCACCGCGCTCCCCCGCCCGGTTGACTTGGAGGCGGATGATGCCGGCGCAGTCGATGGCATGGTGCTCGCTGTTGATGATGCATTTGATGATGAGGCGATGATCGCTGTCAAGCAGATACTCGATCGCCTTGGGAATACAGAGACACGCATCTATGTCGTCGTCCAGGCCCTGTCCAAAAACAATAAGCAGGCGGACGAAGTCCTCGACCGCCTGTACCGGGCATGTATTCTACGTGACCTGCCATGGTGCGACGGCGTTGTCATCTGTGCCGGCAGCGGCATCGCGGCGCTTCGCCATTCCCCACGCATGGGCCTCTTGCGCCGACCATTTTCGGAAGCGATAGATAAGCTTGTGGGCGCCGTGCGCATGGGCTGCTCCATTGAACATGCGCAGCTGCTTGGAGGTAGCAATGCCGATAGTGTCGACGCCGACGGCATGGTGCGTGTCGAGCCCGCGCTGCCCGCGCCGATCTGGCGCACCATCATCAAACGCCTCAGCACCCATGCTCAATCCAATATCTAAATTAGAGAGCGGCCCAGTCAACGGCTGCATGCCAACGCTCAACAAGACGTTCCAGACGCCACGCTGCATTGGCGGGACTTGTCGAGGGCAGGACGATGGCGGACAGCCCGGTGCGTTCTTGTAGATAGCGCTTGTAGAGCCGGCCAGCTGTACCACCGTTGCATATCACCCGCCCAATGGGAGCTGTGCCGGTAATGCGCTCGATATGTGCCGGCACAACGTTGCGGATGCTCGCGTCGCTCGAGCCCTTAATGTCGCAGCTCTCGACCACATCCCACAGGGCCACGCCGCCGTTCAGCAGCATGGCCCGCTTGGCGGCAATGGAAGCATCGAGCGTCGCGGGCTCACCGCTTGCCAAAGGATCGCCCTCGTTGGGCGGCACAGGCATACCGAGGCACGTGGCCATCACACGCCAAAAGCGATTCTGAGGGTTGCCGTAATAAAAGGCATTGGCGCGCGAAAGCACCGAGGGAAACGACCCGAGCACCAAAACGCGCGAGTGCTCGTCAAACACGGGCTCAAACCCATGCTCAATATGTTGATAGCCCTCGTCAGATACGGCCATGGGCTAGGCTCTCAACAGATAGCGCACCTCGTAGGGTGCGAGCTCAAGGGTACCCGTCAGCTCGACCGTGGGCGCATCGTCGGCAAGCAAATCGACAAAGGAGCTGTTGAGCTCGCCGGCGCCAAAGGTGTAAGGCTCGTCCACGGCGTTCACCGCCACGAGCACCGTCGCGTCGTCGCAGGCGCGCTCGAACAGCAGCTGCTTGTTCTGGATTACCACGTTGCGATAGGCACCGTAGTTGAGGGCACGGGCTGCCGCGTCATCGGCCGAGCGTAGGTGCGCAAGTTGCGTGATGAAGGCCGTCAGCTCGTTGGGCGCAGGCTCATCGAGCGCAGGGCGCAGCGCCCAGTCGCCATCGGGGCCGCCCTTTTCGCCAGGAATCCCCCACTCGCTGCCATAGTAGACGCACGGGATGCCTGGCATGCCAAAGAGCATGCCGTAGGCGGGACGCAGACAGGACTTGTCGGTGAGGATGCTCGCCAGGCGCGGCACATCGTGGTTGTCGACAAACGACAGCAGATGTTTGCCGCGGTAGATGCACCAAGGGTCGCCGCCAAACTGACGGTGCAGCGAATGGGCGATCTCGAACATGTTGACCGAGTTAAAGCTGGAGTACAGGCCCTTGTAGCACTCGTAGTTGGTGCAGGAGTCGAGCATCTCGTCGTTGACGATTTGGTTGTAGTCGCCGTGGAGCGTCTCGCCGATCAGCACAAAGTCGGGCTTGAGCTCACGGGTAAAAGCGTGCAGGCGGCGCATGAAGTCGCGGTCGAGCATATAGGCAACGTCCAAGCGCAGGCCGTCGACGCCAAAGACCTCGGCCCAGCGACGCACGGACTCAAGCAGGTAATTGACCACGGCGGGGTTTTGCAGGTTGAGCTTCACAAGCTCAAAATGGCCCTCCCAGCCCTCATACCAAAAGCCGTCGCCGTAGCACGAGTCACCGTCAAAGCTGATGTGGAACCAATCCTTGTACGGCGAATCCCACTTGCGCTCCTGCACATCGCGGAAGGCCCAAAAACCGCGGCCGACGTGGTTGAAGACGGCATCGAGCACCACGCGGATACCGTGGGCATGCAGTGTGTCGCACACGGCGGCAAAGTCGACATCCCCACCCAGGCGGCGGTCGATATGGCGCAGGCTGCGCGTATCGTAGCCGTGGCTATCGGACTCGAGCGGCGGGTTGATGAGCACAGTGCCAACGCCGAGTTCCTGCAGGTAGTCGGCCC
>UQUX01000062.1 GCA_900544425.1 uncultured Collinsella sp.
CGCGTCAACGTGCAGCACACCGTCCTGGGTGCCGGTGCCAGCGCCACCGGCCTCGCCGGCGATCTGCTGGGCGACACCGCCAAGGTGACCATCGATACCGATTACCTAGGTGCCCGCGAACAGGTGCGCGACTTTAACTACGAGCTGCGCCACCGCGGTCGTAAGACCGAGTGCGAGATCGACGCCAACGGCGTGCTGACTGGCACGTCCAAGAAGGTCTACCGCGGCACCATCGACCTCGTGCACGGCTGCAAGGGCGCAACCGGCACCGAGCGCGAGACCGTGCTGCTCGCCAACAAGGGCGTCGACAACAAAACCGTCCCCGTCATCCTCTGCGACGAGGACGACGTCGCTGGCAACCACGGCGCCACCATCGGCCACGTCCGCGACGAGCAGCTGTTCTACCTCGCCTGCCGCGGCCTTGACCAAAACGCCGCCGAGGACCTGTTCATCCGCGCCAAGCTGGAGGACGCTGCGCTTTCCGCCACCGATGAGCGCACCCGCGCCGCCGTCGTCCGCCTGGGCAACAACTTGATCGATAACTTTGAGGAGGAGCTCGCATGATCGACACCGAGCACGTTAAATGCGATACCTGTACTGCCCCCGAGCCCATGGAACTCGACGCCAGCGACGAGGCCTCGCGCGGCTGGCCTACCGTCGACATCGAGACCAATCCCTACAAGGCGCAGTTCCCGCTGTTCCAGCAGCACCCCGAGATCGCCTTCCTCGATAGCGCGGCCACCGCGCAGCGCCCCGCCTGCGTGCTCGACGCCGAGCGTGACTTCTACCAGCGCATGAACGCCAACCCCCTGCGCGGCCTGTACTCGCTGTCCGTCGAGGCCACCGAGGCCATCGCAAAGGTGCGTCAGCAGATCGCCGACGTCATCGGCGCCCCCCAGGCCAACGAGGTCGTCTTCACCCGCAACACGAGCGAGTCGCTCAACCTGGTCGCCAAGAGCTTTGCGCCCACGGTCCTCGAACCGGGCGACGAGGTCGTCATCACCATCATGGAGCACCACTCCAACCTGATTCCGTGGCAGCAGGTCTGCCGTGAGACCGGCGCCAAGCTCGTCTACCTCTACCCCACCAAGACCGGCCAGCTCACCACCGAGGAAGTTCTTGCCAAGGTGGGCCCCAAGACCAAGATCTTGGCCGTGGGTCAGGTCTCTAACGTCCTGGGCGTTGAGAACCCGGTCAAGAACCTCGGCAAGCTCGTGCACAAGTACGGCGGCTATCTGGTCGTCGACGGCGCGCAGTCGCTGCCGCACATGCCGGTCGATGTGGCCGACCTTGGAGCCGATTTCTTTGCCTTTAGCGCGCACAAGGCCATGGGCCCCATGGGCATCGGCGTGCTGTGGGGCAAGATGGACCTGCTCAACGCCATGCCGCCCATGCTTACCGGCGGCGAGATGATCGACTCGGTCACCGAGCAGGACGCCGTCTGGGCGCCCGTCCCCGAGAAGTTCGAGGCCGGCACGCAGGACGCCGCCGGCATCTTCGCCACGGGCGCGGCGCTTGACTACCTGGTTAACACCGTGGGCTACGAAAACATCCAGGCACGCGAGCAGGCACTCGTCCACTACCTGATGGGCGAACTCATGCAGCTCGACTTTGTCCAGATTATCGGCTCCATCTATT
The DNA here is from genome assembly GCA_900544425.1 of uncultured Collinsella sp. Lineage (GTDB taxonomy): Bacteria > Actinomycetota > Coriobacteriia > Coriobacteriales > Coriobacteriaceae > Collinsella. The sequence continues at coordinate 1,639 of UQUX01000062.1, forward strand.
GGGACAATCACCATGGCGTCGTGAGCTTTAACGTCAAGGGTATCCACCCGCACGATGTCGCGAGCATCATGGACATGGACGGCGTCTGCATCCGCGCCGGTCACCACTGCGCACAGCCGCTGCTCACCTGGCTGGGCGTCGAGAACCTTGCCTGCTGCCGCGCCAGCGTGGCCTTCTACAACGACAAGGCCGACATTGACAAGTTCATCGCCGGTCTGCATCACGTTTGGAGCACGTTCAATGGGTAATCTGTACACCTCCACCACATTTATGGAGCACAACTCGCACCCCGACTATAAGTACGAGATGGACGCTCCCACGCACGAGCACGACGGCATCAACCCCAGCTGCGGTGACGAACTCACCTTGCAGCTGCGCGTCGAGAACGGCGTGATCGAGGAGGCCTCCTTTACCGGTCATGGCTGCGCCATCAGCCAGGCCAGCGCCGACATCATGGCCGACCTCATCACCGGCGAGACGGTCGAGGAGGCGCGCCGCCTGGCGGGGCTCTTCCTCGCCATGATCCGCGGCGAACAGCTCTCCGAGGAAGACCTGGAAGACCTGGACGAGGCTGCCCAGCTCCAGGACATCTCGCACATGCCCGCCCGCGTCAAATGCGCCGAGCTCGCCTGGCGCACCCTCGACGGCATGCTCGAGGGGTAAACTAACCAGTAGCGTATGCCCCGAATCCAAGGTTTTTGATTGCCGAGCCGCCCGATACGGGCGGCTCTGTTTTTCCTAATGAGCGCCGGACGCACGAAGTCCGCGCGTCCGGCGCTCCGTCTGTCATTTACCACACAGCAGACGCGAACACGGGCGTTTTCCACAGCACCAAAGGCCTGCGGCAGGGCCCCGGACCCGCCAAGCAATGCGCCAAGCCCCGTTCTGCTGAGCTCCGACTCGCTTCGCGCCTGCCGCAGAAGGGTCCCATAGGATGCTGCGTGCATTTTTGCGAGTATTCAGCACGCCAAGCTGTGTGCATACGCATCGGAAGCGTTAATCAACGTCTCCAGGCGCATAAATATTGTGTTTTAGACCAGACATCGCGGTCTGACGGGACGCAGGCACATACTCCGGGGGTGCAACGGCAGGGATCAATAGCTTAGGGGCCCGTGTGTTGCAAGATTGTGGCAGTGCCGACAGCACCACGATGCTGAAAACTCCGTTTTTTGCACGGCGCAGACGGGGGTAGGCACGGGCAAACCCGGACTGAGCTGTTATTTTATGCAAGATGACGATTGTTCTATGCATATTAAGAAGTGCAGTTACCGTACCAAGCTTTTGAACGCTGGTTGCGGCGTATGGACGACCCCAGCTGCGGTGAACAGGCGACCCTACATCACGTTTCCGCCAGCCCGCATCGCCGTTCGCGCGCGGGCGCGCACGATACGAGAGACGGTACTTTTGCCAATCCCGGTATACCGCTCAATCTGACGCACTGTAAAGCCGGCATTGTTCAATCCAACAATAACGGTATCGCGCTGCGCCGGCGGTACAGTTTTAACCCCGTTGAGCGGAACCCCTAGCGCCTTCGCCAACTTGTTGGCAAAGGCGTGGCGTTCCCACTCCGTCTCTTTCATATCGCGCAGCGCCGGTTCGCCGCTGTCGGGCGTCGAAAGCGAATAGGCAGCAAAGGCCTCGGCAGAACCAAAAAGCTCAAGCACGCAAGAAGGATCGGAAAATCCCCTCGTGGCATCTGCCGCATCACTGTCGTAAGCGCGCAGATGCTCCGCAAAGCTGCTCCAGGGGTAACGCTCGATTAGGCTCATGCCCGCCTCCTGCGGATCGGCGTGAACGGAGCGAATAGCCTCCATCACCTGCCAGTCGGTATCGAGCGAGCGCCGGTCAAAACGGTTCTGGAACAGATGCCCTGTGCGCCCCGTGCGTTTATTGAACCGCCGCGCGTACGTCAAAAGCAGCCGGTGCATCGCCGCGCTCATCGCGTCCTCGTAATCTGCAAGCACCAGACGCACGTGATTGCCCATAAGGCACCAGGCGATAACCGTCACGCCCGCCTTGCGGCAGCACTCACGCATCAGCTCCAAGAACTCCCACCGGTCTTCATCGCCCTCAAAGATGAGCTGCCTGCCCGTACCGCGGGCACAGACATGGTAAAAGCCGGTAACCGTTCTCCAAACGCGCTGCATGGCGCTCCCTTCGCCGGGATCTGCTTGCCATCCAATACAGCACGATTGAAGCGTGCCATCAAAACATTCACGCAAAACAATTCGCTCGCGCGGCCAAAGGCAGTAAACAGGCGGCGAACGGCACCGTTGCAACAGGTCAACCCCCGCAACGCTTACAAGAGCTGCCCAAAAGCTTGCCAAAGACGGACCCCCTCTACGGAAGTTCGCGACCACAGAACATAGAGTTAAACCGTTTCAATTAAAACTTCCGGACTTCTCGCTACGAAAACTGAGCCGTTCGCCGAATATTCCGTGCATTTCGCGGTATTATAGGGGTTGCATGTCATGTCCCTTTCGAAGGGTCGCCCGGCAATCGCCAGCCACGGCCCCCAGACGGGACGCCAACACGATAGAGAGGAGAGGCATGCAGTACTCACAGGAAGTGGAGAACATGTGCCCCGTTGCCAAGGGTGCATACCACGGCCCCGCACCCATCCCCGAGGAGGGCAAGTGGGTCCAGGCTAAGGAGATTTCCGACATCTCCGGTCTTACGCACGGTGTGGGTTGGTGTGCACCTCAGCAGGGCGCCTGCAAGCTCACGCTGAACGTCAAGGACGGCATCATCGAGGAGGCCCTCGTTGAGACCATCGGCTGCTCGGGCATGACCCACTCTGCCGCCATGGCTTCCGAGATCCTTCCCGGTAAGACCATCCTCGAGGCCCTCAACACCGACCTCGTCTGCGACGCCATCAACGTTGCTATGCGCGAGATCTTCCTGCAGATCGTTTACGGCCGCAGCCAGACCGCGTTCTCCGAGGGCGGCCTGCCCGTGGGCGCCTCCCTCGACGACCTCGGCAAGGGCCTTCGCTCTCAGGTCGGCACCATGTTCGGCACCAAGGCCAAGGGCGCTCGTTACCTCGAGCTCGCTCAGGGCTACGTCACCCGCATGGCTCTCAACGACAAGAACGAGATCATCGCATTCGAGTTCCTGAACCTCGGCAAGTTCACCGACGCCGTCAAGGCCGGCAAGACCCCCGAGGAGGCCATCGCTGGCGCTATGGGCCACTATGGTCAGTGGGAGAACGCTGCCAAGTACATCGACCCGCGCACCGACGAGGAGACTCACTCCGTCGCCAGCGTGTTCCCGGTTCACGAGTAGAAAGGGAGGGAAATAACTATGACTGTTACGTTCGAAGGTTACGAGCGCCGCGCTGACAAGATCAACAAGTGCCTCGCCGACAACGGCATCGCCTCCCTCGAGGAAGCTCTGCAGATCTGCACCGACAAGGGCTTCAACCCGCGTGAGATCGTCAACAACACCCAGTCCATCGCCTTCCAGAACGCCGAGTGGGCCTACACCCTCGGTTGCGCTCTCGCTGTCAAGCGTGGCGCCAAGTCCGCTTCTGAGGCTGCCGCCATCATCGGCGAGGGCATCCAGGCCTTCACCGTTCCCGGCTCCGTCGCCGAGGACCGCAAGGTCGGTCTGGGCCACGGCAACCTGGGCGCTATGCTGCTCTCCGACGACACCGAGTGCTTCGCCTTCCTGGCCGGCCACGAGTCCTTCGCTGCCGCTGAGGGTGCTATCGGCCTGGCTCTGAACGCCAACAAGGCTCGCAAGAAGCCGCTGCGCGTCATCCTCAACGGTCTGGGTAAGGACGCTGCTCAGATCATCGCCCGCATCAACGGCTTCACCTACGTGAAGACCCAGTTCGACTACTTCACGGGCGAGCTCAAGGTCGTCGAGACCATCCCCTACTCCGATGGTCCCCGCGCCGCCGTCAACTGCTACGGCGCCGACGACGTCCGCGAGGGCGTTGCCATCATGTGGCACGAGAACGTCGACATCTCGATCACCGGTAACTCCACCAACCCCACGCGCTTCCAGCACCCCGTCGCTGGCACCTACAAGAAGGAGCGCCTCGAGGCTGGCAAGAAGTACTTCTCCGTCGCTTCTGGTGGCGGCACTGGCCGTACCCTGCACCCGGACAACATGGGCGCCGGCCCTGCCTCTTACGGCATGACCGACACCATGGGCCGCATGCACTCCGACGCCCAGTTCGCCGGTTCTTCCTCCGTGCCTGCGCACGTTGACATGATGGGTCTCATCGGCATGGGCAACAACCCCATGGTCGGTGCCACCGTCGCCTGCGCTGTCGCCGTCGAGGAGGCCCTCAAGGCCTAATCGCGCCCGCGCGATGCTCATATAGTTGAGCTTTGGAGCCGCTACCCACCCGGGTAGCGGCTCTTTTTGTTTGCGCTGTCGCAGGGTAGCTAATGCCGATATATCAGTTGGGGCGAAATACAAGATGTGATGAGATGGAGTGTCAGAGCGTCCATGACGCCCACCCGCCATATTTGCCCTTTACCGATTTGCCGAGTCTTTGCGGTCCCATTGCCGATCACCCGTGCGACAATGCGCCGGACGAGAAAGGAATCCGATGGAATCGACTGATGTACTGGTAATTGGATCTGGCATTGCGGGCCTTTGTGCCGCCATCGAAGCGGCACGCACTGGCGCAACCGTCACCGTGGCAAGCGCCGGCAAGACTATGAGTGGATCGAGCTTCTTCCCCGGAACCTGGGGCCTGGGGCTTATCGGACCCGTTAACGAAGACGACGAACAAGACCTCATCGACACCATTCAGACCGTTGGTAGCGGCGTCGCCGACCCCGAGCTTGTCCAGACGTTTGTCCACGGCATTCCCCATGCAATAGAATGGCTCGAGCAAGACCTGGGCGTTGAGCTTCAGCGTCCGCAAAGCGCCGAGAGTGCTCAGCAAAAGCAGTTTATCCCCTGCTTTGACCACAAGACGCGCATGTGGCGCGGACTCACCCGCAAGCCCCTTGAGGACGCTCTGACAGCCCGGATCGAGTCGCTCGGCATTCGCCTGCTCCCCCGCCATGAGCTTATCGACCTTGTTGAGGACACGAACGGCAGAATCACCGGAACCGTGCTCTACAACCTCACCGAAGATCTAATCGTGCCCTTTGCTACCAAAGCCACGATCATCGCAACCGGTGGCACGGGTGGCCTGTTCGAGCGAAGCCTCACTTCCGCCGACGTGCTCAGCTCATCACAGGCCATCGCACTAGCGCACGGCGCATCGCTTACTAATATAGAGTTCATGCAGATGATGCCCGGCTTCATCGAGCCCAAGCGCAACCTGGTCTTCAACGAGAAAACCTGGCGCTACGTACATGTAGACCAGCCGGTAGATATTGCAGACGACAAGCTGGACGATCTGCTCGAGCAGCGCTCTGGATATGGTCCCTTCACGTCACGCTTGACCTCCCGCGCTATCGATCTCGTCATCGATCAGGCAGGTGCCGAAGGCCTGGCACTCCACTACGATTTCCCCCGCGAGGATATCCCAGAGTTTGTGCAGACCTTTGCCACCTGGCTACAAGACGAGCACGGCATCGCGCCGACCGACGAGATGCGCGTTGCGATGTATGCCCACGCCGCTAACGGCGGCATCAAGATCGATAAGACCGCGTACACGGGCGTTGAGGGCCTCTACGCTTGCGGCGAGGCGACAGGCGGCATGCACGGCGCCGACCGCATTGGTGGCTTATCAAGTGCCAACGGCATCGTGTTCGGGCGCATCGCAGGCGCATCGGCAGCCCTTGCAGCGCAGAAAGAGCCTGAGACAGCCCTGAAGGCGGATATCACCCTCCCCCAGTACGGCATTGCCACAACAGATGCCGAACGCCTGACACACGGCCTTAAGCACACGATGAGCACCTTTTGCATGATCAACAGGACCGAAACAGGCCTATCCGAGGCCCTGCAACAGCTTGAAAACCTGCAAGACGAAGCCACGGCTCTAAATAAGCCACATGCCAACGACAGCGAGATCGCAGCCCTCGCCCGCCTGCAGTCGCAGATTCAGCTGGCGATGGAGATGGTCAAAGCCATGCGCAAGCGAACCGAAAGCCTGGGTTCGCATTATCGAGCGGACTAAATCGATTCTCACTTAGAGTAAGATCACGATTTCTCAACATGCATCGAGCCCCGTAAGCATGATCTCTCTAAGGAGAACACGCTTACGGGGCTTTAGCCGTGTTTTCCCTAAGGGAATCACGGTACAGGTTACTCAGCTCCGCGCCCCGACGGGTTCGACCCCATGCGAGGTTAACAAAAAAGCGACCAGCCTAAGCCAGTCGCTTTACCATGCTTTGGGTGGGCCGTCAGGGGGTCGAACCCTGGACCTTGGGATTAAGAGTCCCCTGCTCTACCAACTGAGCTAACGACCCGATATCAACACGAAGCAAGAACTGGGGTGGGTAAAGGGACTCGAACCCTCGACCTACGGGACCACAACCCGTCGCTCTAGCCAACTGAGCTACACCCACCGTGTCCTGTGCGCTTCGCGCTCGACTATTATTGCAAGGAACGCCACGCGATGCAAGCCCCAATTTTCAAGAATTTTGAAAAGAGTTTTTCGAGACCATTTCGAGCAAATCCCACCGGTTTCATAGGAGTAAACTTGCCCCACTGCAAATCCTCGAAAGGACCGTCATGAAAGAACTCTCCAACCGCACGGCAAGATTTACCGATTCGGTCATCCGCCGCATGACACGCATCTCCAATAAGTACGGCGCTGTCAATCTCTCGCAGGGCTTCCCCGACTTCGATCCCCCGGCGCAGCTGCTCGATAGCCTCAGCGCCATCGCCAGCGACCCCAAGCCGCTCTATCACCAGTACTCCATCACCTGGGGCTCCCAGGCCATGCGCGAGGCGCTCGCCGCCAAACAGGAGCACTTTATGGGCATGCCGGTGAACCCCAACGAGAATATCGTAGTCACCTGCGGCTCCACCGAGGCCATGATGGCCGCCATGATGACGGTCACGAACCCCGGCGACAAGGTCGTCATCTTCTCGCCGTTCTATGAGAACTACGGCGCCGACACGATCCTTTCGGGTGCCGAGCCCATCTACGTGCCGCTCAACCCACCCACATTCGACTTTGACCGCGAGACGCTCGAGGCAGCCTTCCGCGACAACGACCCCAAAGCCATCGTCCTGTGCAACCCTTCCAACCCTTGCGGCAAGGTCTTTACGCGCGAGGAGCTCACCTTTATCGCCGACCTCTGCAAAAAATACGACGCCTACTGCATCACTGACGAGGTGTACGAGCACATCGTCTACGCGCCCCACGAGCACGTCTATATGGCCACGCTGCCCGGCATGTTCGAGCGGACCATCAGTTGCAGCTCGCTGTCCAAGACGTACTCCATCACCGGCTGGCGTCTGGGCTACACCATTGCCCCGGCCCAGATCACCGAGCGCATCAAGAAGGTCCACGACTTCCTCACCGTGGGTGCCGCCGCTCCCCTGCAGGAAGCTGTCGTCACCGCCCTCAACTTCGACGACAGCTATTACGATGAGGTCCTCGACCTCTACACCGCCAAACGCGACCTGTTCTGCCAGGGACTCGACAGCATCGGTCTTGAGCACAACGTGCCGCAGGGCGCCTACTACGTCATGATGGACATCTCTGAGTTTAGCTATGACAGCGACCTCGAATTCTGCGAGGACCTCGCGTCTAAGGTGGGCGTGGGCGCCGTGCCCGGCTCGAGCTTCTTCCGCGAGCCCGTCAACCATCTGATTCGTTTCCACTTTGCCAAGCGAGACAAGACGCTTAACGCGGCGCTGGAGAACCTCAAGTCGCTACGTGATAAAATCAAGCCGCGCGGGTAAGGACGGCCCGGCAGCTAAAGTAGCCAAAGAAGCCTCGCACCGCCCGCCGCGTTGCAAGGCTTCTTTTTATAGCGCTTTCTTAAATGGTTTAGCGCACTATACTTTAGTCACGGAGCAACTCGTCCCAGAGAGGAATACTATGGCAGAGCAGCAGCTTATCGGAGCGCTCGAGGCCGGCGGCACCAAGATGGTCTGCGCCACGGGCTATGCAGACGGCACGGTCCTGGAGCGTGAGCAGATCGTGACCACGACTCCGCAGGAGACCGTCGAGGCCGTCAACGCATGGTTTGCCGACAAGGGCATCGCCGCGCTGGGCATCGGCGCATTTGGCCCCACCGCAGTCAACCCCGCTTCACCCCAATACGGCAAGATCCTGGAGACGCCCAAAACGGCATGGCGCTACTTTGACCTGCTGGGCACTATCCAAAACGAGCTCAATATCCCCTGCGGCTACGATACCGACGTCAACGTCGCCTGCCTGGGCGAGGTCACGTTTGGTTGCGCCAAGGGCCTCACCGACGTGGTCTACCTGACCATCGGTACCGGCGTGGGCGCCGGCGTGCTCTCGGGCGGTAAGCTCGTGCACGGCATGATGCATCCCGAGGCCGGCCACATCCTGGTCACGCGTGACCCGCGCGACACCATCGGCGAGCATAGCGCCTGTCCCTTCCACGACAACTGCCTCGAGGGCCTCATCGCCGGCCCCGGCGTTAAAAAGCGCTGGGATGGCAAGAGCGCCGGAGACATGGCCGATGACCCGGAGGCCATGGACCTGCTCGCCGGCTATCTGGCACAGGCGCTCATGACCTACACGCTGTGCTACGCACCGCAAAAGATTATCATCGGCGGCGGCG
>UQUX01000063.1 GCA_900544425.1 uncultured Collinsella sp.
GGTCGATAGGACGGCGGAGCAAACGGATATCAAGGTTCCGCCCGCAAGCAGCGCGAGAAGCAGGGCTGTGAAGACGTTTCCCGCGGTCGTGGTGGTAAGCGCGCCGTCATGGAAGAAGGCGATCGGGTACCCAATTTGCCCGAAGCCGTTTAGGACCAAGGCGTAAATGCCCCCGGGTGCGAGGCCGGCGAGGAGCATCGCGGTCCCCGCGACGATTATCGAAAACACGATCTGAATAAGGCGCCGGAATTTGGGCACGGGCGCCTTTGCCGCCAGGGTCCCGGGCCTTGTGGCGCCGAGCACGAGTATCGACGAGAGAAGGAAGGGGATGAAGGGAAGGAAAGACGGCGCCGTGGCAATGGCGTAAGGCAGGAAGGAAAGGAATGGCAGGTCGTTTGCGGAGGCCGGGATATCCGTGATGCCGGAGCTGCTCAGGGCACGGCAATATGCGAGCGCTGCGTCATTGGTCTCTTGGTCTCCCACGATGGACCCGGATTGGAAGCCTTCGCCCATGAGCGCGTAGTAGCTCTCGGCAGAATCGAGAAAGGCGGCGTCGGTTTGAGCGGCAAGGGCGGCGTTCGCGTATCTTGCAAGCTCCGCGTCATTTTGCTGCTCTGGAGATAGGTCTGTGCCGCTGGCCTGGGGCGCGCGCGTATTGAATGCGTCGACAAAGCTCTGCATGCCCTGTTTCATAAAGAAGGGCCCGTAGATGGGTGAATTGAACGCAATGGGGACGGAAAAGGCTGCAGCGAGAACGAGCGTACAAATCCATACGGCCTTGTCTCTTAGGATTAGTTTGAGAAGAAGTCGACAGTACATTTAGAAGCACCTACGTTCCTCAAAGAATTGTTAGATTAAAAGTAACAGACCGGATGAAGATACGTGCGACGGGGGCGAGGCGAATGGCTGAGCGGTATCGATATGCTGGTTCAACGGTATCACATTGGCCACATAGATTTTTAACTTGCATTTCTACCCGCCCTTTTCGTAGAGTCGCCGATACGTGCTTAGCGCACCCTCGGCGCGTCCGGCAGGCTTTGCGAAATGGGATCCAGGAGACTTCGGCGCAGCATCATCTTGCGGAATGCTTCTAATGAGCCTCCCATCCTTCAAAAACAGAATCTCATCGCACAGCCTATCGACCGAATCCAAGATGTGGGATGACATGATGATGCACGTACCAGAATCGGCCAGCTTCCTGAGAATCTCGGAATGCAAGTCCACCCTGCTGGGGTCGAGCGCGTTCATGGGCTCATCTAATAGAAGGTACCGCGCGCCCGTCGCATACGCAATCGCCAGGGTAAGCTGCTGCTTCATGCCCTGGCTCAGAGTGCGGATCCTCATCTTCGCGAACTCGCCTATCTGCGTTTGTTCCACTATCTCTTCGATATCGCGAGCATGCGGCCACATATCGCAAACCATCTTGAGGTGATCTTCCGCACGCAATCCGGGATACAGCAGCGTCCCCTCACCAGGTGCATAGAAGATCATAGAACGGACCTCTCTCGCACCCGTACCCTGCACCTCATCCAGAACGATGCTCCCGTCCACGCGAGGACCCGGCAAACCTGCCATCGCACGCAGCAACGTCGTCTTTCCATGCCCGTTCGGAGCGACGAGACCGTAGACCGTACCCGGGGCAAACTCAGCGTTCACCGAATCTACGAGCACCTTCTTTCCATAAGAGATCGTCAGCGTTTGAAGGTCAATCATCGAGATCATCCCCTTTCGATCTTTGGAACACTCAGGCGCACCATCAACGGAGATACGGCGCCCAAGACCACCAGCAGAGTGCCCGATGCGCCGACGACCTCTCCAAAAGGCATCGCGTTCGTCCCTCGCCCAAGGAACCCAATCGTCCCCACCTGGGAAGCGGGATCAAACGAGGCGAATGGAGCCAGCAGCGCGACGCCCATGCCCACGCTTTCAACATGAGCGCTCAACGAACCCAACACCAAGAGAACCGCGCAAACCATTCCGGTGACAACGGGGTTGCGGCTAATCGCTGCTGTCAACGCAGCGACGACGGAAATCACGCCGTATGCCATGACCAGCAACGGAATACTGCACAGCACCGCCTCCCCCACCATGGACGTTGTCGAAGCTCCCGCCCGAATGAGAGCGACGGGATACTCCGATCCACCCGCACCGTTCTTAATCACGGACACAACGACAGCGGGAACCATCGACACCAAAAGCAGCACCAAGCCAAGCAGGAGAGCCAGCGCAACAGCCGTCAGAAAACGCACATGCGCTGTTGCGGGGATCTGGAGAACCAGAAGGGAACGACGCTGCAGGTGGGTGCACGCGAGCGATGTGACAACCACGGGCAACAGCAAAAATAAGGAGGGAAGCACTGCCTGGAGATACGAAAGGAGGATTAATGGGGGCATCTTCGTACTTAACTCGTAAACCTTGGGGTCCGGCAAGCTCGCGATCGACTCAAGCAGAAGGGCGCGCGCCTCCGCACGAGAAGGAGTCTCCGGCTCGATTCCGATCGATTGCAGGAGAGTCGCATCTGCCGCGCCCAGCTCACCTCGAGCGCGCTCGTACGTCGCAAGGCTTCGAAACCCCTCCGCAGGCATAGGCGCGTACACGAAACCCGAAAGAGCATCCCGCATGTCTTCCAGGGCCGCTTTGCCCTCGACGTCCATATTCGCAGCGTTCTGCTCTAGATACCGATCTATTGAACGGAGCTCCCCATCCCTATACCGAACAGCGGAAACGTTATCAGCGTCAGGAAACATCTCGACCAGAGCCGGGGCCAGCATCGTCGTCGACATTGCAATCGCGCATACGGCGAGGGTAGGAGAACGCAGGAGCAGTTTCCCCATCGTTCTTACGTATGCAACGGCGGAGGCACAAGCGCTCGAACGAGTTGCCGTTCTCGATGCAGTGAAGGAACCTCTCTCAAGACAAATCGGGGATATCGGGCACGCGCAGCCGCTCTTTCCAGCAACGCAAAGCAGGCTAATTGCCAGCACCTCGATCCCGATTGCGCATACGAGGGCAATCGCGCCACGCTCGAAGCAAAGTCCAGGCAGATTCACTATCTGCGTTGTCGGGTACGGGCTATAGGCGCCGACGGTCAGCTCAGTGTTCGCATACGTAAGGGGATTCAACAGGGCGAACTCACGTAAAGCGATGGATCTTCCGTAATACCCGGGAACCATCGTCACCCCCATCAGGGCACATACGAACACGATTCCAAGCGTAGGGTTATTGGCAATCTTCACGGCAAGGTGAACGACAAGCGAGATGAACGCTGCCACCAAGAATTGCAAGATGGCCGTCTGCGCGAACACCAGCCAAGCCGGTTTGATAACCGGAGTCGCATATTGAATGTAGCCTATCGGATAGAACGGCGAGCCCGGGCCATTCTTCACAAGCGCGGCGATTATCCCTGGAAGATTGATGGCGAGGACGGCAAGCATTGCAAAAACACTCGCCCATACGCTCGATGCAACAAGTCTACCCAGCTCGCCCATCGGTGCCTGGATGATGAGCTTTTCACGTTTGTTAAGACGCGCGGCAAGGAACGAGACGGCAACGGCCGTTGCGACCCATAGCAAGTACTCCTTCGATCCGTCATAATAGGTGTACTCTCCATCCGATATCTGCAGAAACGGAAGTAGGGGAGAGAGCGGTGCCAAGATAAGACGTCCCGCGGCAAGAGGGTACAGAAGCGCGGGCATGCTTGATGAAGAGGTATAGACACCGTCCTCCCCCGCATTCACAAGCGCATCCGCATAGGATGCTGACAATTCCTGCTCAACACGGGTTATTCCCGACTCGAGGTATTCGACCCGTCCGTCGATGCCAGCCGCGCTCCTGAAGACGGGCAGAGCACAAAGAACCATCAACGCAACAACGACAACACAGAGCGACCTGGAGGAGAGAAGCGACCTAAAGATCGCCTTCGAGATTTTGAGCATATTCATCGCCAACCTTAACCTCATCCAGTCGGAACAGAGGGGCCGAACAAAATGCTCGGCCCTTATTACTTGCCGGCAAAGTCAATTTAACATAAACTGTTAAAAAGTAACCTGAGTTTTTTAAATTCTTCGGAGGTTATTATGAGTTCCGACAATCGCACTCCCCGGCTTCATTCCTTCCGCATCGCATGTGCGATAGCCTCTGCGACCCTTTGCGCCACCGCCATCGCACAAGTGGCGTTCTCCTTAAAGCCAGCAATCGAAGTGCTCGACAACCCTGTAATTGCAGACTCCCCCGCGTATCCAGCCCTTGCGATCTCGACATTGGTCCCTGCCGTCATCGGTATCGCTACGACCATCCTCAGCGCCGTTCTCGTGTGGACGATCAAGAGCGGAGACCCCTTCAAGAAAGGGTCTGCGACATGCTTGAAGGTGCTCGGCATTCTCTTCGTTGTTCAAGCTGCCACCAGCCTCTACGCCGGCTCACTCAAAACCTCCGTTTCGATGTTTGGCGGCGAGGGGGCCGTCGGCGCCCAAGAGATCGCTTCATCATTCGATTGGACCTCTCTGGTTCTCGGCATCGTCCTGTTCATGCTTTCCCAGCTCTTCTTGTACGCCCGAGAGCTGTACCTCGACTCCGACGAGATTGCGTAAGGAAACGCCATGCCCGTAATTGTTCGCCTCGACAAGATCATGGCCGAGCGAAAGATTTCCTCGAACGAACTTGCCGAAAGGATTGGAACCACGCCCGTGAACCTGTCCCGTATTAAAAAAGGGCATATTCGCGGCATTCGCTTCAACACACTCGAGCAGCTATGCCTCGCCCTTCGTTGCCAACCCGGAGACCTTCTCGAAGTCATGAGCGAAGAGGATGCCCGAAAGGAGTTCGGACTCGATTGGTCCGCCGAGGATTAGAGGGCGGTCGTACTCGCCCTGCACACGGGGATGCGAATCGGCGAGGTCTGCGGCCTTCGGTGGTGCGATGTGGATTTCGAGACGGGCCTGATCTCGATCAGGCACTCGGTGGCGTACGCGAAGGGAATGGGTTCGTTCATCAAGGACACCAAGACCCATGACGCCAGGGGTATCCCCATCGACCCGGTCGGCCTACTCCCCTTCCTGAAGGAGACCCACGAGATCGACTGCGGAAAGCTGCGCTTGCGCGGCCTTACCGAGGCGGTCGAGATCGGGGACTGCTACATCCTGTCGGAGCCGGGCGCGACCTTCGCGACGACAAGCTATATCCGCAGGGCGTTCAAGACGTTCTCGGAGACCAACGGCCTCATGGGCACCAACGACGAGCTGATCACGTTCCACGGCCTGCGCCACACGTTCGCGACGCAGTGGATCCGCCAAGGCGGCGATATCAAGGCGCTCCAATCGATCCTCGGCCACAAGGACGCCATGGCGACGCTCAACGTCTACGCCGACATCGAGCCCATCTCCAAAATCCATAACATGCTGCGCGCCACGCCGTGCCTTTGGCGCGGGCACCTCGGGCCGAGGGTCGATCCGGGTCCCATGTTCCAACAGAGGATCCAGGAGTCCATCGAGACGCTCCAGGCGTTCGGCTACGGCATCACCGAGCCGGACGACCGAAATATCGCCATACGCGACGTGAAGACGAACAGTTGGCTCTAGCTCACCGAGTACGCGGCAGTGCTGGGCCCATCCCAACTGAGGTCACGGTGGTCCGATAGGGGCGCCGCCCGCGGCATGCGCCGCGGAGCGGTATCCCCTACCGAAGGGCGGGGATGCCCTCCGCTTCCAGTTCGGAATCAGCCGTCGGAGGCGTTCGGCTGACTGCGGGAACGGCCTGTCCGCTCAATGTGTTCGGCTGAGATCGGAAATCAACCCAACACGAGCCGGACACGCGCCAGACGGCTCTTCCCCGTACGGCCTTCCCCCTTACGCTCATGTTGCAGGCATGTAACGCCGCAGCGAGCGCGCCTTTTTTGCGCCAGACAGGTACAATGATGAACACTGTACCGTAGCGGAGCGCCCCGCGCGCGCCGCAATCACGCGAAAGGGTTTCCCATGGCCGAGATCTCGTCCTCCCGTATCGTCATCACCGTCCTTGGCAAGAACCGCCCCGGCATCGTCGCCGGCGTCACCCGCGTCCTGGGCGAGGCCAACGTCGACATCCGCGACATCACGCAGTCCATTATCGAGGACATCTTCACCATGACCATGCTGGCCGATACCGCCGAGTCCAAGCTCGACTTCGCCGAGCTGCAGAAGGCGCTGGCCGAGGCCGGCGAGCTTTCGGGCGTCAACGTGTCCATCCAGCGCGAGGACGTCTTCAACTTTATGTACCGCCTGTAGCGAGCAAGCCGCTGGGGATAGCCTGACGCGCGCATGCCCATGCAAGTCACCCCGATGCGGCCCGGAGAGGAGCGCGCATGGCCTACGACGCCAAGAAAATCTATTACCGCTTCGATGACCACTTGAGCCGCCTGGTTCTGGATTACGAAGCAAGCCGCCAGATTTCGCCTGAGAGCGAAAACCTCTACCACGGCCTGCCGACCGACCCTTATGACGAGGGCCTGTTTGTTGAGCACAATGTCAAGCGCGGCCTGCGCAATGCCGACGGCTCGGGCGTGGTCGCGGGCCTCACTCGCATCTCGGATGTGCACGGCTACAACAAGGTCGACGGAAAGGTCGTGCCCGATCAGGGCAAGCTCACGCTTCGCGGCTACAGCATCGAGGATCTGGTCAACAATGCTCAGGCCGAGAATCGCTACGGCTACGAGGAAGTCGCCTATCTGCTTATCACGGGTTCGCTGCCCAACAAGGAAGAGCTCGACGGCTTTTGCGAGCGCCTGGGCGCCTTTAGACATCTGAGCGACGAATACGTCAAAGAGTTCCCTATGACCACGGTGTCGTCGAGCATCATGAATGTGCTTCAGCGCGCCGTGCTGCTGCTCTACGCCTTCGACGCCGAGCCCGACGCCATTACGCCCGAGCACGAAATCGACGTCGCCATCTCCATGCTCGCCCGTCTCCCCCGCATCGCCGCCTTCGCGCATATGGCCTCGGTCGCCAAGCGCCGCGGCTCCGAGGTTCATGTACCGCACCCCACACCCGGTCTCTCCACCGCCGAGACCATCCTGCAGGTGTTGCGCGGCGGCATGGCGTTCACCCGCGATGAGGCGATGCTGCTCGACGTTATGCTCATGCTGCATGCCGAGCACGGCGGCGGCAACAACTCCACCTTCGCTTGCCGCGTGCTGTCGTCTTCGGCCACCGACCCGTATTCCGCCTACGCCGCGGCTATCGGCTCGCTCAAGGGCCCGCGCCACGGCGGCGCCAATGCCAAGGTCGTGTCTATGCACGAGGACATCCGCGCGCATGTCTCCAACTGGGAGGACGAGGACGAGGTCGCGGCCTACCTGGGCAAGATCCTCGACAAGCAGGCCTTCGACGGCACGGGCCTCATCTACGGCATGGGCCACGCCGTCTATACGCTCAGCGACCCGCGCGCCGAGGTCTGCCGCCGTTACGCGCGCTCACTGGCAGCCAAAAAGGACTTGGGCGAAGAGTTCGCACTCATCGAGCGCATCGAGCGCCTGGCACCGCAGGTGATGCGCGACCACGGCATGACCAAGCCTATCTGCGCCAACATCGACCTGTACACAGGCTTTATCTACAAGATGCTCGGCGTGCCCGAGACGCTTTTTACGCCGCTTTTCGCCGTCGCCCGCATGGCCGGCTGGTCGGCACACCGCATGGAAGAGCTCTTCTGCGCGCATCGCATCATCCGCCCGGCATACCGTTCGGTGATCGAGCCGCTGGAATACAAGCCGCTCGCCGACCGCTAGGACGCGGACCGTTATAGAACCCGAGCGTGGCCAGGGCATCACCGCCCTCGGCCACGCTTTTTATGCCAGCAGAAAGGGCTGCATCAAATGATTGTGTTTTCCGATATGGATGGAACGCTGTTGACGAGCGATAAGCAGATGAGCGATGCCACCTGGGCGATGCTCGACGAGCTCGCTCGACGCGGGATTGAATTTGTGCCCTGCACGGGACGTCCGCTGTCGGGCATCTTTGAGCCCATCCTCGCCCATACCGCCGTGCACTATGCCGTTTGCGCCAATGGCGCCAGCGTCTGGCAGCTCGACGACGATGTGCCCACCGACGCCTCGCGCGCCACGTGCATCTTGAGCCGTCCGCTCGATTGCGGCATTGCCCATCGCATCCATCGCATCGCCGCCGGCCACGATGTGACCTTCGATATCTTCGCGGATGGGCAGTGCTTCCTCCCCCGCTCGCTCTACACGCGCCTGGACGAATTCTGCGGCGGCGACCCCCACATCGCGGCTTCGCTCAAGCGCACACGAACACCGATCGACATGGATATCGACAGCAAGATCGACGAGGTCGAGACGCTCGAACGCATCGCCATGTACTGGCACGACCCGGCCGATCGCGACGCCATCGCGGCGGAGCTCGACACGCTCGGAGGCATTGAGGTCACACGTTCGTACGCCATGAATATCGAGGTCATGGGCGGGGGCGCCACCAAGGGAACGGCCCTCACGTGGCTATGCGAGCACTTGGGCGAGCGTCTCGCCGACGCCTGGGCGTTCGGCGACAACATCAACGACATCCCCATGCTGCAGGCAGCGGGCCATGGCATGGCCATGATCAACGCCGAGACCGAAGACCGCGAGGCCGCCGACGCCATCACCGAATACGACAACGACCACGACGGCGTCGCCCGCACCATCATGGCCGCCCTCGCCTAGCAGCAGCAACCCGGCAGGGTAGCTAATTTGGGGACACTCTTCGCGGGGCGCCGCAAGGACTGTCCCCATCCGCCGAATTAGGCGAGACTCTCCAGCACGCGACGGAGCTCCTGCTGGACGGCGTGGTCGCGGTTGCACCCCACCACGCGATCGGCGACTGCCTTGAGCGCGGGGCGCGCGTTTTCCATCGCGCAGCCCGTGCCGACAAAGCGAATGATCTCGTAGTCGTTCATCGAGTCGCCAAACGCCATGACCTCGTCGCGTTCGACGCCATAGTGCTCCATGAGCTGTGCGATGCCCGAGGCCTTCGACACACCGGGTTGCATGGCATCGATCCACGCGTTGCCCGAAGGCGCAAAAGTAAAGAGCTGACCGAGTTCGCGCTGTAGTACGTAAGCGCTGTCCATAACGGCACCGTCATCGCAAAAGATACTCGCCTTGATGATATTTACGCTGGGATCGGGCAGCTCCCAAATGCGCTCGGCATTGGGAAGGTCCTTATCGACCTCACGCACGAACTTGCACTCGTCATCGAGCAAGAAGGACTTGGTTCGGTCAAAAAGTGCAAGATGCAGATTGGGAAACGTCGCGACGGCCTGGGCGAGCCTTCGAATCGCCAGGTGCGAATACACCTCGCGGTCTACCATCTTACCGTCGGCGTAGACCTGGGCGCCGTTAGCGGCGACAAAGTCCATCTTGTCGCGAACAGGTGCAAAGAACTCGCACAGGCGGTCGTAACGACGGCCTGACGATGCGGCGAAATGCACGCCATGCTCGTGTAGCGCCAGAATCAGTTCGTAGGTCTCGGGAGGCACCTGGCCGTTTTCGTCAAGCAACGTGCCGTCCATATCGGATGCAATCAGTTTAAACATAGAAAAGCTCCCTTCGGGCTTGATGGAATCGGACGTATATCCAATTCCAACGTACCCAAAGGGAGCTCAAATAAGACTCTGCGGGCGTAAACGTTACAAGGACCTAGCAAATAGCTCACACATGCCAGAGGTCTCACGGTCGCGGCGTCAGGCGACACGCCACCCCGACGACTAGTCGTTTAAGAACGTCCCCGATGACTAGTCGGCGTAGGTGAAGGTCGTGACGTCGAACATGCCCTCGGGGCGGATGCGGAGCGTCGGGATCACCGGCAGGGGCAGGAAAATGATGCCCATGATGGGGTCGAGCGGCGGCTCGATGCCCATGGCACGCGCCTTGACCATAAAGTCGTCGTGCTGCGCGGCGACATCCTCGGCCGTGCCCTCGCTCATCAGGCCACCGAGCGCCAGCGGAATGCGCGCCACGACCTCGCCGTTGCGCACCAGCACGTGACCGCCCTGGCCCACGGCATCAACGGCGGCCATCATATCGGCGGCGTTGTCGCCCACGACGCACACGTTGTGCGAGTCGTGTCCGATCGTCGAGGCGATGGCACCACCCGTGATGGTAAGGCCGCGCACCCAGCCGCGGCCGATATGCTTGCCAACGAGTCCCAGGCCAGCGGGGCCGTCACCGTCGGCGCCCTCGGCCTGCAGCGACACGCCGCGGCCGTGGCGCTCGATCAGCATAATACGGCGCA
>UQUX01000064.1 GCA_900544425.1 uncultured Collinsella sp.
CTCTTTTGCAGCCGCCCCACCGTTTATTTAGATCTACCACGACGGACAGCTCGCACTACTGCGCACTGTCCCGTACCGCTCCCCTACTTCCCAAAGATCGCGCTGAACAGGCCTTTGCGCTTGGGCTTCTCTTCTCGATAGGAGCCCTCGGCCGCCGCTGCCACCTGGCGCGGTTGCTCACCGCCTCCACGGCGCACGATCTGGTATAGGAAGGGCGATTTAACGTATTTGACCTCGATGGGCGTGGCGTGCACGGTGCTTTCGTTCGACAGCATCACGTTGGGATTGAGCGACGCTACCACATGCGTCTCACGCTTGTCGCTAAACACTACCGCGGCCGCGCGACCCGTCTGGCCGTTTACGGCAATGCGCACCTGCTCGCCATCGCGGCTGTCCGTCGCCGGACGATCGACAAAGTAGACCGGCACCATCACCAGGCCGTCCTTATGCTTGCGGGCCTTACGTGCCCAGGCGCGGATGCTCTTTTTATTGAGCCCCAGCACCGCCTCGGCATCGTTGCCGGCAATGTCGAGCGCCAGCTTATCAATGACCACCTGGTCCTTGGTAGATGCATCGACGGAGACAACGCGGAAGTCACCTTCCTGCATGGCCGGGTCAAACGGCCCAACCTTGGCAAAGTCCCATGGCTCCAGAATGCCCATAAGGCGAACGTCCAGGTAGTTTGCCCGCGGATACGCCCAGTCGAGCACCTCGTAGTATACCAGGGTCTCCTTGCTCAGCCCCTTGCCCGGGAAGGACGCCATCATGCGCAGGTCCGCGAGCGCCATGGGGAAGTAGAAGAGCATCATGTCGTTTTGGATCGCGTCTTCCACGTCGTGACCGGCAAAGGCATCGGGATACTGGCGCACCAGCTGCAGCGCGTTGGCACGTGCCTGCTGCGGCGAGATTTCGCAGGGAATACCCTGCTCGGGTACATACTCCGCACCAACGCCCATGGTCAGGCGCTTGCTAAAGGTACCGGGTTTAAGCAGGTCGGCAACGCCGATCTTATTACCGCAGGACGGGCACTCAAACACGCGCTGGGTCGACGACCCCTCAAAGGACGCACCGCAGAAGGGGCAGGGAATGCTCACGTGCGTAGCTTCTTGGAACTCCTGAGCCGTACCGCGGTCCTCCCACAGCAGATGCTCCAGAACCGACTGGTTGCGCCAGTACGCATTGAAGAAATACCAGTCCGGGTCCTCCGGGCGCTCGAGCTGCGACACGTGGGTGAGCTTAAGCAGTCCATCGACAACCGTCAGCGGCGTATGGCGAATGCCCAGGGCGCTCTTGGGCTCCCCCGCATCGGCCTGCCACGGAACGACCGTGCCGCAATAGGCGCACTCAAAGCTGCGTTTAGCCTGGTGTGAGTACATAGGGCCGCCGCAGTTTTGGCATTTAATGGCAAACATCTCGTCCATGGATACGTCCTCCTTTGCGCAGGGGCTGTCGACATTAAGTATGTCGGGCAGGCAGGTACATGCCCATACCCATGTGGCCCAAAATGGAGCACCAGGTCGGACAAGAAGGGCCGCTCGTTAGCTCCAGCAGACCATTGCTGCATTTTCTGAGCATCGGCACACGGTGCGCCCATGCGAGCTACACTATCCCCTTAACCATGATTGTGAGGACGATTGCCATGCTGTTTGTAAATCGGCTGGTACATACGCTTGTTCCCGGCAGCGACGGCGAGCCGGTCGATACATCTTGCCGCACCAACGCGGGCTTTGCCGCAAGCCTCATTTGCATTGGCCTCAACATTGCCCTGTGCCTAGCCAAGGGCATCGCGGGTCTGCTCGCCGGCTCCGTCTCGCTCATCGCCGACGCCTTCAACAACCTCTCCGATGCCTCGAGCAACATCGTGAGTCTGCTCGGGTTCCGCCTTGCCAGCCGCCCGGCAGACGAGGGCCACCCTTACGGCCACGGCCGCTACGAGTACCTGGCCGGTCTGTTTGTCGCCGTCCTGGTTTGCGCCGTCGGCATCAACCTGGTGCTCGAGTCCGTTACCAAGATCATCAAGCCCTCCCCCACCGCTTACACACTCGTTTCCCTTGCGGCACTGGCTACATCCATGCTCGTCAAGTTCTGGATGGCGGCGTTCAACCGCACGCTGGGCAACCGCATCGACTCGGAGACGCTCATCGCCACGGCGCAGGATTCCAAAAACGACGTCATTGCCTCGGGCTCGGTCTTGGTGGCAGCGCTTATTTCGCAAACGACAGGCTTTGATCTCGATGGCTGGGCGGGCCTGGGCGTGGGCATCTTCATTTGCATCAGCGGCATGGGCCTGGTGCGCGACGCCATCAGCCCGTTGCTGGGGCAAGCGCCCGACCCCAAGCTCGTTCAAGCGATTCGCGACAGGATCATGTCATACCCCCAGGTCCTGGGCACGCACGACCTCATGGTGCACGACTACGGCCCCGGCCGCCAGTTTGCCAGCGCACACGTGGAAATGCCCGGCGAGGGCGATGCCTTTGAGCACCACGAGATTCTGGACACCATCGAACACGACATCAAACGCCAGATGGGCATCGGTATCACGCTGCACTGTGACCCCATAGCCACCACCGGTGACGACCTGCGCGGCTGGGTCAAGCGCGGCGTAGCGCAGATCGACCCCACGCTTTCCATCCACGACCTTCACGAACACGACGGGTTCGTTTCGTTTGACCTGGTGCGTCCCGACGGCTTTGACATATCCGACGAGGAGCTGCTTGAGCTCGTCACGCGCATCGTGCACGAGCGCCGGCCCGATGCGTCATGCGTCGTCACGTTTGACTCGGGCTTTAGCTCGCCCGACCGTCCGGCAGAGCAACTGTAACCGACAGCAAAACGGGACGCAGGACTGCCGACCAACGCGCCTATGCGCCCGGTCACGCGATCCTGCGTCCCGTTTTTGTTTGCACTGCTAAGGCTCTAGCCGCTCGACCGCTAGTTTCCCTGTGCGCCCGAAATGCCGTTTTGTAGGGCGTTCCAGGCATCCGTCGCCATGTCTCCCAAGTTCTGCGCGGTATCGCCCAGGTTTTGTGTCGTATCGCCCAGCTCTTGCGCCTTGTCTCCCAATTCCTGCGCCTTGTTGCTCAGGTCCTCCAGCATGTTGGAGCTCGAGCTGTCGGTGCCGCTTTGGCCGTCGGACGAGTTGCCCGAGCTGTTCTTGTGCGTGAGTTGAATTTCAAGGTTACCGTTGTCGTTATAGTAGGCAGATGTGACGACCCAGTTGGCATCGACGACGGGCGTTGAGCCATCATCAGTCAGGACCACGGCATTCGAAAGATCGGCACCGCGCGACTTGAGGAGCTTCTTGGCGTTGGACCAGTACTGCCCCGGGATATCGCTCAGATCGACGGTGCTAGACGAGGCGGACTCGGTTTGCCCGGCAGTGGTATCGGCCGTTGAACTCCCCCGCTTGTTGAGCATGCCCGACACAATGGCGAACACAATCGAGAGGGCAAAGGAGATCGCCAGCACAATCAGGATTTTCTTGATCACACTCGACGAACGCGACGGCGCCTCTTCCTCGTCCTCACCATACTGCGGAATCGATTTGGGATAGTCGCGATAAGGTTGGCGCGCATACGGATCGCGCGACTCATATCGAGGCTGGGCCTGTGCCGTGCGCGGCATATACGTCGTCTGCTGAGCCTGTGGAATGGGATTTTGCGGCAGGTTGTTATAAGCATCCGTCGCCGCATTGCCATACGGGTCCGGCGCCGCATTGCCGTACGGGTCCTGCGGTACATAATCAAACGGATCCCGTGGTGTATCGCCGTAGCCCATAACCCGTGTGGGTTCGGCAGACGCCTGCGTCGCATCGGGGGTAGCGTAGCCGGGATTCGGCACGACGCGGGTCTCATCGGCGCCGTTGCCCGTCCGCGGGGAGCCGTAGCCACCCATTACGGTCGTCTTATCCTGGTCCATGCAACGATTCCTTTCCGTCGCCCGTAAGCATCAAGTTATCCATGCATTCTACCCGCGCAAAAGCCTATGATGGGCAAAGCCCGCCGGTATCTACAAGACATGCGCGGGCCTAAGGATCAAAAAGCCCCGCCGAGCCTGGTAGGCACGACGGGGCGGGTAAGCGACTATAGGCAGCAGTCTTAGAACAGGCCGGTGATGTTGCCGTCGTTATCGACGTCGATATTCTCGGCCGCGGGGACCTTGGGCAGGCCCGGCATGGTCAGAACGCTGCCAGTCAGCGCGACCACAAAGTGGGCGCCGGCGGAAACCTTGAGCTCACGCACGGTGATGCGGAAGCCCTCGGGAGCGCCCAGGGCCTTGGCGTTGTCGCTAAAGCTGTACTGCGTCTTGGCGACGCACACCGGCAGGTTGCCAAAGCCGTTCTCGCGCAGCTCGGCGAGCTGGCGCTTGGCAGCCGGCGTAAAGTCGACACCATCGGCGCGGTAAACCTTGGTGGCGACGGCCTCGAGGGCATCGGCAACATCGGCGCCGTCTTCGTAGGCAAACTTGAGCTCGCTCGGCTGCTCGATCAGACGCATGACCTCGTCAGCCAAATCGAGCGCGCCCTCGCCGCCCTTGGCCCAGACCTCGGAAAGCTTAACGTTAACGCCGAGCTTCTGGCACTCGGACTCGATGAGCGCAAGCTCTGCCTCGGTGTCCGTCGGGAAGCGGTTGATGGCGACCACGCAGGGCAGACCATAAACGTTCTGGATGTTGTCGACGTGACGCAGCAGGTTGGGCATGCCGGCCTTGAGGGCCTCGAGGTTCTCCTCGTTGAGGTCGGCCTTGGCAACACCGCCGTTGTACTTAAGCGCACGGGCGGTCGCGACAATCACGACGGCGCTGGGGCGAACGCCCGTCATGCGGCACTTGATGTCGAGGAACTTCTCGGCACCCAGATCGGCGCCAAAGCCTGCCTCGGTAATGGCGACATCGCCAAAGCGCATAGCCATACGCGTGGCCATGATGGAATTGCAGCCGTGGGCGATGTTGGCGAAGGGGCCGCCGTGGACAAACGCGGGCGTACCCTCGAGCGTCTGCACCAGGTTGGGCTTGAGCGCATCCTTAAGCAATGCAGCCATGGCGCCCTGAGCCTTGAGGTCGCGGGCGCGGACGGGCTCGCCGGCAAAGCTGTAGCCGACGACGATCTCGCCCAGGCGCTCCTTAAGATCGTTGATACTCGTGGACAGGCACAGGATTGCCATGACCTCGGAGGCAACGGTGATATCGAAGCCGTCCTCGCGCGGCACGCCCTGAGCCTTGCCACCAATGCCGTCGATAACGTGGCGCAGCTGGCGGTCGTTCATGTCGACAACGCGCTTCCAGGTGATGCGCTTAACGTCGATACCGAGCTGGTTGCCTTGCTGAATATGGTTGTCGAGCATGGCGGCCAGCAGGTTATTGGCGGCACCGATAGCGTGGAAGTCGCCGGTAAAGTGCAGGTTGATGTCTTCCATGGGGATGACCTGGGCCCAACCGCCGCCGGCGGCACCGCCCTTGACGCCAAAGACGGGACCGAGCGAAGGCTCGCGCAGGGCCACGGCGCTCTTGACACCGCGACGACGCAGGCCATCGGCCAGACCGATGGTCGTGGTGGTCTTGCCCTCGCCAGCGGGCGTGGGGTTGATGGCGGTCACGAGGACGAGCTTGGCCTGATGATTGGTCGGCTCGTTGAGCAGTGAATAGTCGACCTTAGCCTTGTCGAAGCCGTACGGAATCAGGTGCTTTACGTCGACGCCGGCGTTCTTAGCCACCTCGGTAATGGGCAGCGGCGTGACGGAACGTGCGATTTCGATGTCAGTAGGCATGGGCGGTCCTTTCGTTACCGAATGAGAAAAAGACCAATTCAGCATAGCACGGGCGCGCAATAGTAAAACACCCGTAACCGATGAATGGCGATATGTTTATCCAATGCTCAGCGATAGCCTACAGACCAGCCAAAACAAACCCGTCTCTAAACGGCTGGCTCGATGCCCAAATGTTCAAAGGTGCGAAGCGTTGCCTGACGGCCCTGGGGCGTACGAATCATCAAGCCGCACTGCAGCAGATAGGGCTCATAGACATCCTCGAGCGTACCCGGGTCCTCACCCACCGCGCTGGCAAGGGTCGTCAGGCCCACGGCACGGCCGGAGAACGTCTTGGCAAGCATCTCCAAGATGCGAATATCCATCCAGTCCAGACCAAGCTCATCAATCTCGAAGAACTCGAGTGCCTGACGGCAAATATCAAGCTCAATAGGACCGTTGCCGCGCACCTGCGCATAGTCGCGCACGCGCTTGAGCAGACGGTTGGCCAAGCGCGGCGTACCGCGCGAGCGCGAGCCGATCTCGAGCGCGCTGGGATGGTCGATCGTCACGCCCAGGATGGTCGCCGAACGCGTCACAATCTGGGCGAGCTCCTCGACCGTGTAGTAGTCCAGGCGATACGAAATGCCAAAGCGGTCGCGTAGCGGGCCCGTGAGCATACCCGAGCGGGTCGTTGCCGCCACCAGCGTAAACTTGGGAATATCCAGGCGAATCGAACGTGCGGCCGGACCCTTACCGATAACGATATCGAGCGCAAAGTCCTCCATCGCGGGATACAGGACCTCCTCGACCGAACGGTTCAGACGGTGGATCTCATCGATAAACAGCACGTCACCCGGCTGCAAGTTAGTCAGGATGGCCGCCAGGTCACCGGTACGCGCAATAGCGGGGCCGCTCGTCGTCTTGATCTGAGCGCCCAGCTCGTTGGCGATAACCGTGGCCAGCGTGGTCTTGCCCAGGCCCGGAGGGCCCGAGAAAATCACGTGGTCGAGCGTCTCGCCACGGCTCTGCGCCGCCTCGATCAGCACGCGAAGGCTCTGCTTGATATGCTCCTGGCCGCAGTAGTCGTCCAGGCGCTGGGGACGCAGGGTACGGTCGACATCGAGGTCTTCGGGCGTCAGCTCCGAGCCCACCATGCGCTCACCGTGCGCCATAGATGCCGCCGGCGAGCTGCCGGGCGTCGCCCACAGGTCCTGAGAGTCATCGGCTTCCCACATCACGCATCCATTCCGAGTCGCTTAAGCGCCGCGCCGAGCAGGTCCTCGACACGCATATCCTGCCCATCATACCCGCTCAGGGCGACCTCGGTCTCCTGCGGGCTAAAGCCCATGGAAAGGAGCGCCGCGCGGGCGTCATCGATCGCCGAAGGAGCGGCGGCGGGGACCGGCATCGCAACCTGACCGGGGATTACGTCGACCGGAACAAAGCCCTTGTCCTTGGCAAAGGTACTCTTGAGTTCCAAGATAAGGCGCTGGGCGGTCTTTTTGCCCACACCGGGCACCTTGGCCATGCCCTTGTCGTCCTCGGCCATCACCAGGGAATACAGCTGTCCCACGGTATAGGTGGAAAGCACGGCAAGCGCCAGTCGCGGACCGACGCCCGAGACGGACACGAGCCGATCGAACATCGTGCGCTCGTCCTTGGAGGCAAAGCCAAAGAGCGTCATGGCGTCCTCGCTCACCTGCATACGGGTATAAAGTCGAACCTCGCCGCCGGGCGTAGGCAGCGTGGCGGCAGTGCTGCCCGAAATACCGAGCTCAAAGCCCACGCCCGACACATCGACGACGGCCGAGCTCATCGTGGCCTCGATAAGCGTTCCATGGAGCTGGGAGATCATCAGTATCCGGTTCCTCTCTGTTGATAGAACTCACCGCCGGTAAGCGCCCGGGTGCGGCTTAGGTTAACGTGACAGATGGCGCAGGCCAGGGCATCGGCGGCATGGTCTGGGTGAGGATCGTGATCGAGCTGCGTGAGCGTACGAACCATATACGCGACCTGCCGTTTGTCCGCGGCGCCGGTGCCCACAACAGCCTGCTTGATCTGCATGGGCGTGTATTCGCCAATCTCGAGCGCGCACTCCGAAAGCGCCACGAGTGCAGCACCGCGGGCATGCGCCGTTGGGATGGCCGAGCGGACATTAGCGCCAAAGTAGATGCTCTCGATAGCCGCGGTATCGGGACGGTAGCGTTCGACGACGCCCTTGAGGTCACGGGCGATATGCGACAGGCGCACCGCAAGCGGGCTGCCCGCGCTGGTCTCGATACAACCGTAGGCACGGCAGCGGACCTCGCCATGTCGCTCCTCGATAATCCCCCAGCCCGTATGGGCCAAACCGGGGTCGATACCCAAGATAACCAAGCCGACCTCCCCTCGTCACCAGTACAGCACAAGGCAAGGCCCCGCGCATCATTCACGAACGTCTGTTCTAGAATAACACAACGCTAGCCCTATAAGTCAGCCGAGATCGAATTGTAGGTTGAGCATACGCAAGCGAGCGCCCGCCAGAGCGAGCAAGGTGCCTTGAAAGAGGAGGGCATTGACCTGGTGGTCATGCCCGACGATTGAAAGGCAGATTGCCGCTCTGGCGGGCGCGCAGCGTCGACTCGTTACGCGGTTTGGTAAAACCGCGTAACCTTTTTAGTTCTGCGAGAAGAATGGGAACTGCCTCGGATCTACCGGCGGATGCGGCATCGGACCACCCTGGGGCCCACCCTGCGGTCCGCCCTGGCCGCCCATCATCTTATCGATGGCGTCCTGAACCTCGCCCTCGAACTTTTTCATGCCCTCATGCAGACGACGCTGACCGTCCTCGGAGCGCAGCTCTTCCATCTGCTCGGGTGAAATACCCAACAGCTCGCCCAGCAGGCCCATCATCTCGCCGCGCATACGGTCACTCGTATCGTCGTCGGCAAAGCGACGCACCTCGGCGCGCGCCAGCGAATCAACCGTCATGCGCTCTTTACCGCTAAGGCCAAGATCGGACCACGCAAGCATGTACGGCCAGGCGCGCTCGGCAAACGAACGGGCCGAAACGATCGGCGCCGTCGGTAGCATGCGACGGGCAGCCTCGCCCTGGCGCACGAGCATCAGCAGCAGCGAGCAGGCCTCGGGCTTGGCGGCGGCCATCGGGATGTCGTCAAAGGGACGGTTGCGGTCCACGTG
The DNA here is from genome assembly GCA_900544425.1 of uncultured Collinsella sp. Classification (GTDB taxonomy): domain Bacteria; phylum Actinomycetota; class Coriobacteriia; order Coriobacteriales; family Coriobacteriaceae; genus Collinsella. The sequence continues at coordinate 8,925 of UQUX01000064.1, forward strand.
CGACTCAAGCGCACCATCGACCTCACCCGGCTCAAGCCCGCCAAGCAGCTGCGCCGCGCGGTCGAGCATATCGACCGGACCGTCGAGCGTCGAGAGCGCCTGCGCCAGCACGCGATCCATGCAATCCTCCACCGCGTTGAGCGTCACGAGCTCTTGGGGTACCACGGCCGAGGCGCGGTTGCGCACGCGTGCCACAAACTCGAGCGTCGACAGATACACGTCGCCAAAGGGCGCAAAGTCGCCCTGGTAGCCGCCGGACAGTGCGGGCGCCGCCAGTGCATACTCAGTCTTGGAAAGCGGGCTCAACGCCATGGCGCCCAGCTCGAGCGCCGTATCCTCGAGCATCAGGCCCAGCGCGCGCGAACGCAGGCGCTCGGCATCGCCCGCCGACACGTCGCGGTCGAGCACACGCTCCGCATCCGGCGCATCGCGCTCGACGGTGCGAATGTACAGGCGCTCAGCGATTGAGCGAACAGCAGAACAGCGGGCGGCCTCGGCCTCCTCCTGCGCCGGCGTAAAGATGCGGTTGCGCCCCAGCACTAAGCCAATTACGTTACGAGGACCCAAGGCATCGACGGCAAGCGCTGCCAACAGGGACGACGGCAAATCGCCCTCGAGCGCCACCACGGCACGCGACGCACCGCGGGCGCGGGCATTGTCGCGCACGGCAAGCACCAGCGCCTGCCACAGCCACTCCTCGGAGCGAAACTGGGGCAGCTCATGGTCCTCCAGGGCATCGAGCATCACGCCGCGCTGAATCTCCTGAACCAGCAGGCTCTCCTCAAAACACGGCGCCTGGGCCACCACGCGACCGCAATCGTCGAGCACAAACGACCCGCCGGTATACACCGACTCGTCATAGGCGCCGACCGGCGCCATGCAGGCAAACCACACGCTGCGCTTGGAGGCGATCTTGCGGTAGGCACCGCTGCGCACGGCGGCGACGGCGGCGGTCTCGCGGTCGGTCATGTCAAACGCATTAAACTGGAAATAGGCAATGAGGTCGACGCCGGTCGGCAGCATCTCGAGCTCGCGATCCAGGTCAAACACCACAGCGATG
>UQUX01000065.1 GCA_900544425.1 uncultured Collinsella sp.
GAGCCATCGGGCCATCGGAAGCAGCGATAACGAGGATCGCGCCGTCCATCTGAGCAGCGCCGGTGATCATGTTCTTGATATAGTCGGCGTGGCCCGGGCAGTCAACGTGAGCATAGTGACGCTTAGCGGTCTCATACTCGACGTGGGCGGTGTTGATGGTGATACCACGCTCACGCTCCTCGGGAGCCTTATCGATGGAAGAGTAGTCGGTGTACTCAGCACCGCCCTGCATCGCCAGGTACTTGGTGATGGCAGCGGTCAGAGTGGTCTTACCATGGTCGATGTGACCGATGGTGCCGATGTTAACATGGGGCTTGGTTCTCTCAAATTTCTGCTTGGCCATTTGAAATGATCCTCCTTAACAGTTTTGCAAATTCTTAAAGTGCAATGTTTTGCTCGACATTGCTATTTTACAGTATCTGCGGCAGAAAAGCAACCTAAAATTTAGGATTTACGCCTCATGGCCGCTGCGCTTGCTGACCAGCTTCTCCTGCAGACTCTTGGGCAGCTCCACATAGTGGCTGGGTTCCATGGTGTACTGACCACGGCCCTGGGTGCGGGAGCGCAGGTTGGTAGCATAGCCGAACATCTCGGACAGGGGGACAAAGGCATCGATCTGCTGGGCGCCGGAGCGCATCTCGTAGCCCTGGATCTGGCCACGGCGGGCATTCAGATCACCGATGACGTCGCCCATATACTCGTCGGGTACGATAACGCACACCTTCATGATGGGCTCCAGCAGGACGGGATCCGCCTCACGCATAGCCTCTTTAAAGGCCATGGAGCCGGCGATCTTAAAGGCCATTTCGGAGGAGTCCACCTCGTGGTAAGAACCATCGTACAGCGTGACCTTCACATCCACCACGGGATAGCCGGCCAGCACGCCCGCCTGCATGGCGCCCTGAATACCGGCGTCGATGGCGGGGATATACTCCTTGGGAATGGCGCCGCCCACGACGGCATTGACAAACTCGTAGCCCTTGCCGGACTCGTTGGGCTCCAGCGTGATCTTCACGTGACCGTACTGGCCGGAGCCACCGCTCTGGCGCTTGTACTTGGTCTCGTGGTTGACCTTCTTGCGGACGGTCTCCTTGTAAGCCACTTGAGGAGCGCCCACATTGGCCTCTACCTTGAACTCACGCAGCAGACGGTCCACGATGATCTCCAGATGCAGCTCACCCATACCGGCGATGATGGTCTGACCCGTCTCCTCGTCGGTGTAGGCCCGGAAGGTGGGATCCTCCTCGGCCAGCTTGGCCAGAGCGATGCCCATCTTCTCCTGACCGGCCTTGGTCTTGGGCTCGATGGCCACGCGGATCACAGGCTCGGGGAATTCCATGGACTCCAGAACGATGGGGTTCTTCTCGTCGCACAGGGTATCACCCGTGGTGGTGTTCTTCAGGCCCACCATGGCGGCGATGTCGCCGGCATAGACGGTCTCCAGATCCTCACGGTGATTGGCGTGCATCTGCAGCAGACGACCCACACGCTCACGCTTGTTCTTGGTGGCATTGAGCACCGCAGAACCTGTGTTCAGCGTACCGGAGTACACACGGAAGAAGCTCAGACGGCCCACATAGGGGTCGGTCATGATCTTGAAGACCAGGCCGGAGAAGGGCTCGTCGAAGGAAGGATGACGCTGGATCTCCTCGCCGGTGTCCGGATCGGTACCGGTGACGGCCTCGACGTCGAGCGGGCTGGGCAGGTAGTCGACGACAGCGTCGAGCAGCTCCTGAACGCCCTTGTTCTTGTAGGCGGAGCCCACGAAGACGAGGTTGAGCTCGTTGGCCAGAACACCCTTACGCAGAGCAGCCTTGAGCTCCTCGACGGTGAAGTCCTCCTCCATGAGGATCTTCTCCATGAGCTCGTCATCAAAGCTGGCAGCAGCGTCGAGGAGCTCCTCGCGCTTGGTGGCAGCGATGTCGGCAAACTCAGCCGGAATCTCGTCCATCGGCTCGGGGTAGGTCATACCCTTCTCGTCGGCCTTGAAGTCCCATGCAGTCATGGTGACCAGGTCGATGACGCCCCAGAAGTTGTCCTCGGCACCCATCGGGACCTGAGCAGCCACGGCGTTAGCGTCGAGACGATCCTTCATGGTCTCGATAGCGTTGAAGAAGTCAGCGCCCACGCGGTCATACTTGTTGATGAAGGCGATGCGGGGGACGTTGAAGGTAGAAGCCTGACGCCAAACGGTCTCAGACTGGGGCTGAACGCCAGCAACGGCGTCGAAGACGGCGACAGCGCCATCGAGGACGCGCAGGCAGCGCTCGACCTCGGCGGTGAAGTCAACGTGGCCCGGGGTGTCGATGATCTGGATGCGGTAGTCCTTACCGTCCTTGTTCCAGAAGCACGTGGTAGCAGCGGAGGTAATGGTTACGCCGCGCTCCTGCTCCTGAACCATCCAGTCCATGGTGGCAGCGCCCTCATGGACCTCACCGATCTTGTGGGTCTTACCGGTGTAGTAAAGAATACGCTCGGTCGTGGTGGTCTTACCGGCATCGATGTGGGCCATGATGCCGATGTTACGGGTATCGGAAAGCTTGTACTTAGGCTTAGCCATGTTAGTTCCTTACCTTAACTTACCAACGATAGTGAGAGAACGCGCGGTTGGCCTCGGCCATCTTGAAGACGTCCTCACGCTTCTTGACGGAAGCGCCCAGGCCGTTGGAAGCGTCGAGGATCTCGTTGGCGAGACGCTCGGCCATGGTCTTCTCCTTGCGAGCGCGGGAGAAGTTGACGATCCAGCGGATACCCAGAGCGGTGGAACGACGGGAGTTGACCTCCATCGGGACCTGATAGGTAGCGCCACCGACACGCTTGGGCTTAACCTCGAGCGTGGGCTTGACGTTGTCCATAGCCTTCTTGAAGGTAGCGAGAGCGTCGCCACCCTCGGACTTCTCGGCAACGATCTCGAAAGCGGTGTAAACGATGCGCTCAGCGGTGGCCTTCTTGCCGTCAAGAAGGACCTTGTTGATGAGCTGAGTCACCAGGCGGTTGTTGTAAACGGCGTCAGGCTGAACCTCACGACGATTAGCTGCTGCACGACGCGGCATGTGAAATCTCCTTAAGTGTCTACCGTGCGGCGCTTAGGCGGCACACGGCGAAAGTATCAAAACGTTATCTGGCTTATTTGGCCTTGGGGCGCTTAGCACCGTACTTGGAACGGGCCTGCATACGGTTCTGGACCGGAGCAGCGTCGTAGGCGCCACGGATGACGTGATAACGGACACCAGGGAGGTCACGGACACGACCGCCGCGGACGAGCACGATGGAGTGCTCCTGCAGGTTGTGGCCCTCACCCGGGATGTAAGCAGTAACTTCGATGCCGTTGACGAGGCGAACACGGGCAACCTTACGAAGAGCCGAGTTCGGCTTCTTGGGGCTCGTGGTGAAGACGCGGGTGCACACGCCGCGCTTCTGGGAGTTGTGCTGCAGAGCAGCGTTCTTGGACTTCTTGGGCACGGAACGACGGCCCTGGCGAACCAGCTGGTTAATAGTAGGCAAAGCGTACTCCTTCTCGAATGATTCCAGCTTTCTGTAAAGTGCAACGGCTTGAATCGAGGGGTCAGCATCCCCCTACGAAACACGCAGTTCGATAGGATACGTGCCGTTAGCTGTGCCGTCAACAGACCACGCCGCCGGGCGTATCCCAAAATTGGCACATTTCCGCAAAGCCTACACAAAAGGAATCCCCTTCTGTGCGCGGGGGCGGCCGCCCGGTCCGGGAATCCGACGTGCTTGTCGGGGCAACGTTCCCTTCCAAATAGGGACAGGTTTATTTTGGTCGGTTTTATCTGGGGAAACGTCGCGCTCCAGCGGTAATCTGCTCTCATCTGTCGCATGGAAATCGGCGGCGTTTCCATTTAACGCAAAAGAGGCCGCTTCCCCTAGTAGGAAGCGACCCCAAATCTTACGAATAGACGATGGTAAAGGGCTCTTTCGTTTCGGTCTCCCCTGTTGATGTATACCTCACAATTTCAAGGGTTACCGAGACAACTTGATCGACATCAATCAACTTCGTTGGCACCCAGATGTTCTCTCCGCTATTGCGCCCATAAGAAAAATATAAGTTGAACAGCCCTGCGTCGTCATCTTCGATAATCTGCTCCGATCCATCCTTGTAGCTGACGGTCAGCTTATTATCAACTGCTTCATAGCCCAAATCATCGATGTGCGTCTGGATGGAAAACGGGCTAATCTCAAGAGGCGAGTCACCGGAGCGGAGTTCCTTTGTATCGACGTACGCTCCAATATTGAACTCGGGTGTCGACGCCTCAAACCGCCTCGCACTCTCACCTTCACCCTCGGTCCAATGGATATTCCAGGTGACAGCATGTTGCAAATCTCGCTCGCGATCCATAGCGGCAAAGTACATCGTGCCATTAATGACAGTATCGCTTGATGTGTCCTTATCAATTGTGCTGCGTGTGTCAGGCCATTCCTCGCCGAACTTCATATCGGGCGTGCCGATGCCCTGCTCTTCTTCACCATAGAGAACAAGTTCGCCAATCTCTGCTGCTGGCTTGTAGTAGTTAACTCCATTTGGATTGGACAACGTAAACGTCACGGCTCCGCAGCCGTTTTGATCGATAGCCATCTCATGGATATCGAGCGTATAACCGTTACCCTCGACGGACAGATTAACCTTGTGGACTGCACCCTCCAGGCTTTGGGGCGCGATGCCATCACCAAACTCTCTGGTGTAGGTGTATTTAGTCCCCAATGAGCCGCCGTTGGTCCAGGTGATGGAATCCCCATTGCCGTGGTTTCCCCAAGCTGAGGCAAAATAGCCGGAATTGACAACGGCGTAGGCGACTCCTCCGGTCGCCAGCACTCCGACAAGACATCCGATTACGGCAACATAGAGGGGCTTCGCGTGGCCCTTTCGATGAAGCGGCTCACCCGCAGCGGTGTTTAGGACGCGATCTGCAAGATCACTATCGGCTTGGATGGACTCGAAGGCCTGCTTGATTTGATTGGATTTCACGGTCGCCCTCCTCTAGGATGAACTTGAGCTTCGACCTGCCGCGAGCTAAACGCGTTCGAACGGTCGCGGCTGGCACATGCAGTAACTCGGCAATCTCTGAGGTCGAAAAGCCCAGATAGTAATAGAGCACGATGGGAACGCGGAATCGCTCCGGAAGTCGCATAACGTCTGACAGGACCGCCTTGGTCTCATCCTGCGCTGCCGAGAGCGAATCGGCCAGGTTCTCAATATCCTCCACACGCCTCCATGGCTTTCGAAAGAGCGATTTGCATTCATTGATTGTGACCCGGATAAGCCAGCGGCGAAGATGTTCCCAGCTTTCAAAGTGTCCATCGCTTTTAAGCAACTTAAGAAAGACATCTTGGGCAATATCGTCGGCATCGGCACGATCGCGCAGGTACGTCAATGCGATTCGAAACACGACATCCCGGTGATCTTCGACCGCCTGTCTAAAAGCTTGTTCTTCCATAATCACCTCCCGGTGACGTTAATGATTCTTGATGAGGCCCTCACCATAGATACGCTTTGACCGAGCGATATGTTTCAAATTCAAGCAGGAATAACCTACCAAAATAAACCTGTCCTTTATTGGCAAGGGATCAATGGAACGCAACAGGTTGAGCATACGCAAGCGAGCGGCCCCCAGAGCGTACAAGGTGGCATGAAAAAGGCAGGGCATTGACCTTTTGGTCATGCCCTGCCTTTTGAATGACAGATTGTAGCTCTGGGGGCCGTGCAGCGACGGAGGTCGCCGCCGTTCGTTAGAACGGCGGAACTAGTTACTCCTCGTCGTTGTCCTTGGCCTCTTCGGCGTCGTCGGTGTCCACGAGCTGGTTGAGCAGCTCGTCGAGGGACGCCATGTCCTCGTTGATCGCGCCGTTGGCGGGAGCCTTCTTGTCGTCAATCGGGGCGCCCAGGAGCTCCTCGTCGGCGTCGGCGTGATGCGTCGGAGCGGAGGTACCCAGCAGGATATCGTCCGGACCGTCGGGGCTAAAGACCATCTGCAGCAGCTGCGAGAGGTCTTCCTCGTCGGCAACGTCGTCGTTGTTCTCGAGGATGTAGAGCAGGTCGTGGGCCTCCAGGCCGTCACGGAGCTCCTCGATCGCCTTGGCACCGATACCATCGATGCGCAGCAGATCCTCCTCGGACTTGCCAACCAGGTCGCCGACCGTCTCGATGCCGACCTCGCTGAACTTGTTGGTCCAGCGCTGCGACACGCCCAGGTCGTCGAACAGGTACAGGCGAGCCTTCTCGGCGGAGATGGTGTGGCCGTTGCGGGTGAACGAACCGTCAGCACCACCGAACTCGTCGTAGCCGGCCCAGTCGAGCTGCTGCGGGAGCTGCTCGTCCAGGTCCTTGAGCTCAACCGGAGCCCACTCGGGCAGCGACTTGGCGTTGGGCGAAGCCGGGCCGTCGATGTCGACATAGCCGTCGGCCGTGCGATACGTCAGCTTGGCGTTGGCGTACGGCTTGAGGCCGGTACCAGCCGGGATCTTCTTACCGACGATGACGTTGGACTTAAGGTCGAGCAGGTGATCGACCTTGCCCTCAATGGCAGCCTCGGTAAGGACGCCAGCGGTACGGATGAACGAAGCGCTCGACAGCCAGGAGTCGATGTTGGACGCGACCTTGAGCGTACCCAGGATGACGGGCTCGGCCACAGGAGCCTGACCGCCCAGACGGGCAACGCGCTCGACCTCGTCGGCGAACTCGTAGCGATCGACGTACTGACCAAGCAGGTACTTGGAGTCGCCGGGGTTGGTGATCTGAACGCGACGCAGCATCTGACGTGCGAGCACCTCGATGTGCTTGTCGTTCAGGTCGACGCCCTGGCTGGTGTAGACGTCCTTAACGCTCTCGACGAAGGTGTGCATCGTCGACTCGATGTCGGTCAGCTTACGCAGGTTGCGGAAGTTGACGAAGCCCTTGGTGATCTGGTCGCCGGCGCGAACCTCACAGCCGTCCTCGATCTCGGGCATAAAGCGCACCGAAGCGGGGACGCGACGCTCGTCGAGGACACGGGTGTGGTCCTCGGAGTCGGTGAGCGTCAGCACGTACTCGGACTTCTCGGGCTTAATCGAGAGGTGACCGGAGTACGGAGCCAGCTCGGCCTCGCGACCCAGGATCTTCTCGTTGACGTTGCCGACGATATCGAACATACGGCTGACCGTAGGCAGACCCTGCGTAATATCGTCGACGCCAGCGACGCCGCCGGAGTGAATGGTACGCATCGTAAGCTGCGTACCGGGCTCGCCGATGGACTGGGCGGCAATAATGCCGACCGCGGTACCGATGGCGACCGGACGACGGGTGGAAAGATCCCAGCCATAGCACTTCTGGCACACGCCGTACTTGGAGCGGCAGGTGAGCAGCGCGCGGAGCTTGACCTTCTTGAGGCCCGCATCGACCATCTTCTGGATGTCGGCGACCTTCTCGATGTAGCCGTCCTGTTCAAAGAGCACGGTGCCATCGGGAGCCACGACGTCCTCGATGAAGCAACGGCCGACGAGGTCGGTGTTGAGGTCGGTGGTGCCGGGAATGATGAGGTTGTAGGTGACGCCCTCGTGCGTACCACAGTCCTCCTCGCGGACGATGACGTCCTGGGCCACGTCGACCAGACGACGGGTCAGGTAACCAGAGTCCGAGGTGTGGGATGCAGTATCGACCAGGCCCTTACGGGCGCCGTAGGTCGAAATGAAGTACTCGAGCGGCAGCAGGCCCTCGCGGAAGTTCGCCTTAATGGGAAGGTCGATCGTCTCGCCGGACATGTCTGCCATCAGGCCACGCATGCCACCGAGCTGACGCAGCTGGGTCTTAGAACCACGGGCGCCGGAGTCGGCCATCATGTACAGCGGGTTCTCCTCGTCGAACATGTCGAGCATGAGCGCTGCGACCTTGTCGGTACAAGCGGTCCACTCGTTAACGACTTCGATGTGGCGCTCCGTCTCGTTGATGAAGCCCTCCTCGAAGTACTCGTTGATCTGGTCGACGTTGGCCTGGGCGCGATCGAGCAGTTCCTGCTTCTCGGCAGGGATGAGAGCGTCCCACACCGAGATGGTGAGGCCGGCGCGGGTAGCGTAGTGGAAGCCGGAGTACTTGATGGCGTCGAGAATCGGGCCGACCTTGGCCTCGGGGTAACGATCGCAGCAGTCGGCAACCAGCTTGGCCACATCGCCCTTGACCATCTTGTAGTTCATGAACTCGTAGTCTTCGGGCAGGCACTGGCGGTTGAAGATGATGCGGCCGATAGAGGTCTCAAAGCGCGCGGTCTTGTTGCCGGTGACGTCGTAGTCGACAAACTCGTTCTTGCCGTTCTTGACGCGGAAGATACGGGTGCCGTCCTCGTTGATGACGTTGGCGTTCTCGGCGGACACGCGGACCTGGATCTTGGCCTGCATGTCGACCTCGGAGCGGCAGTCATAGGCGTGCAGCGCGTCGTCGAAGCTGGCGAACACGTGGTTCTCGCCGGGCAGGCCGTCGCGGACCTGGGTGAGATAGTACACACCGATGATCATGTCCTGCGAGGGGATGTTGACCGGCTTGCCGGATGCCGGCGAGCGCAGGTTGTTCGCAGAGAGCATGAGCACGCGAGCCTCGGCCTGAGCCTGGCTGGACAGCGGCACGTGGACAGACATCTGGTCGCCGTCGAAGTCGGCGTTGAAGGGCGAGCAGACCAGCGGATGCAGGTGGATAGCCTTGCCCTCGACCAGCACCGGCTCAAAGGCCTGGATGGACAGACGGTGCAGGGTCGGTGCACGGTTGAGCAGCACGACGCGGCCATCGATGACCTCTTCGAGGATATCCCACACAAAGGTGGCACCGCGGTCGATAGCGCGCTTGGCGCCCTTGATGTTCTCGACCTTGCCAAGCTCGACCAGGCGCTTCATGACGAAGGGCTTGAAGAGCTCCAGCGCCATGGTCTTGGGCAGACCGCACTGGTGCAGCAGCAGCTTGGGGTCGGTAACGATGACCGAACGGCCGGAGTAGTCGACACGCTTGCCCAGCAGGTTCTGACGGAAACGACCCTGCTTACCCTTGAGGGCCTCGGCGAGCGACTTGAGCGGGCGACCGCCACGGCCAGAGACCGGGCGACCACGACGGCCGTTGTCGAACAGGGCGTCCACGGACTCCTGGAGCATGCGCTTCTCGTTGTTCACGATGATCGCGGGGGCGTCCAGGTCGAGCAGGCGCTTGAGTCGGTTGTTACGGTTGATCACACGACGATACAGGTCGTTGAGGTCGGATGCGGCGAAGCGGCCGCCGTCGAGCTGAACCATCGGGCGCAGATCGGGCGGAATGACCGGGATGACGTCCAGGATCATGTTCGCGGGGCTGTTGCCGCCCTTCAGGAAGGCGTCAACGACCTCGAGGCGCTTGACGGCCTTCTCGCGCTTCTGCTTCTGGGAGTCCTCGTCGGCGATGATGGCCTTGAGCTTCTCGGCCTCGGAGGGGAGGTCGATGGCAGCGAGCAGGTCGCGGACGGCCTCGGCACCCATACCACCCTTGAAGTACATGGAGTAGTAACGGGTCATCTCGCGGAACAGCGGCTCATCGGAGATGAGGTCGCGCTCGGTGAGCTTCATGAAGGCGTTGAAGGCGTCCGTGCGGAGCTGCTTCTCGTCCTTGCACTCTTCCTCGATGTCGACGATGCCAGAGGCGATCTCCTCGGGGGTCAGCGGCTCCTCGTCGGAGAACTCGTCAAAGTTCTCGGGGTTGCCCTGCTCCTTGAGGGACTCGATCTGGCGGGCGCACTCGGCATCGATCTCTTCCAGATCGGCGGCGAGCTCCTCGCGCAGGTCGTCAGCGTCGGCCTCGCGAGC
>UQUX01000066.1 GCA_900544425.1 uncultured Collinsella sp.
ATGACGAGCACATCGTCGTCCATCACCCAGAACCACTGGGCGCCCAGGTCGTAGGCGCATTTAGTGCCGGCGGAGAAGCCGCCCGCACCGCCGCCGTTTTTGAGCTGCGGGGCGTAGATGACACGGTCGGTGCCGCCCTGCGCGTCGGGCTGATCGGTGTCGATGCCCCACAGGTTGGCCAGGCGCTCGTTGAATGCGGTGCACATGGCCTCGGTCTCGCGCGAATTCTCGTTATCGACAATCACGATGCGCCAGGGCGTTGCCGTGAGCTCGGTCATGGAGTCGAACAAGTTGGCCAGGAGTTCCTGGCGCTTGTACGTAACGACGACGATGGCGAGCTTGTCGATGGGAGCGGGAAGGGTTGAAGGCATGGGGCAATATATCCTTTCACGCGCGGCGGGCGAGTGCTGCGCGGAAGCTATCGAATACGTCCTTGGGACTGTCCTATTGTAAAGGCTCGGCGCACCTTAGCGGCAAGCTTTGAATAAAACGCAGGAACCTGCCATGGGCCCGCCGCATGACGTGGGGCTGCTTTGCCCGCAAGAGGCTCCATAGATTATATAAACGCCCGCTGGCGCGCTGACCCTTTGATACCATGAAACGACAGGTATTTCCTAAGGAGCACATTTGTCTACTAACGCCTCTGGCAGCCCTGTTCTGTCGCTGCTTATTCCCATTTACAATGTTCAGTGCTACCTGCGCGAGTGCCTCGATTCCGCCCTGGCGCAGACGCTCAAGGATATTGAGATCGTCTGCATTAACGACGGGTCGACCGACAACTCGCCGGCGATAATCCGCGAGTATATGGAGCGCGATAGGCGCGTCAAGATGATCGACAAGGCCAACAGCGGCTACGGCGACTCGATGAACCACGGTCTGGAGATGGCGCGTGGCAAGTACGTTGGCATCTTGGAGTCCGATGACTTTATGGCGCCCGACGCACTCGAAAAGCTTGTCTCGGCCGCCGATAGCAATAATGCCGACTTTGCGAAGGCGAACTTTGATTTCTACTGGTCTAAGCCCGAGGAGCGCCGTTCGCTGCACGAGATGTTTAAGGCCAAGGACTGCGGTAAGCCGGTGCACCCGAGCGACACGACGCAGTTCTTTAAGCAGAAACCGTCGATTTGGTCGGCTGTGTACCGTCGCGATTTTCTTGAGCGCAACGGCATCAAGTTCTTGCCGACTCCGGGAGCATCCTTTCAGGACACGTCGTTTGCCTTTAAGGTGATTGCCTGCGCCGACAAGGCCGTTTACCTGCACGATGCCGTGCTTTCGTATCGTCAGGACAACGAGAACTCCTCGGTCAATTCTTCGGCTAAGGTCTTTTGCGTCAATACCGAGTATGCCGAGATTGAGCGTTGGATTCGTGAGGATTATGCCCGCGACCACGTATGCGGCGATGTCGCGCGCATGCTCAAGTTCAATCAGCTCATTAAGTACGATTCGTACATGTGGAACTACGTGCGCCTGGCGCCTAAGTTCTATAAGGAGTTCTTGGTTCAGATGGCCAAGGAGTTCCAAGCGGCCTTGGACGCCGGGGACTTTTCGCTTGACGACCTCAAGCCGTGGAAGCGCGCGAATCTCGCTGCCATCCTCAAAGATCCTGAGGGCTGGGTTGACGAGCATCCGAGTTTTGCGACGGATGGTGCCTTGGGGCGTGCTAAGTATTACGCCTCGGTTGGAGGTCCAGGCGTGGTCGCCGCCTTTCTCTTCGAATCGCTGAGGGGGTAGGTCGGCATGGGAGAGGCCTCGTGTCCTAAAGCTACCATTGTCGTTCCCGTTTACAACTCTGCGCGCTCCATTCAGCGATGCCTCGATTCGCTGCTGGCCCAGTCCGAGCGCTCGATTCAGGTTGTCTGCGTCAACGACGGTTCGACTGATGATTCGTTGAACGTGTTGCACCTGATCGCGCAGGCCGACGATCGCGTACTGGTGATTGACCAGGAAAACGCGGGCGTCTCGTGCGCTCGAAATGCCGGTATCGATGCCGCCGAGGGCGAGACCGTCTTCTTTGTGGACGCTGACGATTACATTGATGCCCAGACGGTCGAGCGCGTGCTGCATGCCATGGAGTCTGCAGATGCCGAGGCCGCCGTCTTTGGCGGCGTCTGTGAACCTGCCGATGCTGCCCCCAAACGCGTCCAGCAACTCATGAGCCCCAAAGCTGGTACCTTCGGCGCCCGTGATCCCCAACTGCTGTTCCATTCGAATGCGCAGCCCTATGCCTGCCGTGCGGCTTTTTCGTGCGAGCTGCTCAATCGCGAAGGCATTCGCTTCGCCCCCGGTTTGGCTTTGGGCGAGGACGTCGTCTTCCAATTTGCGGCTTATGCGCTTGCCCGCAGGACCGTCGTCATGCCGGACAAGTTCTACCACTACGTGATGGAGAGCGAATCGGCGACGCACGAGTTCAACAGTGCCGAGGCTCGTGCCAAAAAGCTTGACGCCCACATGAGGATGCTCGAGGAGGTCTTGGAGGACTGGGCGGCCTACGGTCTTTTAGACCTGTGTCCCGGCGAGCTGATAGCTTGGATTTTGGACCTAATTGTGTTCGACCTGGCGCGTTTGGATGCCGATGACTTCCATCGCGTGGCGGCTCGCGTCAACATGGACCTCGCGACGTTTTTGGGAACGGCGTGGGCGGATATGCCTGCTAAGGGCGCCGTTCGCCGTGTTGCCCACAAGCTCGTTGTGGCGACCTCGGGCGTTTCGATGGCAGACGCCACGCTGTTCTATCTTTCGACTCGCGGTCTCAAAGCCTGCCTGGAGCGCTTTATCTAATTCCAAGCGTTGTCGCCCGCCGCAACTCGGCTGCTAAAATAACCCTGTTACACGCTATTCAACAGGAGGTTCTCTTGCAGAACTCTGATACCCCTAAAGTTTCGCTGCTTGTCCCTATTTGCAATGTCGAACGCTACCTGCGCGAGTGCCTCGATTCCGCCGTGGCACAGACGCTCGAGGACATCGAGATCATTTGCATCAACGACGGCTCTACCGATAGCTCGCCGGATATCATTCGCGAGTGCATGGAGCGCGATTCTCGTGTGAAGATGATCGACAAAGCCAATAGTGGCTATGGGGACTCGATGAACCGTGGCCTGGAGATGGCTCGCGGCGAGTACGTGGGCATTCTGGAGTCCGATGACTTTATGTTTGAGGATTCGCTCCAAAAGCTGGTCGCCAAGGCCGATGCCGAGCATGCCGATGTCGTAAAGGGCGATTTCTACCTGTATTGGTCCACGCCCGGCGAGCGCCGCGAGCTCTTTGGAATCATCGATGAGTACATGACTGGCGCCGCGTATCGTCCTGCCGATCGTCCCGGCATTTTTTACCGCAAGCCTTCTATATGGTCGGCCATCTATCGTCGTGCGTTCCTTAAAGACAATCAGATTCGTTTCCTTCCCACGCCGGGGGCATCGTATCAGGATGCGGGCTTTAACTTTAAGGTCTGGGCGTGTGCCGAGCGTGCCGCGTTTATTTCGGATCCCATTTTGTGCTATCGACAGGACAACGAGAAGAGCTCCGTTAATTCGCCCAACAAGGTGTTTTGTGTGTGCGACGAATATGCCGAGATGCAGCGCTTTTTGGATGAGCGACCCGAGCTCAAGGCTCAACTACAGGGCATTTTAATGCGCATGAAGGTGGATACGTACCGTTGGAATGATGAACGCCTGGTCGATGAACTGCGCGAGCAATTTTGGGAGAAGGCATCGCCCGAGCTCAAGGCCGACTGGGATGCCGGTCGCTTTGACCTGTCGCTGTTTGATCCGCGTGGCGAGACCGACTTGCGCCTGATGGTCAAGTCGCCCCGTGCCTATATCGATTCACGCTTTGATTTTAAGAAGCCGGGCAAGCTCAATACGTTTAAGCACTACTTTAAGATCGGCGGCCTGCCGCTGGTTTGGCGCGTGCTGACGTATCAGCGCGCCTACGGCGACAACCCGCATCCCGATGACGTGCCGGCCCCACAGTAGGAGCGCGTGACTATGGCTACACCTAAGATTTCCGTCGTCGTTCCCATCTATAAGGTAGAGCTGTGCCTGGCCTGGTGCCTGGACGCTCTGCTTGCGCAGGACATGCCCGATTGGGAAGGCGTGCTGATCAACGATGGCTCACCGGATGGGTCGCGCGATATCGCTGCTGCCTACTGCGAAAAGGATGCGCGCTTTACGCTGGTCGATAAGGAGAACGGCGGCCTGTCGAGTGCGCGTAATGCAGGCATCGCCGCGTCCACGGCGCCTATCGTTGCGTTTTTGGATTCCGACGACCGATTTACGCCCGATGCATGCCGCGTGATCGTCGATGCCTTTGAGCGCGAGGACTGCGACGTTTTGACCTTTGGCGCGAATCCGTATCCGCTTGAGGCGGGGTATCCGTGGCTTAACTATGTGCTGAGCCCGCGCGATGTGTCGTTTGAAGGCTATAGCTCCGACCTACTGTTTAAGGAAGCATCTCGCCCGTTTGCATGGCGCACCGCCTGCAAGCGTGAGTTTTTGCTGGGCAACGGGATCGTGTTCGACGAAACCGTTAAGTATGGCGAGGACCAGGTCTTCGATTTTGCCGTGTACGGTCGTTCGCACAAGACCGCGCTTATCTCGAACAAGCTGTATGATTACCGCGTGGCGCGCAAGGGTTCGCTCATGGACACCATGCGCTACGACGACGAGACGCGTCTGCTGGAGCACGTGAAGATTTACTCTGCGGTGCTGGCTGACTGGCAGCGCGACGGTCTCGATGCTCAGCATGCCGATGACCTGGCGTACTTCCTCTGCGATCTGGTGCTGTACGATGCGCTCAGGCTGTTGAGTACGGATTGCGGCAAGGTGTTTGCTGCCGTTGCCACGGCGCTTGCCGGTTCTGCCGTGGGCAGCGATGCTGCGCTCGCACAATGCGCTCCTTCTGTTGCTGCTATGGTGCGTGCGGCGCTTACCAGCAAGGCCCCCAATGTCCGTGCGTGCAAAAAGCTCATGTTCGATTACGATGTCTTGAGGTTTGGGCGCCTGGGTGCCTGCAAGCGCGTGGCAGCGAACGCCCTGGGAAAGCGAGAAGTGTAGATGAGTATCAAGCGTTTGGCACTTTGCCGCAGCCAGGGCCGTCTTTTTGTGCTGCTTCGTTTTGCCGGTCAGGATGTCGCCGCGCTTATTGAGCGGGAGGCCTCTCAGGCGTTTGCCCATGCGACTACGAGCGGTTCTTGTTTGCCGTCACTGGTGCTCCCGGTCGATCATGGCCGTGTGCTGGCGCTATGCCCTTCTGTTTCCGATTACGAGCGCGAGCTCGCCGTTTTGGTGCTTCCGTTTTTGGATGGCTCGTCGATGGATGCCGTTTTTGCATCCGGTGGCCAAAGGTTGGGCTCTATTCGTCTCGATAGCCGCGTGGCCAAATTGGAATCCAAGATTAACTACAAAGCAAAGCCTGCGCTGTGCGCGCTTATCCGCGATGCGCAGCGTGGCGAACACTGCGGCCGCTACGAGATCGATGCCATTCGCTATTTGCCGGCAGACGTCGGCGCGGTGTGGCGCTATGAGGTTACCTGGGCGGGAGACCCCCAGTGCGCGCCTGAGCTCCAGATCTTCGATACGCATATGAATGCCATCGATGTTACCGTGCATGTGTTTGAATCGCAGGTCGATGTTCCGCAGCAGAACGGATGCCGCATCAATAAATCGTATCTGAGTGTTGAGATGCCTCAGGATATACGAGATTTTGTCGCGATCGTGAGCGATCCCACAGAGCGGATCCAAAGCGGGTTTTGCGCCATGGATGGTCGCCTGTACAACGGCATGGTCGACGACAGCTGGAACCGTATGAAGGACGCGCGTGCAGACGACGCAGCTTATCGACGTTGGTTTGAGCAGCATCGCGCAAAGCCGGGCGATTTGGCGTGCCAGCGTGTCGCTTCGGCGGCCTTTGCCTATAGACCGCTCGTGAGCATTGTGGTGCCGTGCTACAAGACTGATCGGGTCTACCTGCGCGAGCTGCTGGAATCGGTGCAAGCCCAGAGCTATGACAACTGGGAATTGCTGCTTATGGACGCCTCGCCCGAATGGGACGCGGTGGCCACCCTTGCGGCAGGTGCCAACGACGAGCGCATCCGTCGCATCGAGCTTCCCGGCAACGGCGGCATTGTGGTCAACACCAACGCAGGTATCGAGCAAGCGACAGGCGACTACATCGCTTTCTTGGACCACGATGACATTCTGGAACCGGACGCGTTATTCCAGTATGTTTCCGCGCTGAACAAGGCGGCCGAGGGCGAGCGTCCCCAGGTCCTGTTCTGTGATGAGGACATGTTCCAGAAAACGGGGGAGTGGGGCCAGCCGGTCTTTAAGACCGTACTCAACGTCGACCTGCTCTATAGCCATAACTGCGTGACGCATTTCCTGATGGTGGAGAAGGCGCTCATCGATCACATTGGTATGTCCCCAGAAGACGTTGCGGGCGCCCAGGACTACGACTTGACGCTTCGCTGCCTTGCAGCCGGCGCGCGCTTTGAGCACGTTGCGCATGTGCTGTATCACTGGCGCGTGCATCCGGGATCGACCGCCGATGGCTCTGCCGATAGCAAGCCGTATGCCATTGAAGCGGGTCGTCTTGCGCTGCAGCGCCACTTTAACGCGCTGGGCGTTCACGGAACGGTCGAGGAGACCGAGACGCCGTTTGTCTACCGCATGCGCCATGCGCTGCCGGAGCCTGCGCCGCTGGTGAGCATTGTGATCCCCACCAAGGATCACATTGAGACGCTCGATGCCTGTGTGATGTCGATCGCCCAGAAGGCCACGTATACCAATTACGAGATCGTCTTGGTGGAGAACAACAGTGAAGCCCCGGAGACGTTTGCGTATTACGAAACCCTGCCAGAGCGCGTGGCTGCAGCATCCGAAGGCAAGGGCATCGCGCGCGTTGTGTACTGGCCGGGCGAGTTCAATTACTCTCAGATCATCAATTTTGGTGTGAAGTACGCCAAGGGTGACTACCTGCTGCTGCTGAACAACGATACCGAGGTCATAAGCCCGGACTTTATCGAAGAGATGATGGGCTATCTGCAGCGTCCCGATGCGGGCGTGGTGGGCGCCAAACTCTACTTTGCCGATCATCTGGTGCAGCATGCCGGCATTTTGATTGGCGTGCGTGGCGCACTTGCCCATGCCAACCAGGACTTCTCGGCAAAGCGCGAGGGCTATCTTGCCCGTGCCGTGCGCCCGGGCAACTTTAGCGCCGTGACGGGTGCCTGCCAGATGGTGCGACGCGACGTATTTGAGCGCGTCGGCGGCTACAACGAGGAATTCGCCGTCGGTTTTAACGACGCAGACTTTTGCCTGCGCGTGTGGGAGGCGGGTTACCGCACCATCTTTACGCCCTATGCCGAGCTGTACCACTACGAGTTCACCTCGCGCGGCAGGGAAGAGGCCAACGAGGAAAAGCTGCGCCGCTGGAAGCGTGAGCAGGCGCTGTTCATGCAGCACTGGCCTGAGTTCTTCCTCGATGGCGACCCGTGGCTCGGACCAAACCTATCCTCCGACAGTGAGTACTTCTCGTTTTAGTGCGAAGTAATGCCAAGGTCCGGCAAAGTATCCTCCAGAGCTGCAAGAGCGGTGGGGTTCAGGTACTCCTCGTTCAAGCAGCTCTTGTCATATCGAAAACGTGTGTCTCGTGAGCATTCGATGAGTTCTGCAGTAAAGAACTTCTCCCAGCTAAAGAACTTTGAGCTTTCGATATGTTCAGCGGGGTTAAGCAGCATGTCCTTAATGTGTTTGCTGTTGAATAATCCCGACTTCAACACGAGCCATTCAAACGATTCCGGTAGGAATAGCTTGATGTTCTTTCGGCGCAATAGAGCAGCTGCTTCCGCAATTTCTGGTCCAAAGGCGGCACCGTCGGCAATCACGAGGATGTCGTTTTCCGGTGCGTCCATAATGCAGTTGCAAATATTTGATTTGCCTCCCGCGCTGATGCATTTAATGCTGCTCTTTTTGCATAGCAAACTGAAGAATTCGTAGCCCGAATTTGTGTCCTCGACAATGACAAGCTCGGGCCTCTCGCCTCTAAAATCAGTATCACCGTAAATACGATATGTAGAGGTGTAGACACGAGAGTAAACGGGATACTTCGTTGTGGTTCGGTTGGTGTTCTTAAGACCGTAGATTTCATCAACGCTATAGGGCAGTTGGCGCAGTGACTCTCTGGCGACAATTACGTAGTAGTTTGAGCTACGCTTTGCTTCATGGGCAAATTCTCTTGATCGAACAAAAGTATTGCCCTCATCAATAAAAACAATACTGCTGGAAATCTCTTGGAGATCTCTACGCCAATATTTTCCAGATATTGTTTTACAGGGCACTTTGCAACTTACTGTTACGCCGCTTTGTGCCCCAAGCTCTTCGTGAGCTGCCACCATATCAAGCAGAGTTGTCTTGCCTGTAGCACTGTTACCTTGGATGATGGTCAGATTTCTATTGATGGTCAGTTTAAACTGAACCCGGTTATTTTGAATAATTACCTTGTATGATCCGCGCATCAGGAGTTCTCCCTTAGGCATTTTCCAGCTATGGGGACAAGGTCAAACATTGTGTGGACTATATCGCCCGTATTTGCAATGGTTACCGTGAATTTGCCGTTTCCAAAATCCATTATGTGGTAGAGATTGATTGTTAGATCCTTTTGCGCGGCGATCCTCAGAATCCAGTAGGCGCAATTATCACCGCAATTTGAGGCGTTATATATATTCTGCGGCATAAAGTACATAAGCAGTAGCGTTTTGGTGCCGCTGGATAGTTTCTCGGGAGGAATGATGCCTAGAATCTTGGTATCGATTGCATTGGGGCCTACCACGGTGCCTTTGTCGATGGATTTTATGACCCTTTGGGCAAAGGAGTCTTGAAACCACTGGGGCGAATATACGTTATCGAAGTAAACGGACGTGTTGTAGATAACGTTTTCCATATCACCATAGTGAATTGTTAGCACGTCAGCTCCTTCGGCTTGCTGATTTGGCATCTAGTGAGATTGATTATATCGCAGCACATGAGGCGGGCGTTATCGGCCCGCGGTAGATGTGATTGATGACCAAGGTTTGTATTTTGTTGCTTTATTATTCAGTTCACTCGTTTAATCAGTTCGCTCATGCGCTAAGTTTGCCTTAGAAGCTATTTAGCGTAACGGTTGAGGTGTGGCGACTCATATTTAAATTGCAGTCACAAAGACACCTTTTATCGATTTCCCGTTGAAATACTGAATTGATAGTTTAAAAATAACTTAAGAGAGCCTTAAATCTCGGAAAAAGGATGTCGTATGAAAAACCTTCGAGAAAGATGGCACGGACTAACAGTGCTGGGAGTTGTTGCATTTGCTGCTGCCTGCATGACGGTTGCCCCGGCGCCCTCATTTGCTGATATTGCTGGCGGTGGCGGAGGCGGTGGACCGATTACGGAATGGTGTTCCGACGGTCGTCCGAAGACTGGACTCGTTCGGTGCGAGGACGGCAACCTTCGCTATTTCGATCCCGAAACTGGCGCCATGGTCACGAACCAGTGGCATAACGAATACGAAGCTGTCTGGTACTATTTTGGCGCTGACGGGACCGCGGTGTCGGGCTGGCAGTCTATCGGTGGGGACAAGTATTACTTCTATCCCGAAAACCATGATATGGCATACGGCCGAGTTCAGATTGACGGCAAGAACTACTTCCTGAACACCCCTGGTGCCAACGCCGATGGCCGCATGCAGCATAGTGGCTGGTTCT
>UQUX01000067.1 GCA_900544425.1 uncultured Collinsella sp.
TTCCAGCGCAGCACGCAAGGAGCGAAGCGACGCAGCGGGGCGCGGCCGCCGAAAAGGCGGACGCGGAATCCCTCCGTCCCACAGCCGGCACTTGGGGACGTTCCTAAAGTGCCGGCACTAAAGGAACGTCTCCAAGTGCCGGCCTCCCAAAAATCTACCTTTAAAAGACAGGCGCCCCAGGCCCATAAGGACCAAGAGCGCCTTTCATCTAGAAAATATCAGCCCAGTTCCGAAAAGCGAGCCGCATGCGACAACCAAGTAGCCGCAGGCCCCGGGAGAGTGGGGACACCGGCTTAGGTTTATCGCGAGTTCCGCACGAACAGGAGGCCACTTAATGTGGCCTCCGTCGTGAGCAGGACTGTAGAGCAGGAAACTTTATCCGCGGACCCCGCCGGGAATAGCAAAAGGGCGACCCCCTTAGGAGTCGCCCTTGTTGAGCTGCTTATGTTTAGCTGTTACTCGGCGTCGTGGTGACGGCGGGGCTTGCGGCCTCCGTTGTCGCCGGGACGGCGCGGACGGTCGCTGCGCTCGGAGCGCTCGCGACGCGGACGCTCACGGCGCTGGAAGTGCTCGCCGTCGCCCTCAGAGGCACCCTCGGCACGAGCAGGGGCCTCGGGCTTGTCAAGACGATCGAGCGAGATCTTGCCGCGATCGTCGACCTCGATGACGACGACCTTGACCTCGTCGCCCACGTTGAGGACGTCCTCGACCTTCTCCACGCGGCCCTTGGCGACGCGGGAGATGTGCAGCAGACCGTCCTTACCGGGCAGCAGGTTGACGAAGGCGCCGAAGGGCTGGATGGAGACCACGCGACCGGTGTACTCCTCGCCCGGCTCGGGAACCTTGATGATGAGCTTGATGCGCTCGACAGCCTGATCGACGGACTCGCCGGTGCCGCCGACAAAGACGGTGCCGTCCTCCTGGATGTCGACCGAAGCGCCGGTCTCATCCTGGATACCACGGATGACCTTACCGCCGGAACCGATGACGTCGCGGATCTTGTCGGTCGGAACCTGGATGGAGACGATACGCGGGGCGGTGCTGCGCGTGGTGTGGCGCGGCTCGGGAATCACATCGAGCATCTTCTGCAGGATGAAGGCGCGACCCTCCTTGGCCTGCTGCAGGGCGCGGGCCAGGATGTCGAAGGTGAGGCCGGTGGCCTTGTTGTCCATCTGCAGGGCGGTGATGCCCTCGGTGGTGCCGGTGACCTTAAAGTCCATGTCGCCCAGGAAGTCCTCGAGACCCTGGATGTCGGACAGGACCACGGTCTTGCCCTCCTCCTGGATCAGGCCCATGGCGATACCGGAGACCGGGCGCTTAATGGGCACGCCGCCGTCCATAAGGGCGAGCGTGGAGCCGCAGGTCGAAGCCATCGAAGAGGAGCCGTTGGACTCCATGACCTCGGAGACGACGCGGATGGCGTAGGGGAACTCGTTCTCGTCGGGAAGCACCGGAAGCAGAGCGCGCTCGGCCAGATTGCCATGGCCGATCTCGCGGCGCTTGGGGCTGCCCATGCGGCCGGTCTCGCCGGTGCAGAAAGGCGGGAAGTTGTAGTGGTGCATGTAGCGCTTGCCCTCGGTGGGCTCGATGGTATCCAGACGCTGGCCCTCGTTGAGCATACCGAGCGACAGGACGGAAAGCACCTGGGTCTGGCCGCGCTGGAACAGACCAGAGCCGTGAACGAGCGGCAGGTAGTTGTCCTTCACCATGATGGGACGGATCTCGTCGGCAGCACGGCCGTCGACGCGCTCGCCGGTCTCGACGACCATGGTGCGCATGGCCTTCTTCTCGAGCTTCTTGAGCGCCACGGGGATCTCGCGCTCCCAAGCGGCCTGCTCCTCCTCGGTGAACTCGGCGCGGATGGACTCCTTCAGAGCCTCGACCTTACCGATACGGGAGAGCTTGTCGGCGTCGCGAAGGGCTGCAGCCATCTCGTCGTAGTGGGCGAAGATGCGCTCCTGGACCTCCTCGACGGGCTGGTCGAGCGGGTACTCCTTCTTGACGATGGGGCCGTTAACCTGCTCCCACTCGGCGACGAACTCGTCCTGAGCCTGGCAGAAAGCAGCAAGGGCCTCCTGGCCAAACTTCATAGCGGCGAGCATGTCGTCCTCGGAGATCTCCTCGGCGCCGGCCTCGACCATCGAGATGAAGTCGGCGGATCCGCCCAGCTCCAGGTCCAGATCGGAGTTCTCGCGCTCCTCGTAGGTGGGGTTGACGATAAACTCGCCGGTCTCCACGTTACGGCCGATGCGCACGCAGGCAAGCGGGCCCTCGAAGGGCACGCCGCCGAGCGTCATGGCCAGGGAGGCACCCATGACGTTGATGACGTCGAAGGGGTTGACCTGGTCGGCGACGAGCGAGGTAGCGACAATGTGTACCTCGTTGCGGAAGCCGTCCGGGAAGCTCGGGCGAATCGGACGGTCGATCATGCGCGCGGTGAGCGTGGCCTTCTCGCTGGGACGGCCCTCACGCTTGAGGTAGCCACCCGGGATGCGGCCGGCAGCGTACATCTTCTCGTTGAAGTCGACGGTCAGCGGGAAGAAGTCATAGTTCTTGCGCTCCTTGGAGACGACCACGGTATCGAGCATCGTGGTGTCGCCCTGCTTGACCAGACAGGCGCCAGTGGCCTGCTTGGCAAGCTCGCCGGACTCAAAGGTGTAGGTCTTGCCGTACAGCTCAAAGGTCTTGGATACGAGTGTCATTGTTCTCCTTTACCCCACAGGCCCCTTGTCTGCGGGCTTCTCATGTGACGCGGGCCCCCTGCCCCCGCCACGCTTCAGAGCGTGATTGTTCACGCCCTTACACAAAAAGAGCGTCCCGCATGCAGGACGCTCTTAGCATGTACAAGTTCGCTACTGAATATTGTCGCGAATGCCCAGAGCCTTGATGAGCTCACGGTACTCGACGATGTCGTTCTTCTTGATGTAGGAGAGAAGACGACGACGACGGCCGACGAGCATGAGCAGGCCACGACGGGTGTGGAAGTCCTTCTGGTGGGACTTCATGTGCTCGGTCAGCTCCTTGATGCGCTCGGACAGGATGGCGACCTGAACCTTGGGGTTGCCGGTGTCGACCGGGGTGTTACCGAACTGGGCAGTCAGCTCCGCCTTGCGCTCTTTGGAAACAGTCATTGTTTCACCTTTCGTTTTGCGTCGCCATCGGGCGACTCGATTCGCCTCGGACTGGGAAGCCGCCGGTGGAGCGAGCAACCAAGGTCGAGGTACCAACAGGTCGGTATGTTACCACAAGCAGCCCGCGCCTGCGCATCATCACCGACCCAACATGAATTCCATCGCACGGAGGCGCTGATCGGTGTGCGTCGCAGCCCAAACATGCGAAAGCCCCAGCAAAAAGGCTGCGGTATGCGGGTCGATTCGCTCGGCCAAAAGCGCATCGAAGGTCATGGACATGAGGGCGCGCAGCCATGCGGCCTCACCGGTCGACACCAGTTCGGCACCTGGAACGCTCGACGCGCACGACCCGCACATGAGGCCGCCCGCCTGGGGCGAAAAATACGACAGCATGGGGTCTCCGCACAGCACGCAGGCCGAAAAATCGGGTCGATAGCCAACGTGCGACAGCAGCTTAAAGACATATGCCGCCACAAGTAGGTCCATATGTGCCGTGTCAAGCCCGCTGCCCACCAGGGCAAGCGCTCGCTGCGTGATGGCAAAGGTAAACGGGTCCTCGGCGTCCTCGAACGAGCACACGCGCGCGACCTCGGCGATCGCGCTTGCGGCGCAGGTCGTCTCGTAATCGGGCGCAACGCCGAGCGGCGCCTCCATAAGCTCGGCCTGGGAAACCACGTCGAGTGACCGTCCATGTGCGAGCAGCATATCTACCGTACAGAACAGCTCGCAGCGCGCAGCCAGGCGTCCGCCGGGTTTGCGGGCGCCCTTTGCCACGGCACGAACCTGCCGCCCCCGCTCGTCAAGCATCGTCAAGATCAGGTCGGTCTCTTTGAGCTTCGTCTTGTCGAGGACGAGCACCTTGGTGCGATATGTCCGGGAGCCTGCCATGCGCGCCGCGCGTCCTTAGTCCTCGGCGTTGTAGCCAAAGCGGCGAATCTGGGCCTCGTCGTCGCGCCAGCCGGCCTTGACCTTCACGTCCAGCTCCAAAAAGACCTGCGTGCCAAAGATGCGCTCAAGATCGCGACGGGCGTCGATACCGATATGCTTGATCATCTCGCCGCCCTTACCGATGATGATGCCCTTTTGGCCCTCGCGCTCGACGTAAATGGTGGCGTGCACGCGCAGCACCTTCTTGGTCTGCTCAAGCGCATCACAGATCACGCCAACGGAGTGCGGGATCTCATCACGGGTGCGGCGCAAGACCTTCTCGCGCACAAACTCGGCAACGAGCGTCTCATCGGAAGCGTCGGTACCCATATCCTCGGGGAACCAACGCGGACCCTCGGGCAAAAAGTGCGCAACGGTCTCGATAAAGGCATCGACGTTGAAGTTCTTGACCGACGACGTCACGATCTCGTCGTCATATTCCATGAGCTCGTGGGCGGCCTTGAGCTGTTCCATAACCTGGGCGGGATCGGCCTCATCGGCCTTGGTGAGCACCAGGACCTTCTTGGAACGGGAGCATCTGACGCGCTCGGCAACCCAGGCGTCTCCCCTGCCGATCGGCTTGGTGGCATCAATCAAAAACGCGACGACATCGACATCGTTCAGCTCGAACAGCGCGCTCTTGTTGAGCTCGGACCCCAGGCCGTCCTTGGGTTTGTGGATACCCGGAGTATCGACAAAGACCAGCTGGTAGCCGGGACGGTTGACGACGGCGCGCATGCGGCGGCGAGTCGTCTGGGCCACCGGCGAGGTGATGGCGACCTTTTTGCCATAGCAGGCATTAAGCAGCGTGGACTTGCCGGCGTTGGGACGACCGACCAGGGCCACAAAACCGCTGCGGAAACCGGGCTCCACGTCACCAAAGCCCGCGAGGCTGTCGCCCTCGTCGCACAGGGCGTCGAGCTCCTCGTCGCTCATGCCCTCAAACGGGTCGAACTCCTCGACATCCTCGAGCTCCTCGGTATCCACCGCATCCAGGACCTCGTCATCCAAAACTTCATCGGTAGGCTGCATATTGTCGGACATGGGAATCCCTTTCTAAATAAAGCCGAGCGCGCGGGCAAATACCAGCACGCCCACAATCGCGGCGGTGATGGAAAGAACGTATACAGAGGCGGCGGCGATGTCCTTCGCACGCTTGGCCAGCGGATGGAGCTCCTGGGTCGCTAGGTCGACGATAGCCTCCATAGCGGTGTTGCACAGCTCGCCGTGGATCACCAGGCCGCAACAGATGATAATCGTGGCCCACTCGGCAATGTCGAACCCCACGATGCAGCCTGCAATGACGGTACACACGCCCGCCACGAGCATGACCTTAATGTTGCGCTCGGTCTTGACGGCGGTGACGAAGCCCTCCATGGCGTAGGAAAACGACTTTAAGAAGGACGGATGGTCCTTGTTCGATCCGGGAATCATAGACGGCTCCTAGTCGTGGGCGTGGTTGGTGATGGGGCCGACGTGGACTAGCTTAGGGTCCTCGCCGCGCTCGAGCGCCAGATCGCGCAGGATGGCGTCCTCGCGGGCCTCCATGACCTCGGCCTCGTCGTCCTCGATGTGGTCATAGCCCAGCAGGTGCAGCATTCCGTGTACGAGCATCAGACGGCACTCGTCAGCGGGGCTATTGCCAAAACCGGGGGCCTGACGGGCAATAACCTGCGGGGCCAAGATAATATCGCCGAGCTCGAGCGTCTCATCGGCGGGAATGTCATCGTCAAAGGCCGAATCGCACTCAAACGAGAGCACATCGGTGGTGCGGTCGATACCGCGCCACTCGTGGTTGAGCTCGTGCATCTCGTCCTCGTCGACATACGAAAGGGAAATCTCGACTCCACGTTCAACGCCCTCGGCGGCAAGCACAACCTCGCAGATGTGCTCCACCTCCTGCGCGTCGAGCAGCGTATCGAGCTCGGTATCGTTGCTGATCAATACACTCAACGGGACTCCTTTCGGTCGCGCGGGCGCTGCTCGCGCACGTCATCATAAGCATCGTATGCCTCGACGATACGTCCCACCAAGGCATGGCGCACCACGTCGGCACGCTCGAGGTGCGAAAATGCGACATCGTCGACACGGCCCAAAATCTTCTCGACATCCGTCAAGCCGCCGCGACGACCCACCAGGTCGCGCTGGCTCAGGTCGCCGGTAATCACGAACTTGGAGTTGAACCCAAGGCGTGTCAGGAACATCTTCATCTGCTCGGGCGTGGTATTTTGCGCCTCGTCGAGCACCACGAAGGCATCACTCAGCGTGCGGCCGCGCATGTAGGCAAGCGGGGCGATCTCGATCACGCCACGCTCCATAAGCTCATCGGTGCGCTCGCGATCCATCATGTCAAAAAGGGCGTCGTAGAGCGGACGCATGTAGGGGTCGATCTTTTCCTCAAGGGTACCGGGCAAAAAGCCCAGATTCTCCCCCGCCTCGACAACCGGACGCGTCAAGATCAAACGGCCCACCTCGTGACGCTTGAGCGCGGCAACGGCGAGCGCCATGGCCAGATAGGTCTTACCGGTACCGGCAGGACCCAAGCCAAACGTGATGGTATGCGAGCGAATGGCATCCACATAGCGCTTTTGCCCGAGCGTTTTGGGGCGAATGGCACGACCGCGATACGAAAGCAGCACGTCATCGCGAAGCGACGTAGCCTCGTGCTCACCGTCGCGCAAGACGACCAGGCAGCGAGAGACATCGTCGGCAGACAGCGTGCGCCCGGCGGCCGCCTCGCGAAAAGCGTGTTCGAAAAAACGCGCCACGAGTTCGACCTCGTCCGGGTCACCGCACACGGCGATGCTATCGCCACGGGCGACCACATGGGCGCGAACCAAGCTCTCGAGCGCGCGAAGGACGCCGTCGCCGGCGCCCAAAACGCATGAGGGATCAATTCCCTCGGGAACGGTAAGTCTAATCTTCGAGGCTTCCATGAACCTCCCTGCGTGCATGGACCAAGCCGGAATCATCGACTCCGATGATAGCAACATCGAGCAGGCACGGGGCTGTAAGTCCACAGGTATCGTCAAGACGGGCATGATGGAACGAGCCGAGCGTCAGGTTGTCACCATACTCGAGCACGGCACGCTCGACCGTGCCCATGCGACGACGAGCGTCGGCAATAGCGAGCTCCTGTGCGGCGGCTCGCATACGACGGCTGCGCTCGGCCATAACCTTGGGCGGCACCTGGTCGGGCATATCGGCGGCAAGGGTGCCGGGACGCTTGCTGTAGCGGAACACGTGCATACGCGAGAAACCCACACGGCGGCACAGCGCCAGCGACTCCTCGAACTCCTCGTCCGTCTCACCAGGAAAACCGACGATGACATCGCACGAAAGGGACGCCTGGGGCAAGTTGGCGCGAATCATACGCACCGTGTCCTCAAAGGCTTCGGCGCTATAGGGACGGCCCATGCGATGCAGGGTCGCCGTGCAGCCGGACTGCACGGGCAGGTGCAAAAACGGGGCGATACGCTGCGGGTAGCGCGCCATAACCTTAAGCAGGCGCTCGGAGATATCCATGGGCTCGACCGAGGAAATGCGCACATGCGGAATAGACGTGCGCTCCATGATGGCCTCGAGCAGCTCATCGATTTCGACGTGCTCGTCGGTCGCGCTCTTGCCATCGTAGGCACCCAGGTTCACACCGGTCAGCACCACCTCGGGCACGCCGGCCTCCTGGGCCTCGCGAACTTGCTCGAGCACGGACTCGACGGGCACGGAGCGCTCGGGGCCGCGCGCCTTCCACACAATGCAATAGGTGCAGCGATGGTTGCAGCCGTCCTGAATCTTCACGCCCAGGCGAGAGCGACCAAGCGCATCGACCACCTCACCATCGCTGCAGGCGGGAACGCTATCGGACTCAACGCCCAGCACCTCGCAGACACGATCGGCGACATCGATCTTGGACGGCTCGGCGATCACGCGATCCGAAAGCTCCAGCAGCTCCTCGGGATGCAAATTGACCACGCATCCGGTCACGAGCACATAGGGCTCGTTTGGATGGGCCAGCGCATGACGGACGGCCTTACGGGTCTTAGCCTCGGCCTCGCCCGTAACGGCACAGGTGTTAATGACGATCAAATCGGCATCCTGGGGCTCCACAATAGCAAAGCCCAGGCGCATAAGATCGGCAGTGATACGGTCAGACTCAACCCGGTTGACACGGCAGCCGAGGTTGACGATGGAAATATGGGGTGCGAGCACGCGGGCTCCTTAATCGAGGATATCGTCGAGGGCACTCTTGATACGGTCGGTCACCGACTTCTTACCGGAAGCGACGTCATCGCCCATCTCATCGGCAAAAGCACGGAGCAGCTCGCGCTGCTTATTGGAAAGATTGGTGGGAACGACCACGCGCAGCTGCACGATCAGGCGGCCACGCGAACCGCCACCGCCAATGCGCGGCATGCCGTAATTATTGACGCTCACGGTGTCGCCGTACTGGGCGCCGGCGGGAACCGTCACCTTAACGACCTCGTCGGGCATAATGCCCTCGACCTCGATCTCGCAGCCGAGCGCAGCCTGCGCAATCGAGATATCGCTCACCAGGTACAGGTCGTCCCCGTTGCGCTTAAAGCGCTCATGGTCGGCAACGCGCACGTTGACAATCAGGTCGCCCGAAGGCTCGCCGCGAAGGCCTGCCTCGCCAAAGCCGCTCACGCGCAGCTGGCGACCGGTCGAAACGCCGGCGGGGATATCGATGTCGATCTTTTCGTGCGAAGGTGTGCGGCCCTGACCGTCGCAGGTCTCGCAGGGATGGTCGATGACCGTGCCCTCACCGTGGCAGTCGGGGCAAGGCGAAGAGGACTGAACCTGGCCCAGGAACGAGCGCTGGACCGTCGTGACATAGCCTGTGCCGTGGCAGCGGCTGCACTGCTTTTCCTGTGCGCCCTCTGCCCTACCGGTGCCATTGCAGTCCTCGCAAGGAGCAAGGCGGTCATAGCTGATTGTCTTTTTGCAGCCGAGCGCCGCCTCCTCAAGCGTCACCGAAAGCGAGATGGCCATGTCTCGTCCGCGACGACGCTCACGACGGCTGCGGGCGCCACCGCCGGCACCGCCGCCAAAGAACGACGAGAAGAGGTCGTCCATGCCCATGCCGCCAAAGATATCGTTGATATCGACGTAGCCCGAACCACCAGGGCCGTCCGCGGTGCCGTAACGGTCGTAGTTAGCACGCTTCTGCTCGTCGGAAAGAACGGAATAAGCCTCGTTGAGCTCTTTGAACTTGGCCTCGGCCTCGGGGTCGTCCGAAACGTCCGGGTGTACGGTACGGGCCTTCTTTAGAAACGCGCGCTTAATCGTCCGCGCATCGGCATCCTTGTCGACGCCAAGTACCTCGTAGTAATCCCTATTTTCCGACACGACCGAATCCTTCCGACTTTCATTATTGTCACAGTGCGTCCTATACCCAAGCTGGGCCGGCCGCAAACAGAGGGCTAGATGTTATTGCATTGCGTAGGGCGAAAGCATGGCACGTTGCGAGCAGCTCGCAAACCAAACCGACACGAGCGCGAACATAAATCCGTTGGCAAAACCGTTGGCAAACTGCATCGCGCCGCGCTTCCACCACAGCAGGCTGC
>UQUX01000068.1 GCA_900544425.1 uncultured Collinsella sp.
GGGACGTTGCGGCGGAGTTTATCCATCGTACGCTTAAGCCGCATTTGGCTTCCGAGCGCGCCGAGCATCCCGCGAACCCCAAGTCGTTTTTGCAGGAGTGCGTGCAAGCCGACGGTCACGAGCCCCCGGCGTATAAGCTCGTTGGCTCCGAGGGCCCGGCGCATGCGCCCACCTTTACCGCCGTGGTGTTGATCGATGGTATTCGTCAGGGTCGCGGCTCCGGCTCCTCAAAGAAGGAAGCCGAGGGAGCCGCCGCGCTCGAAGCGCTCGACCGCATGGGTTACACCACCAACGGCGTGATTCTGAATAAGAAGCACGTGTAAGCGAGGAACCGTGTATCTCAAGTCCCTCACGCTCAAAGGGTTCAAGTCGTTTGCCGACCGCGCCCATATGACGTTTGAGCCGGGCCTGACCGTCATCGTCGGTCCCAACGGCTCGGGAAAATCGAACATCTCCGACTCCATCCTGTGGGTCCTGGGCGAGCAGAGCGCCAAGCAGTTGCGCGGCCAGGCCATGGAGGATGTCATCTTCTCGGGCTCGTCAGCGCGCAAGCCGGTGGGTGTCGCCGAGGTCACACTGGTGCTCGATAACTCGGACCATATGTTGCCCGTCGATTTTGACGAGGTCGCTATCACTCGTCGCATGTATCGCTCGGGCGAAAGCGAGTACCTCATCAACTCGAGTCCGTGCCGCCTGATGGACATTCAGGACATCCTGCACGATTCGGGCCTGGGTAAGGATACGCATTCCATTATTAGCCAGGGCAAGCTCGACGCCATTTTGCAGAGCCGCCCCGAGGAGCGCCGCGCCCTCATCGAGGAGGCCGCCGGCATCTCCAAGCACAAGCGCCGCAAAGAGCGTGCGCTCAAAAAGATTAAGTCGATGGACGAGCACCTGACGCGTGCCCGCGACATCAATAAGGAAATCGCCCGTCAGCTGCGACCGCTGGAGCGTCAGGTCGATCGCGCACGCAAGTACAAAGAGCTGTCCTCTCGCGCGAACGAGCTTACGCAGATGCTGGCCGTCGACGAGCTGCGTTCGCTGCAGTCGCAGTGGAACGATCTGGAGAGCCGCTCCAAGGAAGGTGCCGCCGAGCTGGAGCTTGCGCAGTACCGCATGGGCGAAAAGGAGCGCGAGCTCGAGAAGCTCCAGGTTATGCTCGAGGAAAAAGGCTTGTTTGTGGGCGACCTGGGCGAGCAGCGCCGCCATATGCAAGATGTGGTCGGCCGCATTAACTCCGACATGCGCCTGCTCGAGGAAAAGGGTCACAACATGGTGTCGCGCCTGTCTGATATGCGCGGGCAGATTTCGAGCTCCGAGCATCAGCGTCGTCGCGTGGTCGAGGAGCTTGAGGACGCGCGTGCGCAGCTTGAGGAAGTGACCGGTGCGCATATGCAGGCCCAGGAGGACGTTGACGCCGCTGGTCCTGCCGCCGCTGAGCTCCACGAGCGGCGCGTGGCGCTCGACAATCAGATTTCGCAGCTTACGCGTGAGCATCGCGATGTTCAGCGCGTAGCCGATAACGCCGCGCTCGAGCTCGCCAAGGTGAAGGACTCGCTGAGCAATGCCGAGGTCGAGGACAACATGTATGCCTCGCGCCTGGAGCAGATTGACGAGCAGCTCGAGGAGGTCATGGCCTCGCTCGAGAGCCGTCGTGACCGCGCCGAGGAGCTTGAAGGCGCTCTTGAGGAAGCGCGCCAGGCCCAGGCCGATGCGCGTGAGGCCACCGAGGTCGCCCGTGCAGCCCTGAAGGACTTGCGTAATCGTGAGAGTGAGGCGCGCAACAAGCTGTCCGAGGTGCGCTCGGAGCTTGCCAGCCAAAAGAAACTCGATGCCCGCATGGCCGACAGCTCGCCGCTCGTGAGCCGTCTGGTGGGTGCGCTGGGCGACGATGTCTTGGGTCGTCTGGGCGACGTGCTGGAGGCCCCGCGCGAGCTTGAGGGCCTGGTTGAGCAATTGCTCGCCGGCGATATCGATGCGCTGCTGTTTGATGACGCCGCCACGCTTGAGCGTGCCGGTCGTGCGGCTCTGGACCAAAAGAAGGCCTCGGGCGAGGCATTGCTGGTGGCGCGCGGCGTGAGCGGCTCTACCGCCGCTGAGGGCGCTGCCGGTACCCGCCTGGTTGATCGTCTGTCCGTGCGCGCAGGCTACGGACCCGTCGTCGAGGCGCTGCTCGGCGGCTATTACGTAGTGGACGATCTTTCTGCCGCGCTTTCGGCGCCGGTCGTTGACGGCGTGACTTACGTGACCCCCGATGGCGCCCGCGTCGC
The DNA here is from genome assembly GCA_900544425.1 of uncultured Collinsella sp. GTDB lineage: Bacteria > Actinomycetota > Coriobacteriia > Coriobacteriales > Coriobacteriaceae > Collinsella. The sequence goes on from UQUX01000068.1 coordinate 2,271, forward strand.
CTGCGGCGGCCTGGTGCGTGTGGGCCTCGATGCCGGCGAGGCGTCGGGTGCTCTGGAGCGTAAGCGTCGCATTCGCGAGCTGGAGGGGCTTGAGCCCGATTTGGCCGCTGTGTTTGAGCATGTGTCGGATCAGGTCGTTGAGGCCAACGCTGCCGTCGAGGAGGCCCGTGCCGCCGAGGGCGATGCCGCCGGTGAGATCGCCCGTCTTGAGGGCGAGCGCCGCTCGCTGCTTTCCGAGATCGGCCGCTTGGAGCAAAGCGCCAACAATGCCGAGGTCGAGCGCGTGCGCATCTCCAAGCGCCGCGAGCAGGCCTCCGAAGCCGTTCGCGCTGCGCGCCCGCGCGTTGACGAGCTCACCCGTTCGCGTGACGAGGCCCGCGCGCAGGCAAGCGATCTGGGCTTGCAGATTTCCGAGGCCAACGACGAACTCGACCGCGTTCGCCGTGACGATTCCGAGGCTGCCGGCAAGCTCGCCGACGCCAAGGTTCGCCTAGTCCAGACGAGCGAACGCCTGCGTTCGCTGAAGGGCCGCGTGCCCGACCTTGAGCATCGTCTTGAGGGCATCGACCGTCGTATCCGCGGAACACGCCAGGCCTCGCGCTCGCTCGAGCTGCTGCGCCTGCGCGTCGATCCCATGCACGAACGCTATTCTGCCCTGTTGGAACGCGCGTCGGATTGGGCAGCGCGCCTGCGTGACCAGGCCTCTCTGGAGGAGGCGGACTCCGCTTCGCTCAAGAAGACCATCGAGGATGCCAAGGCAGAGGTTGCCCGCGCTAAGGAGCGAGTCGATACCGCCTCCGCCACGCAAAACGAGTTCAAGGTCGCGCGTGGCAAGCTCGAGGTGCAGGTCGAGGCTGCCATCAAGGCCATTACCGCCGATGGCACGACGGTGCTCGAGGAAGCGCTCATGCTTCCTGCTCCTACCGACCGCGATGCCGCCGAGCGCGAACTCAACCAGCTTGTGCGCCAGATCAACAACCTTGGTCCCGTTAACCAAGTTGCCATGGAGGAGTACGAGCAGCTCAAGCGCCGCGCCGACTACATCGAGGAGCAGCTGGCCGATCTGGAGAGCGCGCGCAAGGCGCTCACCAAGATCACGGTGGCCATTGATCGCAAGATGCGGAAGGCCTTCCTGGTGACGTTTGAGAAGGTCGACGCGAACTTCCGCGAGATCTTCGCTATGCTCTTCCCGGGCGGCCAGGCTCATCTGGAGATGACCGATCCCGAGCATCCTGCCGAGACGGGTATCGAGGTCGTGGCGCAGCCGCGCGGCAAGCGCATCACCAAGATGATGCTCATGTCGGGCGGCGAGAAGAGTCTGACGGCGCTCGCCTTGCTCTTTGCCGTGTATCGTACGCGCACGGTGCCGTTCTATGTGCTGGACGAGGTCGAGGCGGCGCTCGATGACGCCAACCTGTCCAAGCTCATCGGCGCGCTCGATGTGTTGCGTTCCGATACGCAGCTCTTGGTTATCTCGCATCAGCGCCGTACTATGGAGGACGCTGACGTCCTCTATGGCGTCTCGATGCAAGCCGACGGCGTCAGTCGCGTCGTCTCGCAAAAACTCGATCGCGAAACCGGAAAGGTCGTGAATGCATAATGGGATTCTTCGATGCTCTCTCGCGCGGACTTGAGCGAAGCCGCGAGGCCCTCAACGAGGTCTTCTACTTTGGCGGTGAGGTCGACGAGGATTTTTGGGAGGACCTGGAGGACACCCTCGTCATGGGTGACATGGGCGCCGAGATCGCCATTCAGGTCTCCGATGACCTGCGCGATGCCGCGGCCAAGAAGAACCTCAAGACCGCTCCACAGCTTCGCCGTGCCCTGGCCGAGCAGCTTGAGCAGCACTTTGTGCCCATCGAGCGCGATCCGTTCTCCGATACGCCGAGCTGCGTGCTGTTTGTGGGCATTAACGGTGCCGGCAAGACCACGACGGTCGGTAAGATCGCGAGCGCCATGGCCTCCCGCGGCAAGAACGTCGTGATCGGTTCGGCCGATACCTTCCGCGCTGCCGCTATCGAGCAGCTCGATGTGTGGGGTCAGCGCGCTGGCGTCCCCGTCATCAAGCGCGACCGCGGCTCCGACCCGGCAAGTGTTTGCTACGACGTGCTCGACGAGGCCGACAAGCGCGGCAGCGACCTGGTGCTCATCGATACCGCCGGTCGTCTGCACACGAGCCCCGAGCTCATGCGCGAGCTTGCCAAGGTGGTCAATGTGACCCGCAAGCGCGCCGCCAATATGGCCGCCGGCCCCATGCCCGTCTATGTCGTGCTCGTGATCGATGCCGCAACGGGCCAAAACGGCCTCAACCAGGCGCTCGAGTTTAACGAGGCGCTTGGCCTGGACGGTATTATCATGACAAAGCTCGACGGCACGGCAAAGGGCGGTATCGCCATGGCCGTGGCCGAGAAGCTCAAGCTTCCCATCCTGCGCATCGGCGTGGGCGAGCAGGTCGATGACCTGCAGGAGTTCAATGCCAAAGATTTCTGCCGCGCCCTGGTGGGCGAGTCCAATTAAGGAGTGACTAGTGTTTGATTCTCTGAGCGATCGCCTCAACGACACATTTGACCGCCTGCGCGGCAAGGGCAAGCTGACCGAGGCCGATATCACCTCGGCCATGCGCGATATCCGTATGGCGCTGCTCGAGGCCGACGTCAACTTCAAGGTCGTCAAGGAGTTTGTCGCTAAGACCAAGGAGCGCTGCATGACCGCCGAGGTCATGGAGTCGCTGTCGCCGGCGCAAAACGTCGTCAAGATCGTGCTCGACGAGCTTACCGAGATGCTCGGCTCCACCGAGAGCAAGCTTGTCTTTAGCAACCGCATTCCCAATGTCATCATGCTCGTGGGCCTGCAGGGCTCCGGCAAGACTACGGCGGCCGTAAAGCTGGCCTACCTGCTCAAGAAGCAGGGCCGCTCCCCGCTGCTCGCCGCGTGCGACGTCTACCGTCCCGCCGCTGCCGACCAGCTGGCCACGCTCGGCGGCGAGATTGGCGTTCCGGTCTTCCGCGGTGACGGCGAGCACCCGGTCGATATCGCCAAGGGCGCCATTCAGGAGGCCGTCGACCACCTGCGCGATGTGGTCATCGTCGATACCGCCGGCCGCCTGCAGATCGACGAGCAGATGATGCAGGAGGCCGTGGACATCAAGAAGGCCGTCAAGCCCGATCAGGTGCTGATGGTCGTCGATGCCATGACCGGCCAGGATATCGTCAACGTCGTCTCGACCTTCGCTGAGCGCACCGACTTTGACGGTGTGATCATCTCCAAGCTCGACGGCGACGCCCGTGGCGGCGGCGCGCTTTCTGTGCGCCAGGTGACCGGTAAGCCCATCAAGTTCGTGAGCATGGGCGAGAAGCCCGATTCGCTGGAGCCGTTCTATCCCGATCGTATGGCCAAGCGCATCTTGGGCATGGGCGATGTTGTCGGCATTATCGAGAAGGCCCAGGAGGCAGCCGACGCCGAGCAGCTCGAGGCTGCCGAGCGTATGCTGCGCGAGGGCTTCACCATGAACGACATGCTCGACCAGATGAAGGCCGTCAAGAAGATGGGCGGCATGAAGGGCATCCTGGGCATGCTCCCCGGCGGCCAGCGTGCGCTTAACCAGATGGGCGGCAACCTGGACGAGGGCATCTTCGACAAGAACGAGGCCATTATCATGTCGATGACCAAGGAGGAGCGCCTTCGCCCCTCCATCATCAACGGCCAGCGCCGTGCCCGCATTGCCAAGGGCGCCGGTGTGACCCCCACCGAGGTCAATAGCCTTATGAAGCAGTGGGGCGAGATGAATAAGATGATGGGCCGCATGCGCACAATGGCCAATCAGGCGCAGGCCGGCGGCAAGAAGGGCAAGAAGGGTAAGAAGGGTAAAAAGATGCGCATGCCCAATATCCCCGGCCTGGACGCTATGGGCCTGGGCGGCATGGGCGGCCTGGGTACGGGCGGCCCCAAGTCCGATATGGACCTGCTGCGCCAGATGGAAGCGCAGATGCGTAATAAGAAGTAACGGCTGGTTGAGTCGAGTATGGCGAAGGCCGCCTGGATGGTACTCCAGGCGGCCTTCGCCGTTCGTTCGCAGGTTGTCGCACGCGCGGAAGCGTGCTGGCGCCGGGGTATGTGCCGCTAGTGGCAGCCGCAGCCCTCATGTCCGTCGTGGTCGTGATGGCCGTGACAGCCGCAGGACTCGCCATGCTCATGGGTGTGCTCGTGGTCATGTCCATGGCAGTCGCAGGTGGCCTCGCCGTTCTGTGCGAGCGTGCCGGCAATGAGGGCCTCGACGCAGGCATCGCAGCTGCCCTGGGCGCCCGCATAGACCGTGATGCCGGCTTGGGCAAGCGCGTTGATAGCGCCGCCGCCGATACCGCCGCAAATGAGCGTGTCAACGCCACCGTTGGCAAGCAGGCCCGCCAAGGCGCCGTGGCCGGTGCCACCGGTGCCTACGACCTGCTCGTTGAGCACCTTGCCATCCTGGATGTCGTAGATCTTGAACTGCTCGCTGCGGCCAAAGTGCATAAAGATGTTGCCGTTGTCGTACGTTGTTGCCACCCTCATGGTGCCGACCTCCTTTGCTGGCCATGCGGCCGTCGTCGTGGTGATTGGGGAGTACGCGATGTTGCCGCCTTCGATGACGATCGCCCGTCCATTGACCAGCGCGTTTGCCACCTTGCGATGCGCGCGACTGCTGATTGCCGCCACCGTGGCGCGGGCGATACCCATGTGCAGGGCGACGGCCTCCTGATTGAGGCCCTCCAGATCGCACAGGCGCAGTACTTCGAGCTCATCGACCGTCATATCGATAGCGTCTCCGCTGGCAAGGCCATCGGGGGTAAAGCCGCGATATTCGGGGATGATCCCAACGCGGCGCAGTTTTTCGCGTCTTCCAGCCATACACTCTCCAAATCTGACATATGTCAACAATAGAATAGCGAACGTGCGGATTTGCGCAAGGAATTTCTGGCATATGTCAGAAAATGAGGGCTTATGTTTGGGCTGTGGGGCCGGGTGCGCCTGGGCTACAATAAAAATCGCTTATAGGCGACTGACAGGAGGGTCAATGAGCAAGGCTGATCAACAGTTTGTAGCCATGTGCCGCGACATTCTGGACCATGGCACCACCACCGAGGGCCAAAAGGTCCGCCCAGTGTGGGAGGATGGCACCCCTGCCTATACCATTAAAAACTTTGGCGTCACGGCACGCTACGACCTGCGCGAGGAGTTCCCCGCACTTACGCTGCGTCGTACGGCGCTCAAGTCCGCCATGGACGAGATCCTGTGGATCTATCAAAAGAAGTCCAATAACGTGCATGACCTCAATAGTCACATTTGGGATGAGTGGGCTGACGAGACCGGCTCCATCGGCAAGGCCTACGGGTATCAGATTGGGCAGAAGAGCCATTATGCCGAGGGCGACTTTGACCAGATGGACCGCGTGCTGTACGACCTTAAGCACACGCCGTACAGCCGCCGCATTATGACGAACACCTATGTGTTTAGCGATCTGTCCGAGATGCACCTGTATCCGTGCGCCTACAGCGTGACGTATAACGTCACGCAGCGCCCGCAGGATGACAAACCGACGCTCAATATGATTCTCAACCAGCGCAGCCAGGATATTTTGGCCGCGAACAACTGGAACGTGTGCCAGTACGCCATTCTGCTCATGATGGTTGCGCAGTCGGTCGATATGATTCCCGGCGAGCTGCTGCATGTGATCGCCGACGCCCATATCTACGACCGTCATGTCGATATCGTCCGCGAGCTTATCGAGCGTCCGCAGTTTGCGGCTCCCAAGGTAACGCTTAACCCCGATGTGCATGATTTCTACGCGTTTACGACCGACGACCTGATCGTGGAGGGCTACGAGCACGGTCCGCAGGTTAAGAACATTCCCATTGCGGTGTAGGTGACGCGCATGACGTGTAAGCTTTCTGCCATTGTCGCCGTGTGCGATGACTGGGGCATTGGTTGCGAGGGCGACATGGTCGTCTTCAATCGCGCCGATATGCGCCATTTTGTGGCGTGTACCAAGGGGTGCCCGGTCATTATGGGGCGCAAGACCCTGCTGAGTTTTCCCGGCGGGCGTCCGCTTAAGAACCGCCGCAATATCGTGCTTACGCGCGACGATAGCTTTGCGCCCGAGGGCGTTGACGTGGTGCATAGCGTTGACGAGGCGCTCGCCGCGGTAGCCGATGAGCCTGTTGCCTGGGTGATCGGTGGCGGTGAGGTGTATCGGCAGTTTTTGCCGTACTGCGTGGAGGCCGAGGTCACTCATAACCACTGCGTGCATGTCGTGGACACGTATTTTCCCGACTTGGACGCCGATCCCGCGTGGGAGATTGCGCAGCGTAGCGGGGTCGCGACGATTGCCGCCGGTGAGGGTGACGAGGGCGTCAATTATGAGTTCGTGACGTATCGTCGCATCGAGGCGTAAATCGTCTGGCGTGAACGGTATCATCGGGTTGATTGAATGCATGGGGCGGCGCTTAGCGTCGCCTCGTTTGGTATAGATGTGCTGTAAAGAAGGGTGCGGGCTGGCTGCTATGACTGATGCCGTTGAGGTTCTGCGAATTGATTCGCTCGAGGACGAGCGGCTCGATGCCTATGTGCGACTGACCGAGCGTGAGCTTCGCTGCGTGCTGGAGCCGCAGAAGGGCATTTTTATCGCTGAGAGTGCCAAGGTCATCGAGCGTGCGGTTCGCGCCGGATATGAGCCGGTGAGCTTTCTTTTGGGCGAGCGCTGGCTCGACCAGATGATGCCGCTGTTTGACCAGCTTGTCGTGCGCGAGGGAGCGGGTCCGGTTCCCGTGTTCGTGGCCTCCATGGAGCTCATGGAGCAGTTGACGGGCTTTAACGTGACGCGTGGTGCGCTCGCGGCGTTCCGTCGCCCGCGTCAGATTCCGGTTGATGAGTTCTTGGGCGGTGTCGTCGAGGCGGCGGGGGATCGTCCGGTGCGTGTGTGCGTGCTTGAGAGTATTGTCGATCACACCAATGTTGGCGCTATTTTCCGCTCGGCTGCCGCGCTCAATGTTGACGGCATTCTAGTGAGCCCTACGTGCTGCGATCCGCTGTATCGTCGCTCGGTTCGTGTGAGCATGGGCACCGTGTTTCAGGTGCCGTGGACGCGTATTGGGAG
>UQUX01000069.1 GCA_900544425.1 uncultured Collinsella sp.
CCAACTGCGCCGTGACCTTCCTGTCCATGGACGACTGCATGGCCGCCATTGACCGCCTGTACGCCTTCGGTGCCACGGGCTTCCCGTTCACCAAGACGGCCCTTTTGCTCGATAGCCACAGCGAGGGCGTCTATGATGCGGCGATCGCCATGTACAAGTCAACCTGCGCGTACTGCAAGTGGGAGGACCTGGGCATTGTCACAATCAGCGGTATGACCGAGCGCGACAGCATGGCATCCTCGCCCAAGTTGGAAGAGGTGCGAGAGCTAGCCCGCAAGCTCGCCTAGCGCGCATTTCCAATAACGCAGCAAGGCCCGAAAGGTTCATTTGAACCATTCGGGCCTTGCTGCGTTTTAAGGGGGGCTGGGCTGTCGGAACCGACCAGACGGCTGTTAGTCAAACAGACTCGGCATGTCGTTTTCCTTCATGAGGGCACCGGCGGAGGGTAGGGTCTGCGCGGTGAACTTTTCGGCTGAGACGCCGGCGCCGAGGATTTCCTCGGTTGTGCCGACGGTGGTGACCGAGCGGCCCTTCTTGGCCGTAAAGGCCTGGACGCCCTGCGTGTTGGTGGTCGTCTTGGTCTTGAGCAGCGACGTGTTGAAGTTCATCAAACGATAGTCGCTCGAGACCAGCGCGATGTCGCGGTCCTCCTTGAGCACCTGGGCATACAGCAGCTTGCTGCCACCGTAGATGGCGTTCTTGAGGCGCTTGCGGTTGGTCTTGGTGACGTATCCGGAAAGCGCGACGCGCACCACGCGGCCGTTCTCAAAGACGAACAGCACGTCGGCCTTGTAGTCCTCGGGGTCGATGACCCAGATGACACTCTCATCGGGTTCCATCTCAAGATCGGTCGGCAGGTACGAGCCCAGCTGGGCCGACTTGGTATCCTCAAACGCCGCAACCTTGCACTTGTACACCTGGCTCTTGCTGGTAAAGACCAGCAGCTCGTGGGTGTTGGAGGACGGGAACTCGATAAAGGGCTTGTCGCCGTCCTTGTACTTGAGCGTGGTGGCCTTCTTAAGCACGCGGTCCGTCATCTTCTTAAGGTAGCCATCGCGCGAGAGCATGATGGTGACCGGATACTCCTCGACCTCGGGCTCCAGGCTTACCTCGATGACCTCGTGGGGCTCGATCCTGCCCGTGCGCCGCGGCATCACGTACTTCTTGTTGACCGCGGCCAGCTCGTCGCTGATGACCTTCTTGATGTTCTCCTCGCTGGAGAGGATCTCTTCAAGCTCGGCAATCTCGCCCTCAAGCTTAGCGATGTCCTTGGTGCGGTTGAGGATGTACTCCTCGTTGATGTTGCGGAGCTTAAGCTCGGCAACAAACTCGGCCTGGGTCTCGTCGATGTCGAAGCCCTTCATAAGGTTGGGCACGACCTCGGCTTCGAGCTTGGTGCCGCGGATGATGGCGATGGCCTTGTCGATGTCGAGCAAGATCGCCTCGAGGCCGTGCAGCAGGTGCAGGCGCTCGGACTTTTTGCCTAGGTCAAAGTTAATGCGGCGACGCGTGGACTCAATACGCCACTTGACCCACTCGTGCAGAATCTGGCGCACGCCCATAACACGGGGATAGCCGTCGACGAGCACGTTGAAATTGCACGAGAACGAATCCTGCAGCGTGGTCGAGCGATAGAGCTTGGCCATGAGCTTGTCGGGGTCGACACCGCGCTTAAGGTCGATGGCGATGCGCAGGCCCGAGAGGTCGGTCTCGTCGCGGATGTCAGCGATCTCCTTGACCTTGCCCTCTTTGGAGAGCTTGACGATGCGCTCGATGATGACATCGGTCTTGGTGGTGTAGGGGATCTCGTACACCTCGATGATGCGTTCTTCGGGAATCCAGCGCCAACGGGAGCGGATCTGGAAGCTGCCAAGGCCGGTCTCGATAATCTTTTCCATCTCCTCGCGGCGGTAGATGATCTCGCCGCCGGTCGAGAAGTCGGGCATGGGCATGTACTCGAGCAGGTCGCAGTTAGGATTCTGCAGGTAGTGCATGGTGGCGGTGCAGACCTCGTTGAGGTTGAAACCGCAGATGTCGGACGCCATGGCGACGCCGATGCCCTTGTTGGCCGAGACGAGGATGTTGGGGAACGTGGTGGGCAGCAGACGCGGCTCCTTCATGGCGCCGTCGTAGCTGTCGACGAAGTCGACAGGGTCCTTGTCGATGTCCTTGAAGATCTCGGCGCTGATGGGGGAGAGCTTGGCCTCGGTATAACGCGAGGCGGCGTAGCTCAGGTCGCCCGAATAGTACTTGCCAAAGTTGCCCTTCGACTCCACGAAGGGGGCGAGCAGCGCTTCGTTGCCCGTCGCCAGGCGAACCATCGTCTCGTAGATCGCGGCGTCGCCGTGTGGGTTGAGCTTCATGGTCTGGCCCACGATGTTGGCGCTCTTCTGGCGCTCGCCCTTGAGCAGGCCCATCTTGTACATGGTGTAGAGCAGCTTGCGGTGCGAGGGCTTAAAGCCGTCAATCTCGGGGAACGCACGCGAGACGTTGACGCTCATGGCGTAGGGCATGTAGTTGACCTCGAGCGTCTGCGTGATCGGCTGGTCGGTGACCTCGGAGTGCAGGCCGATGACGTTCTCGGCGTTGACCTGTTTTTTCTTTGGCTGGTTCTTCGTCTTCTTCTTTGCCACGATATCCTCTTGAACTTCTTATGGGCCGTCGTTATCGATTTGCTGCTACTGCAGGTCCAACTGGTCCAGGTATTCCTTGCCGTGCTCGGAGATATGGCGCTTGCGGCCTGCCTCGTCGTTGCCCAACAAAAGGTTGAACATGGTCTCCATCTTGGTGACGTCCTCGGGCTCTACCTTGATCAGACGGCGCGTCTCGGGGTTCATGGTGGTGAGCCACATCATGTCCGGATCGTTCTCACCAAGACCCTTGGAGCGGTTGATGGAACACTTCTGGTCGCCAATCTCCTTAAGGATGCCGTTCTTCTCGAGTTCGGTGTAGGCAAAGTAGGTCTTCTCTTTGCAGTTGATCTCGTAGAGCGGAGACTCGGCGATATATACGTAGCCCTCGTCGATGAGCGTGGGCACCAGGCGATAGAGCATGGTGAGCACGAGCGTGCGGATGTGATAACCGTCGACGTCGGCGTCCGTACAGATGATGACCTTGTTCCAGTTGAGGTTGTCCAGGTCGAAGGCGCCGAGGTTCTTGATGCGCTTGTCTTTGATCTCCACGCCGCAGCCCAGCACGCGCATGAGGTCCATGATGATGTCGGACTTAAAGATGCGCGGATAGTCCTCCTTCAAGCAGTTGAGGATCTTACCGCGGACGGGCATAACGCCCTGGAACTCGGCATCGCGCGAGGTGCGAATGGCACCCGCTGCCGAGTCGCCCTCTACGATATAGATCTCGCGACGGCTCTTGTCCTTGGAGCGGCAGTCGATGAACTTCTGCACGCGGTTGGCCATGTCGGTCTTCTGCTGCAGGTTGGTCTTGATGCTCTGGCGCGTCTTCTCGGCATTCTCGCGCGAGCGCTTGTTGATGAGCACCTGCTCCATGATCTTATTGGCGGCGTCCTTGTTCTCGATCAAGTAGGTCGAGAGGCGCTCCTTAAAGAAGGCAGTCATGGCCTGCTGGATAAAGCGGTTGTTGATGGCCTTCTTAGTCTGGTTTTCGTAAGACGTCTGGGTGGAGAAGCAGTTGGTCACCAGCACCAGACAGTCCTGGACGTCCTGCCACTTAATGCCGCTCTCGTTTTTGTTGTATTTGCCCTGTTGCTTAATGTAGGCATCGATGGCGCTGGTCAGAGCGCTGCGGGCGGCCTTTTCGGGCGAACCGCCGTTCTCGAGCCACGATGAGTTGTGGTAGTACTCCTGCATCATGAAAGTGCGCGAGAAGCACATGCAAGCAGTGATTTTTACATTGTAATCGGGCAGGTCCTCGCGATCGCGACCGCGACGGTCGGCCTCGATAAAGAAGGGCTCGGTAAGGTAGTCGGTACCGACCTTCTCGAGCACGTAGTCCTCGATGCCCTTGGGATAGCAAAAATCCTCTTCGGTAAACTCGCCATCGCCGCCCTCAATGCGCAGGCGGAAGGTCACGTTGGCGTTGACCACGGCCTGACGGCGCATGGTCTCGCGATACCAATCGTGGGGGATGCTGATGGAGGTAAAGACCTCAAGATCGGGGCGCCACTTGATGGTGGTGCCGGTGCGGTTCTCGTCGCTGGGCTCAATCTCGAGTGCCTTCTTTTTGGCGCCGACGACCTTGCCCTTTTTAAAGTGCAGAGAGTACTTGTTGCCGTCGCGCCAAACCGTGACGTCCATGTATTCGGAGGCGTACTGGGTCGCGCACGAGCCCAGGCCGTTGGTACCGAGCGAGAAGTCGTAGTCGCCGCCCTGGTTGTTGTTGTATTTGCCACCTGCATAGAGCTCGCAAAAGACGAGCTCCCAGTTAAAGCGCTTCTCGGAGGGATTCCAGTCGAGCGGGCAGCCGCGGCCGTTGTCCTCTACCTGGATAGAGCCATCGCGAAAGGCGGTAAGGGTGATGAGCTTGCCGTAGCCCTGGCGCGCCTCGTCAACGGCGTTGGACAGGATCTCGAAGGCGGCATGCGCGCAGCCGTCGAGTCCGTCCGAGCCAAAGATGACGGCGGGGCGCAGGCGTACGCGCTCCTCGTCCTTGAGCTGGCGGATACTGTCGTTACCATAGTTTGCGGTGTTTTTTGCCATACTCGCTCTCTCGGTGCTCCTTTGCTGCGTTTAAGTCATATAGATAGTCAAGGTAGCATAGCCCAGCCCTTGGGCGATTCCAACCAACACGAAATCCATCGAACAATCGTTCGTGATATATCGACTGATGTTAAGCTATTGGGAGAAATAGCTGAATCAAATCAATAATTATTTGATTTCTTTTAGTAGAATCAGATATATACTAAATGAAAACGAATCAGGAGAGCTTTTATTTAATAGAGCGGTGAAGATATGAAGATTATCGAACGTCCTCAATATATGGAAGCGCTTCTTGGCGCTAAGGGAACGCCGGACATCAAGGTTATTACCGGCATTCGTAGGTGCGGCAAATCTGTTCTACTGGAAGCTCTTGCCGATCGCATTCGTGAGGCCGACCCCGATGCCAATATTATCCGTATCAATTTCAATCTCCTCGAATTCGAGGAACTAACGGATTTTCGAGCATTGCATCGCTACGTTGAGGAAAGCTATTGCGAGGGCCTCGATAACATTGTGATGATCGATGAGGTGCAAACTTGCGTTGGATTCGAAAAAGCGGTCAATAGCCTCCATGCATCGGGTAAATACGATATCTACGTTACTGGCTCCAACGCTTTCTTGCTTTCGAGTGATTTGGCGACGCTTTTTCGCGGGCGGACATATGAGGTCGAGGTATTCCCGTTTTCCTTGCTTGAGTTTTCGACATATCACGGAATTCATAACCCGGACGAAGCGCTTGACCGATATTTGAGAGAGGGCGGAATGCCTGGCTCGTATTTGTATCCTAGCGAGCGAGCTCGCTATCGATATATTGCGAACGTACTAGATGTCTTGGTTTTGCGTGATGTGGAAGAAAAGCATGGGGTTCGTAACAAAGTGCAACTAGAACGTGCATGCGATTTCCTAATGGACAATATCGGTAACATATCTTCTGTTAGTGGGATTGCGGCTGCGCTGGATGCTGCCGGAACGCGCGTTTCCGTGGCAACGCTCGCCCAGTACCTCGGATTTTTATGCCAGGCCTTTGCGTTCTATCGAGTGCGCCGCTATGACGTAGGCGGTAAAAAGTGCCTCGCTTCGGGTGATAAATACTATTTATCGGATCATGCAATCAGATACGCAAAACTTGGAACTAAAGAACTCGACTTCGGGCATGTATATGAAAATATGGTCGCTTTAGAGCTCCTAAGACGCGGTTGGGAAATCTATATCGGGGTGCTTTATAAGAAGGAAATCGACTTCGTGGCAATTCGTCGCGATGAGCGAGTGTATATCCAAGTTAGCGATGACATTTCGCGTCAGGAAACCTTTGAGCGCGAAGTGGCACCTCTGCTTGCGATACGTGATGCGTATCCCAAGATGGTCATTGCGCGAACAAAGCACGAGGCTGTTGATTATGAGGGGATTAAGGTGGTCGACCTCGCCCGATGGCTGATGGGGGAGGGGCCGGATGTCGAATAGCGGGCGGTGGACGCCTATCTAAATCATTGCGCTGCTCGGGCGCCTTGAGCGTCTTCTTAATAATGCGGGTGAGCCCACGCTCCTTACCGATGAATTCCACTTACTCGTTTCTGCCCGAGTAAGTTTGAAGACGGATGAGCCCGCTTTATTTTGTTTGCGGCTGGATACGTTTGTCGAAAAGTGCCGCGTGGATGGCTCAAATCGAACATTGGGACAGGCATCTCATTTTATGGGCCCATAACGTGGCTGCGCTTTACCGGTCCCGACAACGGCCATACGCTGTTTGCGACGGCTCCCGCAACGGGTGAAACCGTCCGCGTGTCGATTGGCTGGAAGATCGATTGGGACGCCGCCGTGCCCATGATGGAGGCGCTAAAGCTCAAGTAGCGCTGTGATTCCCATGTCAGGCGACTCAGGGCTGGCTCCGAGTTATCGGGGCCAGCCCTTTTTGGTGCTCGATGAGCAGGGCCAGTGCCTCGCGCGGTTTCGGGTACAGCGGGGTACCGTGCGCGCAATGACGAACATGGTTTCCATAATGACAGATATAGTTGACATCTTCTGATGGATGCAATATATTTCTGTCATGTTGCAACGGATATCTGTCCATTACTACGAAAGGAACTCCATGCCGGGCAAAAAGAACCTACGAATGAAGGCGGCGCGCGCGGCGGTTGGCCTTTCGCAAGCTGACTTGGCCGAGGCCGTGGGCGTTACGCGTCAGACCATCGGCCTGATCGAGGCGGGCGGCTACAACCCCACGCTCAATTTGTGCGTGGCAATCTGTAAAGCGCTACGCGTTACGTTGAACGACTTGTTTTGGGAAGACGAAAACGACGTCGACCCTGACGCTCTTTAGGAGTTCGCTATGAAATTTGAAGATTTAAAACTCGTGCAAAAGTGGCGTGAATATGCCGGCCCAAAGGACGAGCGCCTGGAGGCTGAGAGCGCGAAGATCTACAAGATTGGTTTCGTGCTGCTTTCGTTTGGCATGTTGATGATCTTTTTCTACCAGTTTATAGCTCGACAGGTTGCGTGGGTTCACAGCGACGCCAGTGAAATGCCGCATGGCTTTGCAACGCCGTTCGAGGCAGCCATGTATTTGTGGCTCGTTCTCGTGACGTTGATTTGCGCAGGACTGCAAACGCGGAAGGGCTATGTCGATACCAATCGTTTTGGGCAAACCGAGCATCTTCCTGTTGGATATTTCCTGCTTGTCAGCGGTCTTAGCGGCGCCGCGTTCGCGCTTGTTATTGCCGCAATGCGCTGTATCGCTGAGGCGCAGATTGTACCGCTCGAAAGCGTCTTTTGGTTGGCGAACCTGGCCACGGGCGTGTTCTGCGGTGCGACGATTTTCGCGGTCACGTTTGCTGCCCTGTGCGCAACGTTTTTCACGGCGAAAAGACGCCGTGCCAAGCTCGAGGCAGAACTCGACGACGCCAGCGATATCTAATGCGCAAGGGGCTGGCTCTGGGATATCAGAGCAGCCCCTTTTTGTTCGACGAATAGGGTCAGCGCCGCTCAAAAAGCGGCTGAGAGCTAGCGGGACCCATCCGTACCGGCTTCATCGCTGCCGCTACGCTCGACGGCGGGCGCTGTAGGCGACGAGACCGGCGCCGGCTGCGGCGAGTGCTGCGGCGGCAGCCGTAAGGGGAGCGTTGATATCGCCCGTGCCCGCAAGCGCGCCCGCTTTTCCGGAGCGTTTGTTATTGCCGTGATCCTTGCCGCCGCCAGAGCCGCTGCCGTCACCGGAGCTGCTTCCGCCGGAGCTGCCGCCGCTCGAGCCACCATCGCCGTCGACCGTCATCGGTGCATCGTGAAGTCCCGTCGTATCCGCGCTGTCGCATACGCCGACCTGCACTTCCGAGCGTTCGCATGCTGCGTCGGGTACGTGAAGCTCGTGCAGCACAGCGCCCAGCGCCGAGTTTGCGCCGGGTCGGATCTCCTCGAGCGTTACGGGATCGAGCGCCACCAGGTCGCGCGCCTTCGCATACAGCGTGACGCGCTTGCCCACCTCGTCGCTCCAGCTCTCCGGGATGGCAAAGCTAATGCGGAACTGTGCCGTGCAGCCTGGTGCCAGCACGGCGTTGCCATTGTCGGCAACCAGCGGGTGCGTCGCAAAACGTGCGCCCAGCGTCTCGACTGTGTACTTCACGTGTGCCATGTCGTTGGCCGAAGCATCCTCGGCAAGCTCCGGATCGTAGATCGATGCCATGCGTGCGTTCGCTCCGAACCCGATGGATGCGCTGGAGAACGGCTGGTTGGAGCCCTCTCGGTACAGATCAATCGTTCCGGCGGTCAGCAAGGTGTTACCGTCGTTTCGCACCGTGACCATGAAGGATTCGCCTGCTGCTCCGGGCACCACCGCGCCCGAGGTAGCGACCGCGCCCGTCGGAGTGGCACACGCCACCAAGGGCACTTCGATGCCGTGTAGTTCTGCCTCGCTCTTCTCCGCGCTCACAATGTGCGTGGCGAGCGCGGAGAGCATGCCGCCCGACGTCAAAAACGTCGTTATCTGATCGACGGGGTGGTCGAGCTCACACATCACGAACGGTTCTGTGAACAGATCGCCTTCCAAGGCGCTGGCGAAGATACGGAAGTGCTTGCCCATCACCGCTACCGGGTTGCCTTCTTCGTCGTAGGTCTGTCCCACCTTGCCGTCGGTGTTCTCTACGTACATCACGCACCGGCCGTTGTTGCTCGCGCTGAACGACGCCGGACCACAGCCCGCGGCGCCCACGGGCTCCGACGCAAATGCCTTCGCGCCTCGTGTCCAAGTAATATGCTGCAGCTGCTCGTCGACGGTAGCCAAAAAGCCCGTGTGCTGCGGCCACGGCACCGCATGGGGCACTGTGGCATCTGGCGACATAACGCCCCAACCCGCAATAGACCGGCCGATCACGGCGTACGATGCGCAGCCACAACCGCTTGCAGTCTCGTATGCAACGGGCACCACCATTTTTCCGTTGATATTCTCGGGCGCGCCCAGCTCGATGCTCGACGGTGCCTGCGGAAAGCGGAGGACCTGACGGAATGTGAGGCTGTCGCCCAAATCGTCCGACCACAGGGTAAAGCACTCGAGCGCGACCTCTGCCTCGGTGCCCAACGCCTTCTCGGCGGTGGCTCCGCGGCGATGGAGATAGGCGCCCGACAGGCGTCCGTCGACAAGTGTCTTGCCCACCGTGATGCGTGGGCACTGCAGGCAATGGTAGCCGTCCTCCTGCAGGCG
>UQUX01000070.1 GCA_900544425.1 uncultured Collinsella sp.
GTCAGGCCCGAGCCGTTCGCGTAATACGCAGCAGACGCGTAAGACGAGCCGGAGCCGGCGTTGTAATACGATGCCTGAACGGCCTCAGCGGCCTCTGCTTCGGCTGCGGCAGCCTCGAGCGCCTCGCGCTTGGCATCCTCAAGCGTGGAGCGAAGCTCGTCGAGCTCGGTCGACTTGGCGTCGACCTCCCCCATCGTCAACAGGCTACCCGCACCGTCGATGCAACCCTGCAGCACAGCGCGCTCGTCATCGGTAGCATAGTCGCCATACATATTCATAATGATCTGAGCGCGCATCTCCAGGGAGTCGCGCTTTGCCCCCATCGAGGCGTTCCACTCCTGCATGGAACCATAACCATCGCCGCGGTAGTCGACGGGCTGCACCAGCGTCGCCTCGGACGGCGTAGATCCGACCGTATCGGATAGTGTTGCCGCGTGGGCATCAGTTGCGCCGGCGCCCACCAAAAGTGCCACGGTCAGAGCGGCGGAAAGGGCCGCGGCTTTCGGTTTTCGTGAATCGATCCTCATGTAGCTGGAAACCTCCGTAGTGTGTTTTTGCTGCGTTTGAGCTGCGTGTGATTCGATTGCGCTGCATAGTACCCCGAGCAAATCGCGACCTGCGGTTTTACTCAAAAGGCGCACGTCAATTGCGTAAAACTCACATCCTCTTAACAGGAGTTTTCCACAACTCGAATGCATAAAGCGTGCCAAAAACCCTGTTTTTGCACCCTCTCTATGCAAAAAAGGCACCTGTGCAACCATTGTTCGCACAGGCGCCTTGAGCAGGCATTTTATGCAGTTATACCTATCGAGTCGCAAGGGGTCTTTGCACAAGTCGCCTTACTCGTCCAGCGCGGCGAAGGCCTGCTTCAGATCCCAAATGATATCCTCGGCGTTCTCGGTACCGATGGAAAGACGGATCGTGGAGGGCGTGATGTTCTGCTCGGCGAGCTCCTCGGCAGAGAGCTGGGAGTGCGTGGTGGTAGCCGGGTGCACGACGAGCGACTTGACGTCGGCCACGTTGGCGAGCAGCGAGAACACCTGCAGATGATCGATGAACTTCCAAGCTGACTCCTGGCCACCCTTAATCTCAAAGGTAAAGATCGAAGCACCGCCGTTGGGGAAGTACTTCTGATAGAGCTCGTGATCGGGGTGCTCAGGCAGGCTCGGGTGGTTCACCTTGGCGACGTGGCTGTCACCAGCCAGAAACTCAACGACCTTCTTGGTGTTCTCGACATGACGGTCAACGCGCAGCGACAGGGTCTCGGTGCCCTGGAGCAGGACCCAGGCGTTGAACGGGCTGATGCAGGCGCCCTCGTCACGCAGCAGGATAGCGCGGACATAGGTTGCGAAGGCGGCGGGACCGGCAGCCTCGGCAAACGAAACACCGTGGTAGGAGGGGTTGGGCTCAGCGATCTGGGCGTACTTTCCGCTCGCCTTCCAATCGAAGTTACCGCCGTCGACGATCACACCGCCCAGCGAGGTGCCGTGGCCGCCGATGAACTTGGTTGCGGAGTGGACGACGATGTTGGCACCATGCTCCAGCGGACGGAACAGATACGGGGTGCCGAAGGTGTTATCGACGACAACCGGCAGACCGTGCTTCTTGGCGATCTCGGAGATGGCGTCGATGTTGGGGATGTCGGAGTTGGGGTTGCCGAGCGTCTCGAGATAGACGACTGTGGTGTTGTCCTTGATGGCGCCCTCGACCTCGTCCAGGTTGTGGGCATCGACGAAGGTGGTCTCGACGCCAAACTGGGAGAGCGTGTGCTCCAGCAGGTTGTAGGAACCGCCGTAGATGGTCTTCTGAGCCACCACGTGGTCACCGGCCTGGGCAAGAGCCTGCAGGGTATAGGTGATGGCAGCAGCACCGGAGGCAACGGCAAGACCTGCCACACCACCCTCGAGTGCGGCGATACGGTCCTCGAAGACGCCCTGGGTGGAGTTGGTCAGACGGCCGTAGATGTTACCGGCGTCGGCAAGACCAAAGCGGTCGGCGGCGTGCTGGGAGTTGCGGAACACATAGCTCGTGGTCTGGTAGATAGGCACGGCGCGGGAGTCGGATGCGGGATCGGCGCTCTCCTGGCCAACGTGAAGCTGCAGGGTATCGAAACCAAAGGTGTGCTCGGGGTTGTTGATGAACTGGCTCATGATGATCTCCTTGATCGAACAAAAGTAAATTAATTAGAGAGAAGTAAGTCGCTGTCTCCTGATCACGCCGACGGGCGCAAACAGGAGCCCGGCATTCGTCTTGGTAAGCAATTCATATGCGGGCCTCCTTTCGCATCCCGGTTCCGTGGTCGGTTTAATTACCTACCGCCTTTGTGTGTTTTGAATAGTACGAGCATTGTTTCGCTCGGTCAATCACTTAAAAGCGCTAACCTGTTATCGGTTTTATAGATAACGCTCGAAAGGACGGCGCCGATGACCCTCCAGCAGCTTCGTTTCCTGATCGCCGTAGCAGAGTCCGGCTCAATCAATGCCGCAGCTCAACGCCTCTATACCGCTCAGTCCAACATCTCAAACGCCGTCAAAAGCCTGGAACAGGAGCTCCACCTGGAGATCTTTACGCGCTCCAGCCGCGGCGTCACGCTCACCAACGACGGCACCGAGCTTTTGGGCTATGCGCGCCAGGTCGTAGAGCAGGCCGATATGCTCGAGGCCCGCTACGAGGACGGCGGCACCCCGCAAGCCCGCCTCGCCATTTCCGCCCAGCACTACGCCTTTTCGGTCGAGGCCTTTGTCAACGTGGTCGAGCGCTGCCGCGACAGCAAGTTCGAGTTCATCATGCGCGAGACCACCACGTCGCAGATCATCGATGACGTCCGCGCGTTTCGCAGCGACATCGGCATCCTGTATCTGGACGACTTTAATGCCCGCGTTCTGCAGAAGGCTTTTGCCGATGCGCGTGCGAGCTTCCATCCCCTATTCGACGCGACGGTCCACGTCTTCGTTAGCGAGCGCCACCCGCTTGCCCGCCGCCCGCAGCTGTCCCTTGCCGACCTCACACCCTATACGCGCTACAGCTTTGAGCAGGGAACCTCAAACTCCTTCTATTACGCCGAGGAACCTTTTAGCTATATCCCTTGCGACCGCAACATACGAATCTCGGACCGCGGAACACTTACTAACTTACTTATCACGTCGAACGGTTACACCCTGTCGACCGGTGTCCTCTCCAATGAAATGCAATGGGGTATGGCATCGATCCCGTTAGCAGACGCCCCAACGATGCACGTAGGCTATATCATGCACGACGAGCGCAAGCCCTCTCCCCTCTTGCAGCAATACCTCGACGAGCTCGACCGCATCATCCAAGAAAACCAGCCATCAGAGGACGGGGTAGATATGGTAGATTGCTAGCCCCCGGCGGGCATGGCGCTACAATGGTCACTCACACGAAACGTACCCAACGAAAGGAAGCCCGTGAAGGTCATCATCTATACCGACGGCTCGGCCCGATCAAATCCGGGACGCGGCGGCTACGGCGCCGTGCTCAAATACACCAACCCCGCCGGCAAGATCTTCACCTCCGAGCTTTCGCGCGGCTACGCCAAGACCACCAACAACCGCATGGAGCTCATGGCGGTCATCGTGGCGCTCGAGGCACTTAACCGCCCCTGCGAGGTCGAGGTCCATTCCGATTCGCAGTACGTCGTCAACGCCTTTAACAAGCACTGGATCGACGGCTGGAAAAAGCGCGGATGGAAAACCGCCAACAAGCAACCCGTCAAGAACCGCGACCTGTGGGAACGCCTACTCACCGCCAAAAGCAAGCACAAGGTTGAGTTCATCTGGGTTAAGGGTCACGCCGGTCACGAGCTCAATGAGCGCTGCGATGAGCTCGCCACCACGGCGGCCGACGGCAGTAACCTCGATATCGACACCGGCTTTAACGAGAGCGACCTGTAACGGCGTTTTCGCACGCTTTTGTGTCCTCCCGCGCTACACTCGTCCTGTAGGCCAAACAACGCAAGGGGGACACATGCTGCGTATCGCAACCATCGGCACATCCATGATTACCGACGACTTTATCCAGGTCGTCAACGCCAACGACCAAGCCGCGTTTGTGGGCACGCTTTCACGCGACGCCAATCGCGGTACTGCCTTTACCGCCGAGCGCGGTGGTGAGCGAAACTTTACGTCACTCGATGAGCTTGCGGTAGCCGCCGACGTCGACGCCGTCTATATCGGCAGCCCTAACGCACTTCACTACGAGCAGGCCCTTGCCTGCATCGCCGGTGGCAAGCACGTCATCGTCGAGAAACCCTTCTGCGCCACCGAAGCGCAGGCGCTGGAAGTCTTCCGCGCTGCCGAGGCAGCAGGTGTCGTGGCCCTCGAGGCCATGCGTCCCCTCCACGACCCCGCCTTCCACGCCATCGAGGACGCCCTGGACGAGATCGCCCCCATCCGCCGCGCCTCATTGCGCTTTGGCAAGTATTCCTCGCGCTACAACGAGATTCTCGCGGGACGCGCCACCAATATCTTCGACTGCAATATGGCATCGGGTTCCCTCATGGACATTGGCGTCTACGCCGTCGAGCCCATGGTCGAGATTTTCGGCATGCCCTCCGGCCTTACGAGCATGACTACTCTGCTCGACCCCACCACGCGACAGCTCACGCACGGCCCCATCGACGGCTGCGGTTCCATCCTCGCCAGCTATGGCGGAGGCCGCATCTCCGTCGAGCTCGCGCACTCCAAAATTACGAATGACCTGCTGCCCTCGCAGATCGAAGGCGAGCGTGGCACTATCCAGATCGACCATCTGTCCACGCCCCGCAACGTCCGCATCGACTATCGCGGCGATGTCGTACGCGGCTCGGCGACCGAGGCACCGCGCGAACAGGGCGACAACGGCCGCGTGCTCGACCTGCCCAAATCGAGCAACACTATGGAATACGAACTCACAGACTTTATCACCGCCATCGGCGGCATCGATAACGTCAAGGAAGAGATTTGGGAGACCCCGGCGGGACGCCACGAGCTTGGCCACTACCGCGATGTCACGCTCGTCTCACTACGCATCATGGATGCCGTGCGCCAGCAGGCCGGCATAACCTTCCCGGCCGACGCAGGCAAGCAGGCATAGCGATGGGCCTCTTCGATACGTTCTTCTCCAGCGTCACCGGCGGCAGTCGAGAGCCTCAAAAACCATCAAACGTCGAACTCGAGCTGCGCCGCAGGCTTACCGTGCTCGCAAGCGACGAGGCCACTCAAGACACTCCCCTGCGCTATTTCCTGCGCTGGGCGGGGCAAGTCCAAGGCGTTGGTTTTCGCTTTACCAACACCAACCTCGCGCAGGCACGCGCACTCACCGGCTGGGTGCGTAACATGGAAGACGGCTCAGTCGAGATGGAGATACAGGGAGCTCCGGCAAATATCCTATCTCATCTCGAGGCACTTCATGCCTCCTACGAGCGCATGGGAACGCGTTTTCGCCTCGTAGATGCCCAGGCCCGAGCCCCACTTGCCAATGAAGACGGTTTCACTCCTCATTATTAGTATTGTGTGCTAAATACGGTATCATTTACCTACGACCGTTAATAGAAAAGAGGCGAGGCGCATGGCGGTGCAAAGAAGGAATACCAAGCAGCGAAAGCTGGTTCTTGACGCCGTGCGCCAAAGCTATAACCATCCCACCGCCGACGAAATCTACAACGTCGTGCGCGCGCAGGATGACAAAATCAGCCGCGGTACGGTCTACCGCAATCTCAATCTCTTGGCCGACGCCGGCGAAATCCTCTCCATCAAGACGCCGGGCGGCAGCCGCTTCGATCGCACCGTCGAGCCGCATGCGCATATCATCTGCACCTCGTGCAGCCGCGTCATCGACGTACCACTCCCCTTCGATGCACAGCTCGACGCCAAAGCATCCGAGCAAATCGGCTGGCACGTCACGTCGCACTACACCATCTTCGAGGGTCTCTGCCCCGATTGCCGGTAGACGTTTGGAACATGCCTTAAAATCCACCTTTCCGCACTTTGCAGCAAGAAGTAGATTTCTAGACATGCCCCAAATGTTTACTCAGCAAGTAGACGGTGCAGTTCTTCTTCGACCGTGCGCACGTAACGGACGCGGTCGTTGACGCCACGCATGGTGGGGTTGCAGCTCTCCATCAGATAGGGATGGCCCACGACGTTGAGCATGTCGCGATCGTTCTCATTGTCGCCAAAAGCCATCATCTCATCGGGCGAAATACCCAGGGCACGACCGTAATCGGCAAGCGCGGAGCCCTTGCCCGAACCGAAACCGATCAAGTCCGTCCATGCGGTTCCCGACGTCATCACTTCGACACGATCGCTAAAGAGGCGCTCGAAATACTCCCGGGCTGCCGGATAATCCACCTCGGGCGTCTGGAAGCCAATCTTAATGACATCCTCGTCGATGTCCTCGGGACGGTCGACCACCGCCACATCGCAGTGGACCACATAGCGCAAATGGTCGACGAACGCATCGTTACCGCTCATGGCGTAGATGTGCCCCTCACACGAAAGGGTCACGTCGGTATGGGGATACGCAACCACGGCATTCGCGATAGCCATAGCAAGGCTACGCTCCATAGAGCGCTTGACAACGGCACGCCCCTCGCTCATCACCAGGGTTCCGTTTTCGCATACATAGGTGAGCTCATCGGCCACCGGGGCAAACAGGTAGCGCAAGCTCGCATATTGACGGCCACTCGCCGGCATAAACACGATACCGCGACGATGCAGCTCATCGATAAGCTCAAAGGCCTCGGAACGCAGCTCGCGCTCCCCCGGATGCAGCAACGTGCCGTCCAAATCGCATGCAATCAGTTTGATTCCCTCAAGACCCATATGCTTCCCCAAAGCCTCCCATCAACAGCAAGACGGACCTTGATTGGTCGCCCCTCAAAGCCCATCTTGCGCATACGCGCGCTTAGCCGCGCACCTTTTTTACGATGGTAAAGTCTGGAGCCATGCTCACGACGACCTCCGCCGCACTCGACGCAAAGCGCCGGCTGGCATCGAGCTCGCGTGTGACCACCGAGAGCCGAACACCCTCGACACCCCGGAGCATGCGGCCCAAAACAGGCTGCACCGGCGTATACATGCGCACGGTATGCTCGTCCGAGTCGCCTCGGAAGAGCGGCGCATGCATGTTGCCGATCTCCCAGCACGAATGCGCGAGCGCAATCGGGTCCATGCGGTCAACTTCGACCAAATAAACCTCGGCGCTGCGCAAGCGCACGACAACTGCCACGGGCACCATGCCCGAACGGTCGATGGCGAGCACGTCGCCATCGGCAAGACGACCGCCGTCGGCAGTATCCAGCCGAACATCGATCGTGCGCCCCAGCTCCGTCACGCCCGCAAACGCGCATACATCAGCCTGATCCCAATCGAGCAGTAGCTCGTCAACCTCAAAGACGCCGCCCAACTTCCGGCGAAGCAGGAGTTCATAGGACGGATCGTTGAGATTTCCCAAGCATGTCGTCGAAACCAAGCGTTCAGGCATACTCTAACCCTCGGCCTCGACGAGCTCGATATCAAAGTTGAGATCCTTGCCGGCAAGCTCGTGGTTGGCATCGAGCGTCACGGCCTCGGGCGTCACGTCAATGACGACGGCGGGGACAGGCATGCCGCTCGGCGTGGACAGGAAGAGCTTCATGCCCTTCTCGATCTGCTCGATGTTGGGAACCTGTTCGGCCGGGAAGGTAATAACCATCTCGGGATTGTGCTCGCCGTAGGCATCGGCAGCAGGAATGTGCACGGTCTTCTTCTCGCCCACCTGCATGTCGACAACAGCGGCGTCGAAGCCCTTGATCATCTGACCGGCACCGCAGGTGAACTCCAGCGGCTCGCCGCGATCGTAGGAGCTATCGAACTGCGTGCCGTCATCGAGCGTGCCGCGATAATGGGTCTTGACCTTCTTGCCCTGGTTGGACATGGTAACCTCCGTAATAAGGGCGGCGCACAACGCGGGCCGCCATGAACATATGGCGCTAACTATACCCTAGTCATACAATTCAATGACAGTTTGCAAAGAAACGCTGCAACCGGAGGAACCATGGCATATCCCGTATTTGACCTTCACTGCGACACCGCTGACCGCATCGGCTGGGCCACACTCGATCTCGACCTGCGCTTTACCGCCGGCACCGACGGTTATTTCCCCGGCGACGAAACACATCCGCAAGATTTCGATCTCATCGAGGGCAACGCCTGCGCCATCTCGCTCGCAAAGATTGGCAACACGCCGTGGGCACAGTGCTTCGCCACGTTTGTCCCCGACGAGATTCCCACCGCCCACGCCGCGCGCTTCCAGGCGCAGATCATGGCGCATATGAGCGGCCAGGCAATGCTCAACCACGACCGCATGGTCAACGTACGCAGCGCCGCAGACATTCGCCCCGCGCTCAAGGACGGCAAGGCCGCTTGCATCCACACCATCGAAAACGCCACGTTCTTTGCCGAGGACCCCGCGCTGATCGAGGTGCTCAAGAGCTTGGGCGTGCTTATGTCGTCACTCAGCTGGAACGCGCAGGGACCGCTCGCGAGCGGACACGATACCCACGCCGGCCTCACCGCTGCCGGCATCGAGGCACTTACGCAGATGGAGCACGCCGGCATGGTACTCGACGTCTCCCACCTCAACGATGAGTGCTTTGACGAGGTTGTCGCCCACGCCACGCGCCCCTTCGTCGCCAGCCACTCCAACTCCCGCACCGTCTGCGGCGTCAAGCGCAACCTCACCGACGACCAGTTCCGCACCATTCGCGACACGGGTGGCATCGTCGGCCTCAACTACTGCAGCGAGTTCCTTTCCAACGACGCAACCGACAAGACCGCCGCAGACGTCACCTTCGACCAGCTGGCGGCACATATCGAGCACTGGCTCGACCTGGGCGGCGAGGACGTCATCGCACTCGGCGGCGACTGGGACGGAGCCACGGTGCCCGCTTTCCTCTCCGATGCCAGCAAGATGCCCGAGTTCCAGAACATGCTCTCCAAGCACTTTGGCAAGACCGTGATGCAGAAGCTCTGCAGCGATAATTCGCTTGCCTTCTTTGAGCGTTATTAATATCACGTCCCTTGAGCGGGCCGGCATGCCGAACGGTCGACATGCCGGC
>UQUX01000071.1 GCA_900544425.1 uncultured Collinsella sp.
GCGACCTGTTCGATCTGTCTGCCGTATGAGCCTGGTGGGCGAGGGCTTTGTCCATCGCGATATCTCGCCCGCTAATATTATGGTGCGCACGGCGCGTCTACCGCTTGACCGGCAGCTTGCCGAGGGCACCTTTGACCTGTGCCTGATCGACTTTGGCTCGTCGCTGGCGCTCGAGCCTGCGTCGGCCGTGGCCGGTACCGGCGGCAAGGCGTCGTTTACGGAGCGCTATGCCACGCTGCGTCGCGCGACGGTTGCCTACGCCCCGCCCGAGATGCTCACTGACGATATTCCCGACCTACGCGCTTTGCGTATGTCGCCGGCGATTGACGTCTATGCCGCGGCAAGCACGGTTTACGAGCTCATTGCCGGCGTCGCGCCATACGAAGCCGCGCCGAGCACTTCGGGCACCTCGGGTTCGCGCAAAAAGACGCGCGACATCGCCAGCCCCTACCGTCTTAAGATGGACACGCGGCCCGACTATCCCATTGGTGCCCATGCGCCCGGTTGCGATTTGACTCAGCTGCTTCGTCGTGAGCCCGATGTGGCGCTCGCCGCGGCCGAGCAGGCCCAGCAGCTAGGGCTTGAGCCGGATT
The DNA here is from genome assembly GCA_900544425.1 of uncultured Collinsella sp. Classification (GTDB taxonomy): domain Bacteria; phylum Actinomycetota; class Coriobacteriia; order Coriobacteriales; family Coriobacteriaceae; genus Collinsella. Next base: position 594 of record UQUX01000071.1, read on the forward strand.
CCGAAGAGCTACGTGATGCGCTGGCGTTTGTCGATGCCCAGCTGTTCGACGTGGTGATGGCCTGTCTGTCCAGCCATCAAAAAGATCGTCCCGAGCCGGCGGCGGTCGAGGCGGCGCTCTCGGCGTTTTGTGACCACTATGCGCAAAATGTCGGTCGTTCGCTCCGCGGCGAGCCGCTCACGCCGTGCCCCATGGATGCGTCTGGCCGCGCGGTTCGTCGCGCGCTGATGATCGGTGCGGCGGTCGTTTGCAGCGTGGTTTGGGCTGTGGTCGTGGTTTCGGCCGCGCTGCTGGCGTCGGGCGCTCGCGTGACGGCGATTTTGGGATCGCTCGTGTGGTCTGGGTCGCTACCGGGTATTATTGCCGCACTGGCTTTGGCGCTGCCAGGCATAGCCGGCGTTGCCGCGGGGGCACTTGCGCGCAATCGGCGCTCGGGGTTCCTGCAGGGTGTGCTTGCGCTTTCTGCCTGCGAGGTTCCGGTGCTGGTTGTGGCTGCATGTAGCGTATTTTCCCAACGCGCCGTGATGGGCGGCCTTGTTGCCGCTCTGGTTGCAACCTATACGCTTACGTGGTTTTTGCTTGCGATGGGCTTTGCCTTTGAACTTCCCGTTTCGGCACCGCGACGCACAAAAGCCCAGATGGCGACTCCGCTTGCCGGTGGAGCCGCAGCTGCCCATACTTTTGGCGGACCTGTCGAAGTATCGTCCGATTCTATTTCTACGACCAAGGAGGCCTAGGTCATGGCATCTCAAGTTGAGCTCACCCCATGCGGGGCCATGTTTGACATCTTTAAGCGCGCGGCGCATCTGAGCCATATCGAGCTGTGCGGCTTGGTGCTTTCGTCCCGTCCGCTCGCCGACGGCCGCAGCCCGCAGAGCCGAGCCGCCGATCGCTCTTGGGTTTCCCGTTTTATCGTTCGCGCGCCGGTCGGCACGCTTCAGCAGCGCTACTTTGCCGAATACGGTACCTCGGCTGCGCGTATTATGTCGCAACTGGCCCTGCGCCAGCGCAATCCCATGGACTCCACGGCTGTGATCAATATGGTGTGCGGTCCTGCAGGTGAACCGATGGTACGCGCGCTCGAAGAGTGCCACCAGGACACGAATCTCTATCGCAACGCGCTCGATCGCCTGTCCCAGGCGGCGGAACTCATGCCCGCCGAGCGCGCCGAGGCCGTGCTGGTGCTGTTTGTCGCCGTCGGTTGTTCGGCGGATGTGCGGTCCTCGGTGAACTATGCCATCGACTACGCGCACGCGACCTGTGGCGGAGGCACCTCCACGCCGCGTTCGCTTGGCATGTCGATGACCGCGGGCGAACGCGAACCCGCCCCGGCGCACCCCTTGGGCTTGCTGCGCGTACAAAACAGTTTTGTCGTGAGCGCCCCGCGCTGGATTCAGCCGAGTGAGCAGGGTGTTGAGATTGGCGCGCTGGCCACTGGTGAGGGCGATATTACCGACGTCGGCGACGATGTCTCGGCCCGCCATGCCCATATCTGGTGCGATGCTCAAAATATCTGGCACGTCGAGGACTTGTCGTCCACCAACGGAACCGTGGTGGTAAACGGGGCCACGCGCGTCTGCATTCAGGTCGAGCCCGGCCGTTCCGCCCAGCTCAATCCCGGCGACGAGCTCAAGCTCGGCGAATCCACTACCTACGCCATCCTCTTCGGTGCTCTCTAGCCGGCAGATAGGGACGTTCCTTTTCTCTGCCGGCTGGGGACACTCCTTGGCGCGCCAGAGCCAGTCGCCCGGGGATGGAGGGGCCATTTTGGCCCTTGGCGGTCAGTCGGGGCGAAACTAGAAGATCTTTCCGATTCGCGGCTGTTCATGCTTGTAGAGCATCTAAAACAATAGGATGTTATTCTGGAATATGCCGGGTGCGTGAACTTGCCTGTCTTAGCCTTAATAAGGTATAGGGGAGTTTGGCTCAGGGGTTCCGTCTTGTTCTTCAGCGCAGTATTGTGGGACAGATTTGCTGAGATTGGCGCCTTACACCGCAGAGCGCACGGAAGGCTCTCGATTTGTGTTCTGGCCCCAGAATACAGGGCCTGATACTTACCAACTGTGGCATGGATGTAACATCTGTAGAAATCAACCCTTTTGTTGTCGACCTTTGTAAGAAAAACACTGCCATCAACTCTTTGGATGACGAAACTAGGGTGCTTGAGGGGAGCCTTTACTCCCCTCTGAGAGATGACTCATGTTTTTCGCTTGTCGTTGTGAATCCTCCGTTACTGCCGATTCCGGATGAGATTCCTTATCCCTTCGTTTGAGATGGAGGACAATCGGGTCTGGATAAAACACTTCGTATTCTTAAGGGTGGCGATACGCATTTAGAGAAAAACGGTAAATACTGCTAATAGGGGTGACGACGATGGTGCAGGGGCGACCCGCGATGCTCTCATCAATACGTCGGATACTTGGGAAATCAGGTCTAGATGCATGTATGATGATGCTGTGTGGCTATTCAATTAATCCGCGTTCCGAATGGGTGCAGGGTATAGCTGCGACATCGTATGCTTTTGACCCGGCGCGATACTCAGATATTTCTGAGGCGGTTGACGAAGTTTATACGCACTATGCCGCGCAAGGCGTTTCGGAAGTTTGCACATCTACGTTACGGGCTTAGGTTTCTTCAAGCGAGCAGGCCGGTTGCGTTATTTCGAGCGATTTTTCTAGTCTAGACGACAAAAGGCAAAGGATTTGATGGGTATAAAACGCGGACGTTTGTGGGCGGATGCTCAAATCTATTGTGGCAATCGGGCGGTTGAAAAAGATATTTCAACCGCCCGATTGCCAGGTTCGTCGGAGGAGATGTCCGATTCCGACTCTCTTGTAGGAAGAGCTTGAGATCGTATTGGCCCAAGGCAATCTTAAAGCAGTCTCATTGGCAAATCTTCGCTCCTGTTGTGTTGAGGTGTAAGGTATCAGTGATTGATGTTTTGTGGCGGGTAGATTGGGGCCTTCCTTGATTCGATGCGTTCTCTCGAGGTTCATCAGAGCAAAAGGGGCTTTCGTCTTCATTGCTATCACGGTGATTGGAACCGCTCTCTCCTATGCCATGCCATACGTGAACGGGAAATTCTTAGATTTTCTTCTCGGTAACCGCAGCGAAAGAGACGCCGTACTCTTCGCGCTCCTGGTTGCGTCAATAGGAGTTTTCTCCACCCTCTTTACTTATTTTGCAGGAACACTTTCCATTCGCATAACCACGAGACTTTCCTTTGATCTTCTCAGGGAGGCCGTCTTGCGTTTTGAAAGAGACGATTACTTGGTGAGTCGGACCATCGATCCAGCCTATACAACGCAACGGATTATTTCCGACTCCAGCGTGGTCTCATCCTTCGTTTTGGCGAATTTTATCAGTGCGCCGCTGTCCATTGTAGCCATTCCCATCGTATTGCTTATCATATGGTCAATTGATTCAACTCTCGCGGTGTTTTCCATCATTCTCCTCATCGTGTATTTCTGTGTAATTACTGGGTTGAGGAAACTTTTGTATAGGGTCACGTATGAGAAGAAAGAGGCGGACAGCGCCTTTTACGCCGCAATTGCATCGCAGCTTAATCAGATTCTCAACATTCAACTGACATCTTCGTACGGCAAGAGCGAACAAGCGCTCGACGCTGGGTTTAAGAGCTATTTTCCCAAAGTTTTGCGCTCCGGAAAGCTATCATATTCTCTGACATCGCTCGATGGTCTTTTCGCAGCGTTGTTTCAAGCGGTGATACTTGTTGTTTCCGGAGTACGAATCATTAACGGAACTATGTCAATAGGCGAGTACACTATCATCGGTACATACTTCGCGGTTCTCTTTAAGACTTTGAAAAGTATGATGTCATTGTTCAAATCCTATCAAGATGCCAAAGCATCATGGGATAGGACGGCTATCGCGACGAGAGAAAAGGAGAGATCGGGGTGGAATCGGACCGATTTAGCTAAACTCGATGAAATAAATGACATTTCGGTATCTGATTTGGAATTCTCGGTTGCCCTTCCAGACGGATCTGTCCGAGAGGTCCTCGGCGGGTTTTCTTTCAAGTTTTCCGGTCCTGGTACATATTGCATAGTTGGGGAAAACGGAAGAGGCAAGACGTCACTTCTTTACTTGATGCTCGGGCTATACTCATCGAAAGGCAAAGTAAAATACAACGGCGTGCCAATCGAAGAATGCGACTTGGATTACATACGTGCGAGAGAGATATCGTGCTGCCCACAGTCGTGCTTCGCGCCGGACGAAACGGTGAAAGAGCTGTTAGAGTATTTCGACACGCCCTTTTCTTCCTATCACCGGGGTGTAGATGGCCTACTTTCGCTGGAAAACAGCGTGAAGGAGTTGCTCGGGAAACGTTGCTCCGCGCTTTCGGGCGGTGAGCTGCGCCGAGTGTACTTATGGTCGGCGATTTCACGCAAGTCGTCAGTTTTGGTACTCGACGAGCCCACGACTGGGTTAGACGCTGTAAGCCGCGCCGAGCTTGCGGCCTATGTTAAGCGCAACAAGCAAAGCCAGCTGATCATCGTTGTCTCTCACGATGACGAGATGGTCGGCGCGGTAGAAGGGGTAGTGGATTTAGGCAGCATGTACCAGGGTAAATGATGACAAGTGTAGTGCTACCCAACTGGCAGAGATAACAAAAAGGCGATGCAGATGCACGTAGCATTCAGGCGGTTCGGACTCGGTGCCTTCACGCCATCGCAACGCTTTCAGATATAGTTCTCGTTCTCTTACTAAAGGAAACTTTAGTCTACGTCATCTTGTCGAGACAGAGGTGAAGCGAAGTGTTGTCGCGACGTATTTTATTCCAGGTGGCTCAGTATCAGCGTGAGAATCGCACCAAAGTGTACTTACGATTCTCGTGTCCCACGGACAACATGAGCTGAGCATTGAGGTTCCACCCTTTGCTGCAACTACACGGGGTTGGACGGCAATGAATATGCCGGGCCGCATACCACGCGCAGCGGGGGTCCATGTCCCAGTATGTTGCCTACAGCAGCCTCGATGTCCGCGCACACATCATCTCTGCCTTCGCGTTCAATCCATTTGCCGGAGAGTGCGAGGGTTGCCAGGCCGTAGAATTCGAGCCGAACAAATGAAATGCGGTATCAGCGCATAGGATTAAACTGACGATTGCTTTGCACTGAGAATACGCTTGGAAAGCCGCTATGGGTGGCGGCCCGGGTTAAATAGAGAAGCCCGTCCGATCACTTTCATGTGGCGAACGGTCGGGCTTCTTATTCCACTTGCCAATGCTCGGCTCATATTGGAAGAAAGCTACGCTAATGTTTGCGTGACACTCCTATTTTCTCCGAAGAAAGAGTCGGATAATGAAGAATAGAATTAAAAAAGGTGCCAGATATAACGCAAATATAAAGGCTAATCCAACGAGACCTTGCAATAATGGCATAACTCCTCCCAGACACGAGATTTTGGTATTTGTTCCCATCTTATTCTGAATTGGACCAAATAGTTCCTAGCCACAAAACTACTCGTCAACTGGATCGCACCAATCTGCTGGCAAAACACAGCTTGATTCTTTATCGACATAGCACCAATCCGCAACAGGGCACTCGGCGATGTCGTAAAAATTGCATATATCAACTCCAAGACAACAAGGCTCAACAGGAGGATGTTCATTTGAACCAACAGGATGGATATGCTTCATAACAGCTCCTCACCTTAATCCAATTAGAGACTACGTTTGATCAATGCCACAGTGATCTACAACGCAGATGCTGCCGCCATCCATGTCATAGTCGCAGTAATCGTATGCACCACAGCCATCTGCTTTATCATAAACAGTACAGATGTCAGTAATGCCCAAGAGGCAGTCAAAAGACATCGGCTTCACGCCTGCCTCGTCGCCACTTCCTGGATTAATCGGATGAATATGCTTCACGACTACCTCCCTTTGAGTGCAGAAAAACCTCAATATTGTGTATAACAAACCAAGATGTCTAGTTCACCATATTTCTAGAATGGTTTCGGCGAACGTAGCAATAAGTTTCGCAGACGGTAATCAGAAGAACGAACACCTCCACAATGGTGACAGCAATGCGCTGAACCGCTTATTCCGATACAGTAGCTTCTCGTTGATTTTTCTCCTGCGAAGATGAGTGGCGGGAAATAAGGTCAAAAGCCATCTCGTAGCACATTTTTCTATATTCACATGATGCAGGGTGTAGACTCTTGGGCAAGTAGCCGTGCTCGTCTGCAGCCTCCCAGCTACAGCCCCCACCACAGAAAGACCGAGCCCAACAGTCCGTACAGTCAATTCTTTTTTCGACACCCTGACTCCAGTTTTCAATATACCTAGTTTCGTCAATTCCGGTGACGATGTTGCCCATTTTGAATCGCATCATCCCGACAAACCTGTGACAGGGGTATACGTCCCCTTCGGGAGTCACGGAAATAAAACGCCTGCCAGCCCCGCATCCGACAAAGGCGATCCTGTTGCTCATAATCAAATCAACTGCAGTTTTCAATGTTCTAAACAAGGGCTTTTCCCCTTGATCAATCTGTTTGAGATATTGATCCGCCAAATCTATTAGGCCCGCCCTGATTTTGTTTAATGAGTGTTCGTCGAGTTTGATATTCTCATCGAATGAGCTCACGGGCGAGAAGTAAATCCTTCTGAAGCCCATCTCTTTAAACTGAAGATAGTCTTCAACAAGGTTACAGTTATTATTTGTTAAGGTCGCTCTTGCGCCGAAGGGGAACGACTCGGAAAAACGACGAACGTTTTTGTCGATATCGGAGAAAGAGCCGCCTCCCGTCTTGTACGGGCGCGATGCATCGTGCTTGCATCCTGTACCATCGAGACTAATCAGAACAGAAAACCCGTGCTCCTTGAAAGAATTCACAGCAGTGTCATTCAAAAGCGTTCCGTTGGTCGTAATAGAATAGGTAAAGTTTCTATTGGGGTATATTCTTTTTGAATAGTCGACCGTTTTCCATATCAGCGGCTCGTTAATCATGGGTTCCCCACCAAAAAAGACGATCGCAAGCGTTTCGTTTTCCGATGAACTTGCGACGAGGTAGTCGACCGCCTTGAAGGCTATCTCGTCTGTCATCAGCAGAGGAGACGTTCCATAATCTCCTTTACCGGCAAAACAGTAACTACAACCAAGGTTGCATGCATGTGAAACGTGGAGTTCGATGGATCTAAGTTTTCGAGGCGTGTCTTTTGTTAAGAAAGTCCGCTCAGACAATCGTTGATACTCATCAATGTCGTCTTCAAGTTCTGCTATGGTCGTTTGGTCGTAGCCTTTCGCAGCAAGTGACTTTGTTAGCAACTTCGAGTTGACCGTTCTTCCCGATGCTTCAAATATGCGAAGCGCATCTTCTGATGCTTGGTCAACCTGAAAGCAATTGCGAGTGACCTCATCGAAGCAGTAACGACGATCACTTACTGAGAAAAAATGCATACGTTCCTCAATTTCATGCTGGACTGGCACTAACCTTGTTTATTTTTGCGCAGCTATAAAAAACCACCAGCGGGGATTCGGTGTGCGGCCCAATCGGACTCCCAAAAGGTTCTATTTGAGACTGGCAAGCTTTGTGTTGTTGGCACTTCGACAGCGCTCTTTATTCCAACATGGAGCCTCGCAGTTTGAGTCGACTTGCCTCTGGAAGGTCCGATCTTAACTTGATTTAGGATGAAAACAGATTACAGGCGCGCTCCTCTAGAAAGAAAGGAAACCAATCGCCGCCTTTCACCAGGAAAGTTTTTATAGCCCACCTCGAGCAAAATGAAAGATGCGAGAGCGATTGGGGAACAACGCGAATCTCCCCTTTTGGGTGGGAGCGAGCCTTCAGCCACCGGCGAACGACTCGCCCTGGTCAGAATCTGGAAGTGGTGCCGGGCCGCTTGGGCCTCCCCGGTGACTTCGTGGGGCTTACCTGCCTGACGTCGAGGAGTACATCCGCAAGATTCGTTCCCTATGCCGTTTGCTCTCACGCCCGCCTTAGTTCCAAGTCGGGCGAGCCGCCGCGCTCATGCGACCCGTGGCGGCGACACGTCGACGCCGCGCTCGCTGAGCACATCTTCGGTCGCGGGCGAGCACGAGGTCGCGCCGGCGCATCCGCTGGGACTGCTGTGCGTGCAAAACGGCTACGTGGTGAGCGTCCCGCGCTGGATTCAGCCGAGTGAGGAAGGCGTTGAGATCGGCGCGCTGGCAACGGGGGAGGGCGGCATCACCGACGACGTCTCGGCCCGCCATGCCCATATCTGGTGCGACGAGTCTGGCGCATGGTTTGTCGAGGACTTGTCGTCCACCAACGGAACCGTGGTGGTAAACGGGGCCACGCGCG
>UQUX01000072.1 GCA_900544425.1 uncultured Collinsella sp.
CGCCCAGTGGTTCTGGGTGATGGACGACGATGTGCTCGTCATCCCCGAAGGCATCGAGCGTCTTGCCAAGTGGACCGACCGCTACGATGTCATCCAGGGTTCGCGCCTGGACTTTGACGGCGGCGCCTTCTTTTGGCAGTACCAGCTCATCCTTTCGCTCGGCATCCCCAACCCCATCGCCAAGTGGGATCTGGGTCCCGAGGGCTACCGCGCCATGAACCAGCTGTGCTTTGAGGGCGGCATGTTCTCGCGACGCGTGGTCGACAAAATCGGCCTGCCCGACGCGCGCTTCTTTATCTACGGCGACGATGCCTGCTACGGCTACGTAGCCAGCCAGCACTTCCCCGCCGCCGTTGTGGCCGACGTGGTGCTCAAGCGCGCCCGCGCCGTCTCTAACTGGGACATCGCCGGCAAGCGCCAGCTCAACTCCACGAGCGACACCAACCGCTACTACATCATGCGCAACCGCGGTTATCTGGCCCGCTACATGCAAATCTACGGCGACTATCACCCCGTGCTGTTCCGTCTGGGCAACGCCGCGACCTTCTGCAAGGAGTTCATTCGCCTGGCCGCGGTCGACAAGTGCTTTAAGACCGGCATTCCGGCGCTGCGCCGTGGCATGAAGGACGCCCGCAAGATCATCAAGGACCCCGACTGGAAGCCCATGCCGCCCATGAAGGACACCGAGTAACGGAAGCCGGAAACACCTCGGCGCTTAAAGCCGCTGGCACACCGTAGCCACATGCTGCCCATCAAAACCGAACCCCCAGCGCATGCGACCCACGCCGGGGCGCGGTACACGGATTTCGTCGATGCCGTCGCGCTCTATGTCGAGTAGCGACTGCACGGCCAGCAATTCCAGTCCCAGCGCATCCACATCGGGGTCATACATCAAGTTAATCGTTATCAGCGGGCGCTCGTCCAGCATGCCAATCGTATCTGCTACGTCGAACACAGCACCCGTAGGGAAAACCTGGATGTCCCAGCGACCTGCGCCACACTTTCGCCTCGAGGCAGGATTGGCATAGCCCGGCAAGCCAAAGCAGAGCCCCTGCAAGAGCAGATGATATGGCAGCGGCGTATCTAGGTCGGTCTCACCGATTCCCGCATCCCCCAGGATGCGGCTTAGCGCCCGCCTCACGGTATCCTCGTTCCCATGGCACAGCCCGTCGCGAAACGCATCGACGTCTCGAATGTCTTCTGCAGTGCACTCAAACCACTCAATAATCACTAGACGCAAGGCCTGGCGAAGCTCGTTATTGGGCAATCGCAAAGCACGGAGGCGATTGCCATGCTCTGGCTCCTCAGTCATATCCGTCGTGAGAAAACCGGACAGATACAGCGCTGTCCACATGCCATCGTCAGGCGAGACATCTGGCTCTGCAGTGCCCAAACAAAGCGAGACCTCAGCGCACCCATGGGCCTCGAGCAAATCAAACAAGACCGAAAGGCGGTCGAGATTCCACCCGGCAACTACCCTACTCAGGCAATCGGCATATCCATACAGATCGGCACGCACAGGCGCCGTGCAGCCTCGGCCAAGAAAACCGATCACACGCTCTGGACTCGAGCAATAGGCCCTGCCAAACCGATACCCCTCGAGCCATTCACGCGCATCATCCAGGTATTCCTCGCGCCCAGCATGATTCAACAGAGCCTCGACCTCGGCATCCGAAAAACCGAACCATCGGTCACACCACGCCGACAGCGGCGTCGTCAGACAATACGAGCAGCCGCGCGAAGAAAGCGCCGCTTCGGCAGGACCGGGACACTCCCCCATCAGACACGTCAGCCGCAACGAATCGCGCGCAGTGGCAATGGCGTCAAACAGCACACGGTCAAGTAGTTCTGCCGGATCGGCGTCGGAAGCGTCCCTCGCGCTCGCACGGCGAGACCACGCCGCATCGTACCCATCAACGAGCAATACAACCTGCTCATCGCTGGCAATCTCCAGCAGCTCTATGAGCACGCCAAGCACCGAGGCGACCTCGTCCGCGCTCGCCGCGCCACGCGCAACACGTTCGATGTGACGCACCTTGTCTCGAGCTAAATCTGGAGCCTCCAAAAGCGCCAGCAGGCGGGCGCACTCGCCCGAAAGAGCATCGCGCACGACGTCGGCAACAGCGGGGCCACGCCTTGCAGCGCCAGAAAAGTCCAGCGATATCACCGGATAGCAAGCGTACTCATCCCGATAGCGCCCGCCGTTCGCATCCCAAATCTGAGCATCGGCAAACAAACGCTGACCAGAGCGACCGACCGCTGGACGCTCCAGAAAAGCCCTGAGCATCGACAAGTTCATGCTCTTGCCAAAACCCTCGGGTCGACAGCACACCACAACGGACGCGTCGCAGTCCAACACATCGGCAATAAACATGGTCTTGTCGACCAGCGTGCAGCAACCAAGAGCCTCCGCATAGTCGTGTATGCCAATGGGCAAAACCGCATCGTCGGCACAGCCGATCAAGCGCACGCCAAAGCCAGCAGCACAATCAACATTTGCCTGTTCAGACACCAAAACGTTCCCCCTAAATCGCAGCACGGTGCCAATTGTAATGACCGCATCGCATGTACCGATGTCGCCGCGCGAACATATCGGGCAACGGTAGCAACAAGAGGTATGAGGGGGCATAACTAATCGTTGCACAACAAAACGGGGCCCGATGCATTCGCACCGGACCCCGTCCCAACTCTTTAGTTATCTGGCAACCGAGAGGCTACTCCTCCGAGCCGTCCTCCCCAGAAGGTTTCTTCTGCTGATCGAGCTTATGCTTACCACTTACGATAGACGTAGCGCCCAGTGTGGCCAAGCTTGCACTGGCAAGGCTCGCCATAACGATAAGGTCGCCCGTCTTGGGCATGTTACCGCCAGATGACTTGGTCGTTGTAGTCGTCGTGGTTGTAGTGGTCACCGTCTTGGAGTCATTTTGCTCTTGGGCCTGGTTGTCAGCACCGCTCTTGTCGTCGTCTTCGGGCTGTTTCTTTTCGCCCTCGGTCTTGCTCTCGTCCTTCTTCTGTTCGGACTTGTCGCCCTTCTCCTCAGAGCTAGAACCCTTATCGGATTCGGTCTTCTCGGAAGCCTTGTCCTTGGAGTCGCCCTTTGAGGCCTCGGTCTTTTCCGTGGAAACCTGATCAGAGTTGTCCTTGTTCTGGGCCGAGCCGTTATTGACGCCAGCCATCAGCGAAGAACCCAGCGTAGAACCAAGCTGCTCGGAGAAAGAGGGCTTCTTGTCCGGCGAAGCAACGGGAGCGTCCGGCGCTTTATTCGAGTCGTCCTTGGAAGCATCGGAATCAGGGGTTGCGTCAGAGCCGGAGCCGTTGTTAGAGCCGGTAGATGAGTTAGAGGTGTCAGCGCCGGTCGAACCAGAAGCGTCGCTGTCCGTATTGCCGGCAGAGCTTGAAGGCGAATCGCCCGCAGCAGAGCCGTTCGAATCGGAGCCGTTCGAGGTAGAGCCGTCGTTGGTAGTGCCACCAGCAGAGCCATTACCGTCAGCATCGGTCGAGGGCGCATCCATCCTGTCATCGTTGGCATCGTCACTCGAGTCGTCATTCGAATCAGGTGTCGGCGAGGGCGCCGGTGTGGGCTCGGGCTGCACGGGCGTCGCGGCGGCAGCCTCGTCCTCAGCGATATAAACCAAGCAGTCCTTTAGCTCGTTGCGGTAGCGGTTCTTCCAGCCCTCATGATACTGGGGTTGGCTCGAATACTTGGTCGCCACGTTATTGACCACGCTGTTGGAAAGCGCCGTCACAAACTCGCGATCGGACATATCGTTGGAAAGATTCGCCCAGCGGAAAAAGTCCCTGCAGCCACCAGTGCCGCACATGTTGGTAATGCTCCACACCATGCCCTTGACGCAGTCAGCGCGGCCCGAAATATCAATACCCAGGCCGCTCTTGAGCCACGCCTCGGTCACCGCATAGTACGAGTTGTACGCATAAGCATCTTGAAGTGCTGAGAACTCAACAGGATCGGTGTTGTAAGCACCCTGGAAGGCCTCCTGCGCAATACGGCCCAACTCGGTGAGCTGGCCGTTCTCGTACATGGCATTGCTCGTGTTGGAAATCTCGCTGCCGCGATCAATCGCATCCTTGAGCATGCTGTACTTGGCAGAATCGTAGTTGTAAACCTGCTTCATAAACGGAATGAGCGACCAGCGGCGATCAAACTGATAGTAACCCAGTGCGTTATAGCCGTCACCAAACGAAAATCCCTGGTTGTAGTTACCATGGCTCTCGTACTTGGTAAAGTACTTCATCTCGGGAGTCACGTTGACAAACGAAACGCCCTGGACCGACCTCAGCACGCCCGAGAAGGACTGCTGGGTGTAGAGACCTTTATCGATATCGGTGGCATCCGAGGCAACGCCCGGCGTGGGCTCCTCGGCAGCGGCGGGTGCCGGCGCGGAAACGGCGCCAAACGAAAGCGCCAACGTCAGGCCCGCGACAATCGCAGAATGCTTGGGCTGCATAAGATCCTCCCTGCATTGGTGTAGTTAAAGTTCAGTTTGCAAAGATAAAAATAAGTATTGCAGCTCGCCCGTTGTTGCACAACAACCCCTCGGTAAACGGCAACAACCCTCCGCGAAATCTTAAGGAATTAGACAAACTGGTCATCGGGCGCCAACAGAAGCTCGCCGTAACGTTTCGTCAGCCCGTCTCTCAACTGACAGAAAGCGGGAATATAGACGTTCAAGATGCGCTGAATCAAATCTTGAGCGAGCTTGTTGTCGTAGATATGGACGTTCGTATTGCGGTCTCTGAGCATATCCAGCCAGGCTGCCTCATCAATAAAGTCGTAGAATCGGTAGGACTCCTTCAAGATGGCACGAGGAGACCCCGACGCGGCAAGCGTGGCGCCCTCATACTCGAGCAGACGCTTAAGGAGCTTCCAGCTCAGTTCAAATTGAAGATTGAACTTATTAATCAATCCACTCTGAACAAAATCATTGTTGAGATCCTGATTGGGCGCATCCTCAAGATTCGCCAAGGCGCTGGCAAAGTTCTCATATTTTTTCATACAGAATCACACCATCCCTGGCAATTTCATCGAGCAATTGCTGCGATAAGGACTCGTCGAGATTGACGACATCTACATCTAAAAGAGTATCAAGACGCTCCTCGATCAAATATGAGAAACGGCCGAAATCCTGACAACCTGCTACGGCGATGTCAATATCGCTCTTAGGCAAACCGTCACCTCGAGCGCGAGAACCAAACAGCACAACCTTCTCGGTATCACATTCCCGAGCAAAAACTTCGATTTGCTTGTACACCTTATCGAGAGATGTCATTTGCAGCCCTACAACTTAATGTCAAAGTTGATCTCGGGGACGGCGGCCAAGTCGGCCAACGTCACGCCATCTACGTACTTTTCGATCACGTCGTCTAGGCCGCGCCAGAACTTGACGGTCGAGCACAAATCGCTGCGGGTGCAGCTGTTGTCGATGCCGTCGCACGCCACGGGCGCCGTGCTGCCCTCGACAACGCGCAGGATGTCGCCGGCACGCACCTCGGCCGGGTCCTTGGCCATCATGTAGCCGCCGCCCTTGCCGCGCACGCTCTTAAGCAAGCCAGCCTTCATAAGCGGACGCACCAGCTGCTCCAAATACTTTTGCGAGATATGCTCGCGGTCGGCAACCTCGCGCAGAGCAATCTTGCCCTCGGCGTCACCGAGCGCCGCGATATAGATCATCAGCCGGAGGGCATAGCGGCCCTTGGAAGAAATGAGCATACCTACCCTCCCATCGCATCTGGGACAACATAACCAGGTTTGTTTGTCCCAAATCTTAAGTAAGTGGGACAAACACAACAGGTTATTTTGTCCCAGAATTTGAAAAGTCGAGTGGATTAGTCGGGTTTTCCCTTGACTAACGCCGAACCCATAGTAACTTTATTCCGAGAAGATTCCTAGGGTTTAGTACACCTATGAGTACACCATATACAGAGAGGGACAGCATGAGCGCAAATCCGCTGCTTTCCATCGAAGGTCTGACCGCCTCCGTGGACGAGAAGACCATCCTCCACAACGTCAACCTTAACGTCGCCGCCGGCGAGACCCACGTGCTGATGGGACCCAACGGCGCCGGCAAGTCCACCCTCGGCCACCTGGTCATGGGCGACCCCGTTTACACGGTCAACGACGGCCGCATCGTCTTTGACGGCCAGGACATCACCGAGCTCACCACCGACAAGCGCTCGCGCGCCGGCCTGTTCCTGAGCTTCCAGGCCCCGGTCGAGATCCCGGGCGTGCCGCTGTCGAGCTTTTTGCGCGCTAGCATCGCCGGCCACCCCGGTCTGGAGATGAAAGGCAAGGAGTTCCGCCGTCGCGTAAAGGAGCTCGCGGCCGAGCTCAACATGGACACCGCCTACCTCAACCGCGAGCTGGGCGTGGGCTTCTCGGGCGGCGAGAAGAAGAAGGTCGAGATGCTCCAGCTCCTGCTGCTGCAGCCCAAGCTCGCCATCTTGGACGAGACCGACTCCGGCCTGGACGTCGACGCCCTGTCCACCGTCAGCCACGGCATGGACGCCTACCGCAAGAGCTGCGACGGCTCCATGCTCATCATCACGCACAACACGCGCATCCTGGAGCACCTGGATGTCGACCGCGTCCACGTTATGGTCAAGGGCCACATCGTGCGCGAGGACGACGCCTCGCTGATCCCCTGGATCGACAAGAACGGCTTTGAGACCTTCGAGCGCGAGGCCGCCGAGCAGCGCGCGCAGGCCGAGGCTGCCGCTGCCGAGCAGGCGTAAAGGGGCGAAGCAATGACCAAGAACCGCACCGAGGTCGCGGACATCGACCGCAGCCTCTACGACTTCACCTATGGCGAGGAGGGATTCGAGCGCCTCGACGCCGGCATCACGCCCGACATCGTGCGCGAGATCAGCGCCAAGAAGGACGAGCCGCAGTGGATGCTCGACCTGCGCCTCAAGTCCCTCGAGATCTTCAACCGCTTCCCCGATCCGACGTGGGGCCCCTCCATCGAGGGCCTGGACATGGACAACATCGTCACCTACGTCAAGCCCAACACCGACCAAAAGCACGACTGGGAGTCGGTGCCCGACGACATCAAGAACACTTTTGAGCGCCTGGGCATCCCCGAGGCCGAGCGCAGCTATCTGGCGGGCGTCGGCGCACAGTACGACTCCGAGCTCGTCTACCACAACATGCAGGACACCGCATCCAAGATGGGTATCGTCTACTCCGGCATCGAAGAAGCCCTGCACGATCCGCAGTGGGAGCCGCTCATCCACGAGAAGTTTATGACGCTCATCCCGCCCACCGACCACAAGTTTGCGGCCCTGCACGGCGCCGTGTGGTCGGGCGGCTCGTTTGTCTACGTGCCCAAGGGCACCAAGCTTGACTTCCCGTTGCAGAGCTACTTCCGCCTCAACGCCAAGGGCGCCGGCCAGTTTGAGCACACGCTCATCATCGTCGAGGACGACGCGAGCCTGCACTTCATTGAGGGTTGCTCCGCGCCCAAGTACAACGTGGCCAACCTCCACGCCGGCGCCGTCGAGCTCTTTGTGGGCAAGCGTGCGCACCTGCGCTACTCTACCATCGAGAATTGGTCCAAGAACATGTACAACCTCAACACCAAGCGTGCGCGCGTGGACGAGGACGGCGACATCGAGTGGATCAGCGGCTCCTTCGGTAGCCACGTGGGCTACCTCTACCCCATGAGCGTGCTCAGCGGACGCCGCGCCCGCTCGAGCTTTACCGGCATCACCTTTGCCGGCGCCGGCCAGAACCTGGATACCGGCTGCAAGGTCGTGCTCAACGCGCCCGATACTTCGGCAACCGTCGAGACCAAGGGCATCTCCAAGAGCGGCGGCATCCAGACCTTCCGCAGCTCCATCGTGGCCACGCCCAAGGCCGAGGGTTCCAAGGCAACCGTGAGCTGCCAGTCGCTCATGCTCGACGACCAGAGCCGCTCCGACACCATCCCCGCCATGGACATCCGCGCCAAGAATGTCGACATCGGCCACGAGGCCACCATCGGCCGTATCGGCGACGATAAGGTGTTCTACCTGATGAGCCGCGGTATCTCGGAGGAAGAAGCCCGTACCATGATCGTCAACGGCTTTGCCAACCCGGTCTCCAAGGAGCTACCGCTGGAGTACGCCGTCGAGATGAACAACCTGATCAAGCTCGAGATGGAAGGAGCGATCGGATAATGAAACAGACCACGAACACCGCTGCTACCACCCTTGAGCAGGTCAATGCGATGCCGGCTGCCACATGGGGCTGGCTGAAGATGAACCAGACCAAGCTCGAGCTCTCTGACGAGCTTGCCGCCGCTCCCGCCGAGACCGTTAAGGTTGAGGGCTTGGACGAGCAATTTGCTGGCGTGGCAGACGCGTTCGACGCCGCCATGGACGCCATGGCCGAGCGCTTCCCCGAGCGCCGCGCCTCCGCGCCCGGCGATGCCGCCGACCGCGCCCGCATCACGCCCGAGACCGAGCTCGACGTGCCCGCCACCTCCGTCTACCAGGCCGGTGCCATTAAGCTGGAGGAGGAGCTCTCCCCCGCTGAGGCCTTCGAGACTGGCATGGGCGAGGCTGCCTACACCTACCTGGCCGACCACGCCACCAAGCGCGTCGTCATCGATGTGCCCGCATACAAGCACGCCACGGTTACCGTGCGTGTGAGCGGCGTCGATGCCGCCGCGGCCATCGCCGCCATCGACGTCGTCGTCCGTCCCCAGTCGACGCTCGACCTGCAGATCGCCCTGGACTCCCCCGTTGCCGGCGAGGGCGTCGTGGGATCCGTGCTGCGCGTGTGCGCCCACGAGTACGCCACCGTCAACGTGGCCTGCACGCAGACGCTCGATGACAGCTGGATCGCACTCGATGACACCGGTCTATTCCTAGACG
>UQUX01000073.1 GCA_900544425.1 uncultured Collinsella sp.
GCCCACGGCACCCCGTAGAAGGACCAAAACGCCCCTAGAGGCCGCCGTCCCAGTGCCGAATCACGAATTCTCGCAGGTCGTTCTGACGTTTCTGGAACGCTTCGCTTCGGTCGCACTTAAGGCCTATCGCGAGTGCGATGGCGTTCATCGCCCGGTGCAATTGCAGCTGGTGAGCAAACTGAGTCCCGGTGAGGACGATCATCCTAAAGCCCAGCGCGCTCAGCACGGTCATACGCTCCGCATCCGACGCGCTGCGCTGTTTATCAAGATGGTCCGAGCCGTTGTATTCAATCCCCGTACCGCTCGCAGGCGCATATACGTCGATCTCGAAATACCCGGCCTTTGCGAGATACTTGAACTCGTTGGGAACATCGACCCGATGGTTGAGCTCGATCTTGACGTATCCCAGCCCGCCCTGGGAACGTTTTGCTACGACCATGATTGCGGTGGCCGTCTCCATGGGCGACCGCGCGCCATCGTGCACGCGCTTGAGCACGGCGGCCGCGCGTACAGCCCCCTGACGAGATCGGTTCTCATTGCAATAGGCAATCAAATCGGCAACGGTATACCTCTGCCCCATCTCGATATAATCGCCTGTCGACAGATGATTCAAATGGTATCGGGCACAGATTTCGTAGCCATATTCCAGCTGCTCGGGCTCGCTCATCCACGAACCCGCCTGGACAAAGCACATGACCTCATCAACCACTAGAAGGCCCTCTGCCACCTCGATAAGATGGCCTGGAGGTACCGGCGCCCCAAACACGTGGCACCTAAATCCAGCCGGCGTCGAGCGCTCAAAATCGAAGTTGACGAGCGTATCGATATGATCGAGCTCTTCTCGTGGAATACCAAGCGAAACCAGATAGTCGGTAACGATCCCAACTGCCGTTGAAGCCCTCAGCCCCTTGGCATCGAGTCCCAATTTGGGCAGGCTCGCGGTCGGTTCCGCCTCATTAGCAAGCGAGTCCTCATCGTATAGGCTGCTTGCTCGCGAGAGCGGCTCGGACGGGCGCGCCACGTTGTGGTACAGCCAGGCAGTCTTATGGGACAGGACGATCGGCAGGTCCATGAGCCCTCCAATGGAGTCGGATAACCAACCTTATTCCCCTGCCCACGGATCCGCACACCTTCGTGCGCAAGAAAGCGATTCCACCCGATCGAGTGGTAGAAAAACCATCACAACATTCGATGCTTTTCCCGTTTTTGGCAAAAAACGTCGAATGTTGTGATGGTTTGAGGCGAGGTGAGGAGCATGGAGGGACCAAAGCATCGTGCTCGAACGGGTTAATCCAACTCTTTTAAGCCATGCGCCAGCTGCCAGTACTCGCCGTGCTGGGCGAGCAGCTCTTCGTGGGTGCCGCGTTCGATGATGCGGCCGTGTTCGAGGACCATGATGGCGTCGGCGTCGCGGACGGTGGACAGGCGGTGCGCGATCATAAACGTGGTGCGTCCGCGCATGATGCGGTCCATACCGCGCTCGATGAGCTTTTCGGTGCGCGTGTCAATGGAGCTCGTGGCCTCGTCCAGGATGAGCACCGGCGGATCGGCGACGGCCACGCGCGCGATGGCGAGCAGCTGGCGCTGGCCCTGCGACAGGTTGGCGCCATCGGCCGTGACCGGTGTGTCGTACCCTCTAGGCAGGCGGCGGATAAACGAATCCGCGCAGGCGGCCTCGGCAGCGGCGCGCACCTCCTCGTCGGTCGCGTCGAGCTTGCCAAAGCGGATGTTCTGCGCAATGGTGCCGCTAAACAGGTGCGTGTCCTGCAGCACAATGCCGAGCGACCCGCGCAGGCTGGCCTTGGCAATGTGCTTGACGTCGATGCCGTCGTACGTGATCTCGCCGTCATCAACCTCGTAGAAGCGGTTGATGAGGTTGGTGATGGTCGTCTTTCCGGCACCCGTCGAGCCCACAAACGCGATCTTTTGCCCCGGCTTGGCAAACAGGTTGAGGTCCGTGAGCACACGGGTGCCCGGCACGTAGGAAAAGTCCACGGCATGGAAGCGCACGTCGCCGGCAAGCGGGACCAAGCCGCACGTGAGCTCGGTACCGTCGGCAGCCACCGCGCGGCCCGACCCATCAACGGCAGCCACGTCATGCAGGTGCCCATAGACGCCCACGCCCTGGCCCTCGGGAATTTTCCACGCCCACGCGGCATCGCCCGTCTGCACCAGCTCCACGCAGCCCTCGTCCACCTCGGGCTCAAGGTCCATAGCCGCAAACAGGCGCTCGGCACCGGCCAACGCGTTGAGCAAGAAGTTGCCGAGCTGCGTAAACTGGTTGATGGGCATGGCGGCCTGGCGCACAAAGACCAGGTAGCTTGCAAGTGCACCCACATCGGCGAGCCCCTTGATGCAGAGCATGCCGACCGCCACGGCGACGATGGCATAGTTGACGTAGCCAATCACGACGGTCATGGGCACCATGGAGTTGGCATAGCTCACGGCGGCGGTGCCGGTGCGGCGAAGCTCGTCGTTGCGGCAGGCAAAGCCGGCGACATTCGCCGCCTCACGGTTAAAGACCTTGATGACCTTTTGGCCCGAGACCATCTCTTCGATATATCCGTCCAGGTCGCCAAGCGATGCCTGCTGGGCGGCAAAGAAGCGCTTAGAGCGCGCGCCCGAATAGCGCGCATACAGCACAATGGCCGCATCGCACACGAGTGTGATAATCGTGAGCTGCCAGTTAAGGATGATGAGCATGGCCGTGGTGCCCGCAACCTGAATGGTGGCCTGAATCACGTTGGCAAAGCTGTTGTTAAGCGCCTCGGAGACGGTGTCGACGTCATTGGTGAAAAAACTCATGATGTCGCCCGAGCGCGTGCTGTCAAAATAACTGAGCGGCAGCGTCTGGATGTGCGCGAACAGGTCGCGGCGAATATCGGACACCACGTGTTGGGCCGCGCGCACCATGATCTGTGAGTAGCCCAGGGCCGAGAGCACGCCCGCGGCGTAGATGATCGCCGTCAGGATGACCTGCTTGGCGAGCAGTTCATCCCCGCCCGCGGCCAAACCGTTAACGATGGGGCGCACCATGTAGGTGCCGGCGAGGCTCGCGATGGCGGCGACGGAGGCGAGCACGCCCACCGCGAGCAACGAGAACTTGGCATGCCCCATGTAGGAGAGCAAGCGACGCACAGTGCGCTTGAGGTCGGCCGGGCGTGCTTGGGCTGCGGTCTTAGGCATGGCGCTCACCCCCTTCCAAGGGTGATCCGCATGCGACGGAGGAAAATGGATCATTCGCGCAGCCACCGTCGTTGCCATCGCCGGCGTCCGCGTTCCCCGCAAACTCCATCTGCGAGGCGTAAATCTCCTGGTATATGTTGTCGCCCGCCAGCAGTTCCTCGTGCGTGCCCACGCCGTGGACACGACCGTCGTCCAGCACCACAATGCGATCGGCATCCATGACACTCGCGATGCGCTGGGCGATGATGAGCACGGTCGTATCGGAAATCCGGGCGATGTGCTCGCGAATCTTAGCGTCGGTCGCCATATCGACCGCGCTGGTGGAGTCATCAAAAATGAGCACGCGCGGATGCTTGAGCAGCGTGCGCGCGATGCACAGACGTTGCTTCTGGCCACCCGAGACACCGGCGCCGCCTTGGCCCAACTCGCCGTCCAGCCCGCCGATGCGATCAAGGAACTCGTCCACGCACGCCGCGCGGCAAGCCGCGAGGAGCTCATCGTCCGACGCCTGCGGATTGCCCCACTGCAGGTTCTCGCGCACGGTGCCCGTGAACAGCACATTCTTTTGCAGCACAATGCCCACAGCGTCGCGCAAGGCAGCGAGGTCGTAGTCGCGCACGTCGCGTCCGCCCACAAGCACGGCGCCTTCGGTGGCGTCGTACAGGCGCGCAATCAGCTGCACAAGCGAGCTCTTGCCCGAGCCCGTGCCGCCGAGGATGCCCACCGTCGAGCCGCTCTCGATGCGAAGGTCGATATGCTCGAGCACATCCTCGGCTGCATCCGCGCGGTATTTAAAGGAAACGTCGCGAAACTCGATACTGCCGTCCGCTGGCGCCGCAGTCGCGAGGTCTCCCGCAGGGTTGGCGATAAAGGGTTCCTCGTCGAGCACCTCGGCGATACGGCCCACACTCGTAAGAGCGCGCGTGAGCAGCAAAAACACGTTGGAAATCATCATGAGCGAGTTCATGATCAGCAGCACGTAGCTCATAAAGCCCGTGAGCGAGCCTACACCCAACTTGCCGGCGAGAATCATGCGGCCGCCAATCCACAGGATGGAGAGCGCAGCCACGTACATCGACAGCTGAAACACCGGCAGGTTGAGCACCGCGCTGCCAAAGGTCTTTGTCGCAGTGCGCGCGAGCTCGGTATTGACGGTGTCGAACTTGGCCTCCTCGTGCTCGGTACGAACGTAGGCCTTGACGGCACGCACGGCGGTGAGGTCCTCCTGTACCACGCCGTTGAGGTAGTCCATCGAGGTCTGGAGTTGGCGGTAGAGCGGACTGACGCGATAGGTGATGACGCCCAGTACGATTGCCAGCACAGGCAAGATGATCGCAAAGACGGTGGCGAGCGGGCGCGACAGCATCAGCGCGTAGATAAGGCCGACGATAAGCGTCACCGGGCCGCGCACCATAGGGCGAAAGCCGTTGCCCACAGCATTTTGGATAACGGTGATGTCCGTGGTCATGCGGGTGACGAGCGAGCTGGCGTCGTAGTTGTCCAGGTTGCCAAAGGCGAGCGTTTGAATCTTTTTGTACTCGGCCTCGCGCAGGTTGGCGCCTAGGCCCGAGGCAACGCGGGCGGACGTGCGGGCATAACCCAAGCCCAGTACCAGCGAAAGCGCAGCGCACACCAACATGTACGCACCCTGTAGCAGCATGTAGTTGATATCACACGCAGGCACGCCCACATCGATGATGTTGGCCATGATGACCGGGATAAACAGCTCGAGCACCGTCTCGACCGACACAAAGAACACGCCGAGGATGGCATCGCGACGGTATGTCCCTAGATAGGAAAACAGTATTTTGAGATTGCGCACGCAGGTTCAACCCCCATCAAACGTTGTTCGCAAACGCACGTATTATTGCGCGCCGAATAATGGTGTCAAGTATTCCGAAATCGTTTTCTGCAAGGTTAGCGCCGGCGGCGAGTTCTCGTGACGTGTGTCCATATTCACTCGGAATAATGGTGCGCGCGACTTATTTCGCCCCACTGCCAACATAAACCTTGACTCTACAATCGTTGTAGGGTTTTCACTACACTGGTAGCTAAACGAACCCAGCCAGAAAGCCCCGCCCATGGAACACGACCTCACACGCGGCAATGTCCTTAAGACCATCGCGGTCTTTGCCCTGCCTTATATGCTCTCGTACTTTTTGCAGATGCTCTACGGCATGGCCGACCTGTACATGATGGGGCAGTTTAGCGGCGCTGCCGGCATCACCGCCGTGGGCAATGGCGCGCAGACGCTCTATATCATTACCGTGACGCTCGTGGGCCTGGCCATGGGAACTACGGTCATCGTCGGCCACGCCGTGGGCTCGCGCCGCTTCGATCGCGCCGAGACCGCCATCGGCAACACCATCACGCTGTTTATGGGCGTCTCGGTGGTACTGGCCGCTGTCCTGCTCGCACTGTGCCCGCAAATCGTGGCACTCATTGGCACGCCAGCCGAGGCGGTCGAAGGAACCGCCGCCTACCTGCGTATCTGCTTCATGGGCATTCCCTTTATCGCCGCGTACAACATCCTCTCGGCCATCTTTCGCGGGCTGGGAGATTCGCGTTCGCCTATGTACGTGATCGGCGTGGCATGCATCATCAACATCGCACTCGATTATCTGTTTATCGGGCACATGGGGCTCGGCCCCGTGGGCGCGGCGCTCGGCACGGTAACCGCCCAGACGGCCAGCGTCGCCCTCGCACTCGTGTGGCTCAAGAGCCGCCGCACGAACATCCACGTTAAGCGCAGCGACCTGCGTCCCCAGCCCGAGGTGCTCGGCAGTATTCTTAAGATCGGCGTGCCCGTGGCCGTGCAGGACGGCTGTATCCAGGTGGCGTTTATGTTTATCACCGTCATCGCCAACCACCGAGGGCTCGTCGACGCCGCCGCCGTGGGCCTGGTCGAGAAGATGATCAGCTTTTTGTTCATTGTGCCGAGTTCCATGGGTGCCACCGTCAGCGCGCTCACGGCGCAAAACGCCGGCGCGGGCAAGGGCGATCGTGCGCGTCAGGTGCTCAAGGACGCCATGACCATCTCGATAGTGTACGGCTGTCTGATCACGGTGCTGATATGGCTAGTGGCGCCGGCGTTTATCGGCTTTTTTGCCAAGGACGCCGCGGTAGTCGCGGCCGGCACCGGCTATATGCGCAGCTATATTTTCGACGCGATTTTTGCCGGCATCCACATTTGCTTTAGCGGCTTTTTCGCTGCGTATGGCAAGAGCTACATCGGCTTTGCGCACAACGTGCTGGCCGTGGCGCTCATTCGCGTGCCGGGCGCGTGGCTGCTGTCGAACGCCTATTCCGATACGTTGTTTCCCATGGGCATCGCTTCGCCGTGCGGATCGATTTTGTCGGCAGTCATCTGTGTTGTCGCGTTTACCGTGCTCAACCGGCGCGGGGCTTTTGACAAGTTGGCAGCGTAGCGGGACGACGCGAAATCGCCCTTATCGACGACATCATCAGCGACGACCCGGCGACCCAAGTGACGCGGATCGCGGTGCCGGTTGCCCCAGCAAAGTAAGAACCGCCCGGAAGGCATCATGCTTCCGGGCGGTTCTTACTAATCATCATCCAGCAACTCGAATCGATTTCTAGATATCACCAATGCAGCATAATCTTGGCTTTGGTGAAAAACATGGGCAATCACAACGTCCTCGTTATCGTAGTAATAAAGCATTACATAAGAATTAACGAGGCAAGCATGGTAACCAAGCACTGCAAGCTCGGGTAACTTCGATAAGCCGTAGTCAACTACACCACTTTGAAGAAGCTGGAGCTGGCTACGGTATTTATCAAGAAAGTGCCGGGCAGTAAAAATACCATGCCCCAATAGATAATCAACGATATCGTCAACTTCTTGTTCAGCTGTAGGCAGAATCTTGACGTTATAGGCCATATTTTGCCTCAAGGTCATCGAGAGCCTCAAAGGCATCACGCGCCGTGCCAGCAGCACGCTCCCGCTCGGCCACAGCTATACGAGCCATCAGACGAGCCTTAGCCTGTTCCTGAACCATGAGGTCGTAGTCCTCGGATCGAAGTACAACAAATTTGCTATAGCCGTTTTTTGTAACAGTCACTGGACCAGTAGTAGTTTCAACGAGCTCCGAGAATTTCGCGGTGTCCCGCATATCTTTAATTGGAACGCAAACAGGCATGGCACACTCCTAACATAATTGTGTACATAATTATGAAGTATAGCTCAGCTAACGAGCGTCGGCTACAGGATAACCGCCATGCCGGGGACAGTCCCCGATATGGCGGTTTTACTCCTCCGGAATCGGAAACGCACGGATGAACTCTGCAGGCGAGAAGGTCTTGATGGTCGAGCGCACAAAAGCAGCGCGGTCACGCGTGATGATAAAGTCCACGCCGGCACGCTCGGCCATCGCACGGATACAGCCGTCCTCAAAGTCCGGCTCATCGGAATAGGCGGAGGTAAAACAAGCTTCTTGGTCGAGAGGCTCTACCGAATAGCTCTTAAGACAGTCGCGCACTACCTCGCGGGCGCGCGCCTCGCCTGCCTGTTTAGTGAGAATGTAGTACGCGTCCTTGAGAGAACAGGCCGAAACAACGCCCTCGATAAGCCCCACGTCGACGAGCCCCTTGATCGTTTGCGCCGCTGCGTGCTCCGGCCGGCCCGGCAGCACACAATCGAGCAGAAAATTGGTATCTAGAAATGCCCTCATAGGTAGCGCTCCCTCGCGACGCGCTTTTCATCTTCAACCGTCATCGTATCGAGCGGCGTTCCCTTTGGCATGTTAGCCACGATATCGAGATACTCCTGGTAGTCCTCATTCTCCGCGAGCATCTCACGGATCTCCTTCCAGGTGATCTTGGGATGCCACATCGTACCCATGTCGCGCTTGGGCTTGTCCGAGCCGCACGTCGGTTTTGTGCCCCCACGCTCCTGGGCAGCATCATATTCCACTGCAACCGGGCCTTGATAGTCGAGCGGCACGATTTTGAACAACGGCTTGCTCCGCTTGAAGACCACAACCTCCTCGCCATCATTGGCAACCCTTTCGGCCACCTGCGTAAGGTTTTGGCGCAGCTCCGAAAACGCGACGGTAACCATAACTGCTCCTCTCAACATATATCTTTACTGCTAAGTATACACGTTAATGTTAATGTTAAAGTGTATAAAACTCATTACAATGGGGCAGCCCCGTTGTGGGACCTCACTGCGAGGCCCCTTTGCTTTGTATGAATCTTCTATCGCTCCGGAACGACACCGCTCCGCAGGGTCACCCTCGGCAACCTACATGACGCAGATCATGCTGCCCGCCACCACGCCCAAATAAAAACCTCCCGGAAAGTATCAACCTTTCCGGGAGGTTTTCTAATTTGATTATCGATGTCCTAAGCCTGGGGCACCTCGCCAGTAGCCAGGATCTGCTCGAGTGCGTCCTCGTCCAGCACGGGTACGCCCAGCTGCTCGGCCTTGGTGAGCTTGGAGCCCGCTTTGGGACCGGCGACCAGATAGCTCGTCTTCTTCGACACGCTGCCCGAAACCTTGGCGCCG